>MHRX01000001.1:0-17391 GCA_001822655.1 Candidatus Taylorbacteria bacterium RIFCSPLOWO2_01_FULL_45_15b
TAGTGTAGTTGAGTGTCAAGAATCTCTCGATACTTCCGATACTTCGATACTTGCAACAAGGTAACAAGGTGGTGGAATAAAGATGGATAGTATTTGGTGTCTTCCAGGTCGCCAGTCCCCGCCAGAGCGAGAGCCCTGGGGGTGACCCTGGTTAATCAGAGTTCAATTCTTGAATATGTCTGGTTAGGAATTAGATTGGAGATGGACTATAAAGGTACAGCTAGAACGGCAAGGTTTGCGTTAAGGCTCGAGGAATCAAAGTCTCCCACTGTGACGGATCAATAGAAATTTTCATGAGTGCGCTTCCATCCTCATAATAGCAACATTTGTTTTTGACCATATATTCATAAAGATCCTTCGTAATTTTTACGTCATCCAAACAGTATTTGCGCAGCTTTTCGATCTGGCCCGTTTTCCACCAGCTAATGGCTTCAAGACCATTGCCGCTCTTGCCGACTTTCAATGTCGCTTTTGCAAGCGCACCGAGACCAATCCTTCTGCCGAGCGACTTTCTGACTTCTGCGAGGAGATCAATGCTCTTTATCTGCAAAAGATCCCCCGGGTAGTACTTATTAAGCACGGGAATATCAAAATGGTCTGAATTAAATCCGATCAAAAGATCTGCTCGCTCAATAACGGGCCACAGTTTCGGAAGTTCGTGAACGAGGTATGAGCTATACGCGTCGGTCTCCGAATCCCAGATACAGATTATAGACATGTCTAATAAGGCAGGATCATTTTTCCCAACATCAAAAAATGTATTTGAGGTTTCAATGTCAAAAACGATCTTCCTCATAATGTCCGAGATTTTTTCTTCTTAAGAGCAACAGCAATAGCCGCGGCGCTGTCATAGAACGTACTTGTTCCATCATTCATATCGCTGACCTTGCATTTGCCGCCATCGCGCTCGTCGCTACCAAAGAGAACGAAGTACGGGATTGCCAGTTTTGACGCGGATTTTTTTTGATCCGATCCTTTACGATAACTGGAGTCTATTGAAGTCCTCACACCAAGACTTCGCAGATCTTTAGCAAATCGATACGCCGCTTTGAGTGATTCACTATCTATGACTCCAATGTATATGTCCGTCGTCGACTTAAAACCCGGAAACAAGTTTCGCTCCTCCAGGAAATTACGGATCGTTACATCACCCATCCCAAAGCCAACCGAAGGGACCCTCTCGCCCCCGAATATTTCAAGAAGGTTGTCATAGCGCCCGCCCCCGAAGAGTGATCTCGAATTTTTTGGATTTGTGTCGTATACCTCAAAAATCATGCCCGTATAATAATCAAAGCCCCGCGTCAAAAGCGGCGATATTTCGACAGATATACCTCGCGCTAATAACAACTCCGCAAGGTCAGCTATGGACCTGTATTCCGAAAGCCCCGCGAGCGACTCATTGACTTTTGAGATTGAAACAAATTCCATCGGATCACCAATCCACGCCGGCGCAATTTTCTTAAATCGCGAAATATATTCATCAGTTTCAATCTTGGATGATCGATCTATAAGTTTAATCAGGGGACTGACCAATTCGGCATCAGCTACTTTCTTTGAGATAAAATTGTTTAAAAACGCGCTGTGGCTTATTTTTATCCTATAATCGGACGATTTGCCGCCAAAGCCCTTCATAACCGCGTCCGCGATTTCGATGATTTCCGCCTCAATTTCGATGCCCGTAGCGCCGAAACAGTCTACGTTCAATTGCCAGTGTTCCCGCAATCGCCCTCGCTGTTCGCGCTCATATCGAAATAGATTCGGTATCGAGTACCATCGCAATGGAAACCCTAATTCACGCCTCTTGCCCGCCACAAGGCGGGCAACCGTCGGCGTCATTTCAGGCCGGAGCGTCACCTCGCGATCGCCGCGATCCTTAAATGAGTAGGTCTGTTCGTTTATAATTTCCTCGCCTGATTTTGCTTTATAGAGTTCTGTCGGCTCCAAGACAGATGCCGAGTACTCCTCGTAACCGTACAGTTCGGCGATCTTTTTCCAAACGGAAAAAATATAATTCTGCTCTGCCATCTGCTGCGGATAAAAATCGCGAACACCTTTATATGGATTCGTCGAAAGACCTTTCTTAGACATGGCGAACATTATAGCACACATGGGCGCAGTTTTAGTTTCTTGTGCGCATATATTAAATACTTATACTACATACTTATACTATTCAATGATTCACATTTTGTATAAAGAAATAGGGGAAACTCCGCTCGAATGCCTCGAGCGGTATTCGGCGCCACTTGGAAGTGCTTTTGGGAAACGCTCCACGTACGCCGGCAGGCTCGATCCGATTGCCGAGGGCCTTCTCCCAATTCTCACGGACAGCGATATCGAGAGAAAGCCGGAATTCCTCGTCTTCGATAAAACATACGAATGTACTTCGATTTTCGGATTTTCATCCGACACACTCGATATTTTGGGTATCGTGTCCAATCGGAAAGCCGCGGCAAAGCCTAAGGCTGTGAGGGAAGGTATTTCGAATTTAGTCGGAACATACGATTTGCCATATCCTCACTATTCATCTAAAACGGTAGGTGGAAAACCTATTTTCAAACACGCGCGCGAGGGTACGCAAAATTTAGATATTCCATTGCGGAAAATGAGCGTGAAAGAGGTGGAGGTGAAGTACATTTACGAAATGAATGCAAAAGTCGCTCTCGGAGAAATTGAATTGGTCGTGGGCAGAGTACGAGGCGATTTTCGCCAAGAAGAAATAATAAAGTCATGGCGGGAAAAACTAGAGTCTCAATCGTCGGTTCTCGTCGCTGAATTCTCGCTTCGCGTCACGTCCGGAACCTACATACGCTCGCTGGTCGATAAAATCGGAGAGGATTTGCGTACAGGCGCCCTTGTTTTCCGACTAAAGCGGACCCAGGTAGGGCCGTATGGAAGAGAAACGCTCCCAAGAACAGGTATTCAGTATGGAGTATATGGTATGTAGTATGGTGCAGATTATCACTTTTCTTAGTTTTCAAATACCAAATACCGTATACAAAATACCATATACTGTTCCGCGCTTGCCTTTTTTCTCAAATAGGCGTATACTACAACCCATCGAAAGTGTTTCTCATAGACGGTGTTGGTGCAGGGGCAACTCTCAAAGACACGGTGTAGGGAAGGTCGGCTGTCGATAGCCACAACAATATTGTGGCAATAAGTAAAAAAATAAATGGCTAAGAAATTATACGTCGGAGGTCTTTCCTATGGAACGACTCAAGACGGATTGAAAGACGCGTTTGCTCAAGCAGGCGAAGTCGTTTCTGCTTCTATCCTCATCGACAAGATGACGGGAAAGTCTCGAGGCTTCGGATTCGTCGAAATGGCGGATGAAGATTCTGAAAAGGCAATAGAAATGTGGAACGGCAAAGAGCTTGACGGACGTCGGCTTACCGTGAACGAGGCAAGGCCCATGGCACCTCGCGGAGACAGACCTCCACGCGGAAACGGCGGAGGATACGGCGACCGCCGGTTCTAATCCGATTGACGCGGACTTTCGCGCCCTCCCGTACCGAACGGATTCAAATACGTTCGGGCGGGGATCAAACGCAGAAGAACGCTGAAAGCAAAAAACCGCAGGCAGAAATGCTCGCGGTTTTTTGTTTCTCAAAATATTCATTATAAAGTTGACAAATGCGACCTCCGTGTTATAGTGCGTGTAGATGAACAAAAAACAACTTGATGCTCTCCTCGAGACTCTTTCAGCCGCTCACCGTAAAAAAAGGACGAAAGATTACAGAAACAATCCATCTGCGATACGATTCCTAGCCGAGCAATATGAAAACAACAAACTTCAAAGAGCGACCAACGTATTCGACGAGGATGAACTTGAAATTGTAGCAAAATTTTTGCGCGTATCATTCGACGAGCTTGTCTACATGGATATGTTCCATGCAACTTTACTCGTTGACCATTGCGAGGCCAATGCTCCGCCGAAAGTATATCGCGCACTGCGCGACATAAGATCTCAAAGAATAGACAAACTTCGGCACCCAGCAGATCTATATTGATCAGCGAGGAAACCTAAGTCGACAATCAAGAAACACAAACCTCTCAATAAACTCAACCTTACCGCATATGATGAGCGGTTTTTTTTATTCCCCCGAAAAAACACCAGGCTCTGCCTGGTGTGGGACGCCATTCTTATGGCGTATGAAGTAGCTTCCAGGAAACCCCCAGCTCCTGCTGGGGGAGCTTCATTTACTCATCCGCTCAAATACAATTACTCCTTATGAAGATACAGTGATAGCGCTATCTTCATAAGGAAACGAAAATCGAGTATAGTAATAAAACTCATGCAAAGAAAGCCAATAAAATATTTAGGAAAGGTACAGAAATAAATTCTGGCACTACTACGAACGGGTGCAAAAATGAGTATGCGCTTCGACGCCCGTCGGCATATCAAAATTTTGACCGACGAATTGCCGCGCGAACTCGCTGGAATAAGGCTGCAGAATCTGGAATATGGATTGCAGAGATTATACGACAATCAATTTCTCAACATTTGTAGGGTTAGTGAGGGAAACTATAAACTTCGGCTAACAATGTCAGGGCAAAAATTGTCAATTATTGTTGAAATACCCGAAAGTCTCAAGGCGAAAAAACGTAGTACATAGATCAGACCTATGTAAACATTATCAGCATAGCGATGTCCTTTTTACCCTGACAATACTGTATACTAATTCTACATAGATCAGATCTATGTAGAATATGAGGAAAGAGCCATATACAATCGGAAATTATGTTCATGTTGTAAAGCGAGGTGCAAGAGGTCTTTCGATTACAAGAACCATGCGGGAAAAACTTAGATTCCTTAGTCTCTTGTATTATCTAAATGATAAACAAAACCGAGAGGGATGGGAGAGAGATCTTGATTCCTTAAATACCCCGTCTTTTGCATGGCCAAAACCATGGTCATCTAGAGTGCCTTTGGTCAAGATTCTTGCTTTCTGCCTCATGCCAAATCATTTTCACCTGATACTTAAGGAAATTGTGGAAGGGGGTATTTCTGATTTTATAAAAAAATTATCTATCAGCATGTCAATGTTCCATAATAATCTGCATCGCGAAAAGGGCAGCATATTTCAGGGGGCATATAGGTCGCGGACAATTTTAGACGATAATTATCTTCGATACGTTGCAGCATATGTAATGGTGAAGAATCCCCTCGAACTACTTGATGGTGGTATTGTTGCGGCTAAACAAAATTTTGACGAGATGTACGCGAGATCTATTCAGTATAATTTCGCCAGTCTCAAATTTTACGCAAGCGATATTAGTTCAGTCATTCTTGATAAAGATATATATGCCGAAATATTTGCTAGCCCCAATGATTTTAAGTCCTGTGCAAAAGATATGATTCTCGGCTACGAAAATTTAGATGAGGAAATAAAGGCCTTATTTATTGAGTAAATACGCACATAGATCAGACCTATGCAACATAGGTCTGATCTATGTGGACTATTTCTTCGGAGATCTCGTCGCTCGCACTCTTTCATTTTCCGTCAAATATTTTTTGCGAAGACGCACATTTTTTGGGGTAATTTCAAGATATTCATCATCTGACATGATTTCCATGCCGCGCTCAATTGTAATTTCAAGCGGGGGAACGATCGCAAGAATTCCGTCAGATCCCTTTTGCCGCATGTTGGACATCGCTTTCTCTTTTACAGGATTCACTGAAAGATCATTTCCTTTCGTGACGTTTCCGATCACCATACCCTCGTATACTTCTGTCGCTGGTTTTATATAGAGTACTCCGCGAAGCTGAAGGTTTTCGAGCGAGTATCCTGCGGCTTTGCCGCTCTCCATAGAAATCATCGAGCCGTAGTTATAGCGATTGATCTCGCCTGCATAAGGTCGGAATTCCAGAAATCGCGATGACAAAAGTCCTTCACCTTTCGTGTCAATTAAAAATTTATTCCTGTAGCCAAGAAGTGCGCGCGTAGGAGATTCAAAGATAAGTCGCGAACGGCTTTCGTGTTCTTTCGTACTTGTAAGAATTGCCTTTCTTTCGCTCATGGTGCTTATGATAGTACCAGCCACAGCTTCCGGAACATCAATGACAACTTCCTCAAACGGCTCGAGCAAAACTCCGTTCTCTTCTTTTGTAATGACTACAGGGCGGGAAACTTGAATTTCAAATCCTTCACGGCGCATTGTCTCAAGCAAGATTGCGATATGAAGTTCACCGCGTCCTTTAACTTCAAACTCCTCTCCACCTGTTCCCACATCTCCGACTTTGAGCCCCACATTCACTTCAAGTTCCTTGTCGAGTCGTGCTCGAATCTGCCTCGACGTTACAAACTTTCCCTCGCGCCCTCCAAAGGGAGAATCGTTCACAAGAAAATTCATCGTGATTGTAGGCTCGTCCACCTTGATCGCTGGCAACGTGTCGGCTTCGGGAGAATTGAGTAAAGTATCTCCGATATAAACGTCCGGAATTCCCGCGACGAGCACGATATCTCCCTCGCCGGCTTCTTTAATTTCTTTTCGAGAAAGTCCTTCAAACGTAAACATCTTAGTAATCCGCCCCTTTCGAGTAGCAACACTATCGCGTTTGGCATATACGTCAGCGCCGTCCTTCAAACCTCCTGAATAAATTCTTGCAATGGCCATGCGGCCCATAAAATCGTCATATGCGAGATTAAATACCTGCGCCTGAAGTTCTCCCTCTGTTGAACCAGAGTGGGCGGGGATGTGTTTTATTATCGTGTCAAGAAGCGGAGAAAGATCCTTCGATTCGTCCGTGAGATTTATCTTTGCGACACCTTCACGGCCGATTGCATACACAACAGGGAAGTCGAGCTGATCATTCGACGCGCCGAGCTCGATAAAAAGTTCGAGGATTTCGTCGTGCGCTTCTGCCGGCCGCGCGGCGGGCTTATCAATTTTATTAATAACGACGATCGGCTTATGACCTAATTCAAGAGATTTCTTCAATACAAATCGCGTCTGTGGCATCGGGCCTTCTTGGGCATCGACTACGAGGATCACGGTATCGATAGAACGCAATACACGCTCAACTTCAGATCCGAAGTCGGCATGTCCCGGAGTGTCGACGATATTTATTTTTGTTCCTTTATAGATAAGGGATGCGTTTTTCGCGTATATTGTAATGCCGCGCTCCTGTTCAAGCGCGTTTGAATCCATTGTTGTTCCCGCTTTTACCGCACCGGCGTACTTCAAAAGGGCATCGGTTAGAGTAGTCTTACCGTGGTCAACGTGGGCAATGATCGCAATATTTCTTATTTCCATATATTCATGTGCCATGCACGGGCAATCAGCACTTCGCGCCCCGCTCCGCCCATGATCAGTTTTCTGATCATTTGGGTAGTTAAACGAGTCTGCGAGTTTATACTACTGGGGTGGTCAATCCTATTATCAAAAGTTTGAAGCAAACTTTTGATCGGACAAGCGTGGCCGATAATCGCCATATTTCTTATTTCCATACAAGACCATGATTAAAGCATATTATTTGGCCATTAGTCAAACAGGGCGTAAATCAACGCATACAAAAAATGCCCGGGCGGGCATCAATTATTCTGCGCATACAAAGTCGCTTGTGTCGTATGCGCCATTCACACCCGCTAAATTGCAAAGCCACTTATTTTCATCCTGAAATAGACATTGCACGACATAACCTCGGACTGTTAGAGGGCTCGCGGCACGCTGGCCAACGGGCATAACTTTATCGTGTCGCGGTTTAACGGTATTGCCGACCGTGATTTTTTTATCGGTGTCTGTAACCACATCTCGTCCTGCTGAATGCGTGCTCATATCGCTTCATCTTTTATCACTGTGAATTGAAAAGTTAGAGGTTGAAAATCTGACACCAAGCCCTTGGGATGCCGTTCCATGAGCAGTTGCGCGCCCTTGTGAACGTGCAGTAAAGCGGGCCTGTCATCATCGGACACGTGCTCAAAATTCCATTTTTTTCCATCCCAAAAATAGATGCCTAGAAGACGATACTGGGCGGAACTAGGGCCTCTTTCGCCAATATCACAAAATAGGCCGAGTGCTTCCGCAGTGTCTCGGTGCAAAACTGCAATTAAAAGGTTCATTGTAAACTCCGTGTTTATTATAACATGTCGCACAGCCAAAAAATCCTCTCCCCATTTCATGCCTTTTTCTCGGCTGATCTTATAGAATTGATATCCGTTCACGCATGATACCCTATAGAGACTCACGGGGGCACGAATAATTATGAAAAAAAGAGTACATATCCATTTCAGCCACAAAAATTCCAACTGGCCGAGAAAAAGTATGAATGTGTTTCCTTCACTGATCGTGATTGGTAATATTCCATGTATCCAGACTTGTGAAATCGTATTTTGAAACCTTTGATGACTTCAATGACGCGCCCACAATTCATTTTAATCGACAAACCCTTTGGAATTTCGACGTATGATATTATCCGCATACTTAAGCCCTTCTACCCGGGTCAGAAAATCGGCCACGCGGGCACGTTGGATCCATTTGCGACAGGCTTAGTTTTGGTGGGAATCGGAAGCATGACAAAAAAATTAACTGGTCTGCTCAAGCTCGATAAATCATATACGGCGCTCATTGGTTTTGGAACGGAAACAGATACCCTTGATAGACTCGGCGCCATTGAATACGAAAGTAAAGTAGTTCCAAGCCTGAAAGCCCTTACCGATACAATCTCCGGGATGAATGGCGAGCTTACTTTGCAAGTGCCTAAATATAGCGCCATTAAACATCGCGGCAAACCCCTATACAAGTACGCTCGAGAAAATAAATCTGTCGAAATACCTCGCAAAGTGATGAAAATTCATGACTCATTTGTTCATTCCTATTCACATGGTATGTTAAAAATTTCGTACAAAGTTTCGAGTGGCACATACATGAGGAGCCTCGCCCGAGAACTTGGTCGCAGAATGGGAACATACGCGACAATCCTTGAATTGCGCCGTACTGAAATAGGCGATTACAAAGTTGATGACGCGATTTTAATTGAGGATTTTGTGGGAGAAGGAGAAGTTGCGAAGCAGAGCTAAACAATCGCTAGAGCAACGAGATCGTTATATCAGAAAATTCATTTTTCCCTATGTGTTAGTGAGCGAGATTTCATGTATTCAACACAAACAGGAATAAAGGATGACGCAATTATCAGGCCTATAACATAGAACATGTAGTCCTCAATCTGTGGAAATATCTCGCCGAGAAAATAGCCGAGAAGTATGAAACCGCCACCCCAAATAACTCCACCAATAATGTTGTACTTGATAAAAATTGAATAATTCATCGTACCAACGCCGGCAAGAATCGGCACGAACGTTCGCACCACCGGGACAAAGCGCGCAATGACAATCGCTTTTGGTCCGTACTTCGCAAAAAACGCCGCGGATCGCGCCACGTGCTTCTCATGAAAGAAAAAAGAATCACTTTTAACAAAGATTTTTGGCCCGACTTTTTTTCCAAACCAATATCCGACGTTGTCGCCAAAGATCGCGGCAAGCGGAATAAATATAGCCAGAGACCATATGTGCAGATATCCTTGAGAGGCGAGCAGGCCGGCTGTAAAAAGAAGACTGTCTCCCGGCAGAAAAAAACCAAAAAACAGACCTGATTCAGCAAAGACTATGGCTACGAGACCGATTGAGCCCGCAGTTTTGACCAGCGATTCAAGATCAAGATGAAAGAATTCCATACAAAAAACAGTATACACTGTTTCGGCTGAGAAGATGGCGACGCGTCATCTGCAAATTTGCCCTGATTATTCAGATGACGTGGGTATTCTTGAAATTGATGAGTTCGGTTAGAACCAATCTAAGTGAACTACCCTGCGCACATGCGCAGGATGCTTTGGCGGGAAGCCAAAAAGGATTTTGGCGCATATACTATAAGACCGCTATAGCGGTCTTATAGTATATGGGTGATGGATGATGGGTTATGGATTTGGGTGATGGGTGGCGAGTCGAATCAACGACCACGTCAGCTTAATGTGCGGTATGACCGTCATATTACCGGAGTGTGGTAGTTGAGCCGAGCATCATCTGCACGAGTGAGAAGTGAGCGGCAAGAGACATGATGTTATGATGAACATTTTACTTAGAGTTGTTATTTGGTAAAAATGGTGCTGGGTTTATTATTTGCACTCCGCGTTATTCTCGGAGAGGAGCGTTATGTATTTTGCGGACGGATAATAATCATCCTTATAAAAAAATCCTCACCACAATCGTGTGATGAGGATGCAGTCGCAGAGAAATTTTATCCGGCAACCGCGCGAACAAAGCGAGAGCTTCGACGGTGACGAGACAGGACGACCTGTCCGCTCTCGTGTCCAACGACATACGCCGTCCGGTACTTGCCAGACGATGTAGTAAACCGAGCCTTTTTCGCCGGCTTACCGTCGAGCCGCGACTGAATGGACGCCACGCCCCGACTCGGTACCTTTTTAACATCAGCACTTTCCGCGATTTTAACAATCGCGGGCAACTGATGATTTGCCGCGATCGACGACGGCAGGACCTCAATCCGGAGCGCGTCTTCAGTGTCCGTTAAGTGCTGATCGGCCGATTTTTTCCTGAAGCCAAGCAAGTATAGAAGTGTCTTCAGATTCATAAGACTCTTTTTTTTGTTTGTTGTGAACCGCAAACTTCTGGCTCATTATAGCATGCATGTTGTCTCTGTCAAGTTTTCATGGGGTGTTCGCCCCAAAGTAAAAAAATCATTATTTTTCGCCACATTTTAGAGAAGTGGCAAAAAACACTCTTCGTAGATTGTCTCAACAATGCCTGCGATGGAGGAGTAGTCCGAGTCTTATTGCCAGGTCAAAAAGGTGTTAAATCCTGATTAACGACGAACTCGAGGTAATAAAAAGGGCCGATCGCATGCGATCGGCCCCAAGTGGAACTACTTTACCTCTCAACTCGATGTCTTTCGACAGACGTCGCCGAGACCGCGCGTGACAGAGTGAGGTAAACGCTCCCGCCCAGATCGTTGTCGAAACGGACGGTTAGTCTCCGTCTCGACCGACGACAGGTTTTGCGGCGTGGCCGCCAGGTCATATCAGTCAATTCAGTAGTCATTCTCATGCGTGTGTCCTTTTCGTGTTGAGGTTTGTACGACCTGTAGAATCCTAACATTTTGCAATTCATTTGTCAAGTACCTGCATAGTTGAGCTTGATCATTCGGCAACTTCAATGTAGAGTGGTCAAAGATTGGTGATAAGCCTCAAAAAAGGACTCGTTATGACAGAGAATAAAGTGCGGGGCAAGGTGAAATGGTTCGATACCAAGAGGGGATATGGCTTCATTGGAAGTGATGCTGGAGATGTGTTCGTTCACTACACGGCAATGCTGGGCAGTGGCTATAAGACTCTGAATGAAGGTGAGGAAGTCGAGTATGAACTCGCCGTGTCCGCGGGCGGATCAAATAACGGTCGGAGAGCAAAGAATGTCGCGCGACTTACAAAATTGACATCAGGGTTGTCCGCAAATAGCAGTTACGGCCGCCCAGCATCCGGGCTCGATAACGCGTTTTCCCTACGATAACTCTTTCAACAACACGGCAACCAGTGCCGTTTTTTCATTAAAAAAATCCCGATTTACAAAAAAGCCCGGAGGCTTTAGGATTCTAGGGTATGGTACCTACGAGTTTCGTAAAAGGACTGAAGAACTCGCCCATAAATTCAATTATACCTTTCAGAAAAGCCCTGTCAGACTCGTATGTGTCGCGATATACAGCATTTGGATCCGTCCGGTATACGACAAGGTCGCCTCGTAATCCAATCTGGAGCGTAATATCCCATCCCCTGATATGAGTGTCTTTTTTGCTAATATAAATCCTATCGCTGTTATTCGTAATATCGCGATATGGTATTTCAATCAGCAAAAAATCATTGAACTCCGCCAAACCGTCGGCAAGTTTTTTTCCGTCTCCATCTCGAAACATCTCTTCGCCAAAAATGCGCTGATACCCGGCAACGCCCGGAATGCGCAGGACGTTGTTGGTCTCCACGAAACCGAGCACTGTGAGATCGGCGAGCCGCGTCTGCTTTGGCAAAATTTTCTTGAAATTTTCGATAAGCTTCTCGCGATCATTACCAAAAAGTCCCGTGCGAACATCCTCATGTTTTGTTCGGATACGCACACTCTTACACCCGACACTAGCTCCTGCAATTGCGAAAAGACAGATTAAAGATATAGCATTCATAGAGTTTGAGTAGAACCTTCCAATGACAAACGCTATTCTCGAATTGCCCGTATGTCAACAGCTTCCATGCGATGAAAAAACAGGCGGTTATCGCCTGTTCAAATACTTATCTGCCGAGCTCTGCAGTTAGTCTGCAAAATCGCCCGTTTCAATCTGGTAGTCGAGCTCCGCGAGTAAGCGGGTGATTTCGAGCGTGTCTTTCAACAAAGGTGTCAGTGGCATATTGCTAATGCCTTCGAGTGGAAGATGATATTTTTCTCGGTACCTTCTGTACATCATCTCCAGTTCATGGCCGATAAGAAGCCTCTTCAAATGCTGTATCTTGTCCTTATCTTCACTCTTTCGAAGATCAAACTCTCCATTGTCGCAGACGCGCCCGTCCTTTTTCCATCGCGCCTTTCCCCATGGGTCAGGTGGGAAATACGGTTTTAGACTATTGAAGATTTTTCTCGCCTTCGGACTTAATTTCTGACAGTCCACTGCCGTACATTAGCCTTTCTGTTTCTCTTTCCATTTAGAAATTACCACGCCTAAGTCAAGCTGTCAAAAATACCTCGCTCCATTGAGGCGGTGGTTAGAGCTTCGCTAATCTAGAGTGCTTTTTTAGTTACATCACAATTCAACATCCACTCAACACCATATTTATCCGTAAGGACGCCAAAAATCGCACCCCAGAATTGTTTCTCCATCGGCATAAATACTTCACCCCCTTCCGAAAGCGCATTAAATATTTTATTTGCATCAGCTTCGTCTTCGAGATTCAGCGAAACCACAATATTATCGCCGACTGTCGCCTTGTCCATCATCATGTCGGAGCCGAACAATTCAGCACCGTCAGCTTTCAAAGTCGCTTGCATGATCCTGTTGTGCGTTTCCGCAGGCATATCCTTGGCCATAGGAGACTCGTCGACTGTTTGAAAAGTAAGTTCACCCCCAAGACACTCTTTATAAAATGTAAAGGCTTCTCGACATTTATTGTCATTAAAACGAACATATGGATGTATTTTTTTCATTTGATTCTGCAGAATCATGTCGCACCAATGTCCATTGAGGGGCGACCTCTTCTGACTTAATTCATCGAAATCGTATCGTGTTCCGTCCTTATAAGCACGACTTAACGCGCGACATTCTTCGTAATTAATTATATTAATAAATATTACTTTCCCTGTTGATGACGTTCAAATGGTAATTACTTAACAATACCAAAAGCTCATCAATTTTGCGTTACGTTTGTTAGTTTTCTTGACAAACCATAGCAACGGGATTAAACGTGCACACTAGCTGAAGCTGGGGTGTTTTGGGAGTAAAAAAGCCGCCAAGGCAAGCGACTTGGCGGGTAAATTCGTTCGTTAAGCGCCGACCGCCCTCATTATTAGACCAACTCCGACGACGACCGCACCGCCGATGATTTTTGTCACCACCCGTTTCACCGCACTATCTTCTTCACCAAGGTCGAGTGCACTAAGTGCGCCGAGTACTATAACAACGCCGCCAATCATAATGACTATATCGCTCATAATTTAATGAAAGACTGTGAGGATTGTACCAATAATACAGTTATCTGACAAGTCAAGCCTTTGCAAAAACTGTTTGACATAAATGTCGCGATAGTAATAAACTAACCTCGGTATAGATACGGGAACTCAAAATTGGGATGTACTCGTTTAGTTTGTTGAAAACAAAAATGCGAAAGGCACGTAATGAATATACAGATAAAAGTAAGATGCGCGTTGATTTTAATCTGCGTAATTGGTTTCCTCATTCCAGTCTCGCAGATCGTAAACGCGGATGGAATTCATCTAATCGATAAAGGATTCGAGGTTGGAGTCGGGTATCATCAAATCGGAGCGAGAGTCGACAACATGCCGTTTGACATAAGAAACGTTCCACCTCATCCGGATGATGGTGGAAGGGGAAGTTTTGGGGATGGTCCGATTGAGAGACTCAAATATGACTCGAACCACGGAATGAATCTCAGCATTCTATACTCGAGAGAGTACGGACAAGGTCCAGATCGACCGTTTCGTTTTAACTGGGGAGCTGGCCTTGAATGGATGATTAATTTCGACACATCCATACAACTTCGAAACTACCGAGGGGCAATTGGCACGGAACAACGGGGTTACGGTACAGCTCTAACATATGTCAATATCAAACAAGGCGGAGCAATCCCACCGGTCGGAAATAATTTGGGGGAAATCTTTCTAAATTGGACTCCAAGATTGCGCCTAGAGATAGCACCGTTTGGTGGTAAATTTAGAAACGTCTGGTTGGGAACAAGCGCGAGCTACTACACAATATATGCTCAAAATGGCTGGGACAGATACGATAGCTTGCAAACAAAAGACACTTTCGTTTTTACCCACAGGTTTCCTATACGGACCTACATGACAATCATGTCCAGAGATCCTACTTTCGATATGCGAATTGGTTTGACAGCAGGCGTTCAATTCCAGCCAGGAACAATAACAGATAAGGGAAGGGAGGCTGACTTTTCTTCCAAATTTATGGTTTTTTTTGCTGGTATTGTCTACAGATTCTGAACGCAAAATTTATTATAGAGCATACCGCAAGGTGTGCTCTTTTTTGGGTGATATAGTGGAAATGAGGTCCGCCGCCGTTAGGCTAATTATTACCTATTGGCGTTCAACACGCTCAAGTTATATTCATACCATTCTTTATCGGAGAGTTCTTTCTCTCGCTCGCCGATCCATTTACTCCAGTCATACGTAGTATTGTTTGTATCCACGTTCTCACCAGCCACAGAATACGCTTCAATTTTTTCGTTTAGCAGTCCTTTTGCTTCATATTCTTTTATCTTGTTGTAAACGTCAGATGAAAGCATCGACATTTCAGAGAGACGGATGTGCGATCCTTCTTTTTTTACTAACGACATATTTGAACGCAGTATGAATTCCTCCACGGGAAACACCGAAACCAGAGCAAACATCCACAAAAATTGAAACGCCAGGAACTTAACGACGTTGGATTTTTTTGCGACGAATAATCGTGTAACAAGCCAAACGAAGAGCACCGCGCAGAACAGGACCGAGTACGATGCGTAGAATTTTTCATAGCTGAAGCCGTAATAGGTTACATACAAAATCATTCTATGCGCTGAAGACACTAAGAGAAGAATCGACGCGATAGAAAAAGCACCCAATAATTTTTGACCGGCTGACGGCGTCCTGCGATAAAGCGTGAGGAAAATCGCTATGTTTATAAAGGTAAGAAATAACAGCTGCCAAAATCCGCTCTTCACCAATTCTTCCGTTTCACTAAAATCAAAGGGCAGAGCACCTACCCACAGACGATCAAGCTGCACCCACAAAAAGAGTAGATACACAATAAACATTCCTCCCAAAACAATGCTAGTTACCAAAAGATCGAGGGGCTTTCCTGCCTTGGATTCAGCTACTGCATTCGGTCGTCCCCACGCAAGAAGGGAAGTGAGAATGATGGTGGCAAGCGCTACACACGCGATTACTTTTCCAATAAACGCCGTTCCCAATATATTCGCTACGAAGTCGTAAATTGGTTTAAGTTTCTCGGCAAACAAAGGATCGGCAGAAGATAGAATTGGAACAATGATAAGTAGGGCGATAAGGAGAAGAACTACACCGCCCACAATTCTTTTCAGCATGCCATAACGAGATTCGGATTTATAAAATACGCTCGCGAGGAACGACAGGAGCAACATCTTTAGATAAACAAAGAAGCTCAATAACCGCCCGATTATTTTTACAAGAAAGAATACATTCCAATCAATCTCGTTTTTCTTATCCATCCATGAATAGGCAAAAAAGAAAGCGAGCACTGCAGTAAAGCCCGGTATAATGAACGGCTTGAAAAATGGGTTCTCATAAAGCGCAGGTGACAGAGCCATTAAAAGTAGGGGAATGATCCATGCCAGGTCACTTTTGGAATATGTTGAGTTCGTACGAAGTTTTGAGACGAAAAATAGAATTAGAGCGCCAAGAAACAATGTAAAATTTACGCCAAGCGCATATGGTCCTTTTTCCCAGAATCCCCACATGAATGTAACGACAAAGATCGCCAGAATGAAACTGGTTACTATCTCCCTCTTCGTCGCGATAGATGTATTTTTTATCGGATTCATATTCGTCTTATTTTAATAATAATAAAATTTTTAAGAATTTTTGTACTCCAAAATATCACCCGGCTGACAATCGAGCGCTCTGCAAATCGCCTCAAGTGTTGATAACCTAACCGCTCTGGCTTTTCCGTTTTTGAGAATAGAGAGATTAGCCATGGTTATTCCAACTTTTTCAGCAAGTTCCGTAACGCTCATCTTTCTTTTCGCAAGCATCACATCAATGTTAGTTATTATTGGCATATATTAGACAGTTAATTCGTTCTCTGATTTTATGTCGATCACATTTTGCAAAAGTTTCTGAAGCACAGCCGCAAAAGTTGCAATCACCGCCGATGCGAAAACGATCACCAATCCGATCGCGAGACCGCCCGGAGCGCCATCTTTGTCCGCAACGATATAAATGTAGGGCATGCCAGCGATGTACAGTGCAAGAATTGCAATTGCGCAATATTTTATGTATTTAAGCGCCTTCACCGATGCAAGAGAGAATGGATTCTTTTTGTCGATGAGATTCAGGAGCTGGAGTGATTGATAGAGCGAAATGAAAAAAGGTACTGCCGCTAGATACATGACTATTACGATAGGATCATACATGCCGAACCCTTCATCAAGGAGGGGGACAGGAAGTATGAAGAAACAAAGCGCGAGCGCGCCGCAGACAATGACCAAGAGTGCGATCTTCAAAAATAATGTTGATCCTTTTTTCATGTGATTTAGCGAAATCGTGTCGCGCGCTCGATTTTGTCGAAATCGAGTCGCGTACCGTCCATTGAAACGCGACCAAAACGCGACCGTCCCCCAGCTTTTATTTATTACTAATACTATAAACTTAGCATACTATTTATCGTATTGCGACAAATATATATCGTTGTGCGAATTCTAGTTTGATAGTCAAATACATCCACGCTTGGCAATATTTTGACTACAACAATTCAATTTCAACGATGAGTACAACCAACCCAACAACAAGGCCTGCGCATTCCGCCCCTAAGCTTCGAGACTGCCTTCTCAATACGGATACCCCTCGTCTCTGCTTTTTTTCCAGACGTAACCCAACAAATCCACTCGTTGCGCGCGAGTGGGGTAATATCTTC
>MHRX01000001.1:17420-18224 GCA_001822655.1 Candidatus Taylorbacteria bacterium RIFCSPLOWO2_01_FULL_45_15b
GGGTAATATCTTCCCAAACAGATCTTGCTGCCGAGGAAGACGTGACGGCCTTTCTTAAATCTACGGGCATGTTGTGTACCGTACCACCAGCAAGCTCTTTTCTCATCATATGATTTTATTTTATCAATCCTGGATTTTTAGCGGCAGCTAAGAGAACTTTCTTTAATGCGGGCAAATTCACATCCTCAATTTTCTTGAAACGAATACAGCTTTTACCGACACTGACCTTTCCCAGCTCCTTTTTATATTTTTCGGCAACATATTGCCCGGCGTCGATTGAACAGACGTAGAGACTCACATAATTTTTCTGGTTAGCGAGTGCGACTGTCGGGCAGGTAATCAGCTCTTTTTTATAATTTTTATACGAAAATGAACCGTACCCAAGCATGTTGTAGGCAAAATGAGACTTCAATTTTGGAACGGTTTTTCGTATGAAATTATGCAATTGCAGTATTGTTTCTTTCCGATCCGCAGGAACCGCCGCAATGTATTCTGCAACAGTTTTTGCCTTAGTTGGTTTGAACATGTTCATAGGGGAATAATAACAAACTTTTTAGATAAGATCGGTACCTCTGATTGAGATGGGGTTGGCAGGAAATTGAGTTATTTGAAATTAGTGTAAAAAAACGCCGTATCCGAAGATCGTGCGTTTGATAAACAATGTAATTTCAGCACCTGCAAGCATTTTACAAACTTTTTGATCATACAAATGAATCGAATGTCACATTTCGTGTCTTATCCCACCTGACCAAAGATTTCTGTGTCCTTTTAAGTACCAGAAGTGAGGTCGACGGATGCTGGGGT
>MHRX01000001.1:18286-18415 GCA_001822655.1 Candidatus Taylorbacteria bacterium RIFCSPLOWO2_01_FULL_45_15b
ATTTCTGTTCCCAAAGGCACTGCCGGCTCTCTCCATCCGCTGACGCCAATATTGTAGGTCTCATTTTTTTCAGTGTTTAGTAGCCAAATTCTGGAAAGACTTCCTATCTTGTATGCGACCAATACGACC
>MHRX01000002.1:0-9906 GCA_001822655.1 Candidatus Taylorbacteria bacterium RIFCSPLOWO2_01_FULL_45_15b
ATATAGTTGCCATAGTATGCTACTTTTGATAGTATAGAAATATGAGCCATTACTTTCTTTGCTCACAAAACAATCATAGCAAAAATCGTAGATTTTTTCAATGTATGGTTTCTGATTTTGTAGCCGCCGAATTTCCGAAAACCCCCAGTCCGAATCCCGCCCGCATTCCTCCACAGACCCCTCCTCCGCGCGGGCGAGTCCGAATTCCGCACCCCACCACCATTCCCCCAGAAAAATGAAGCGGGGTGCGGTCAGGAGTTCCGTTCAAAAAAGGCTCGCGCAAATGCTAAAATAACACCACCAAGCAGAAAAAATCTGCACTGCTGCAGATTTTCGTTCTTCGTGGTCAGGAATAATTTGTTTGCCGTCGCAAACAAATTTTCACGACCCTAGCTCGCGGTTTTGCTTACTAGCAAAACATCGCTCCGCTTTCCACAGTGCAGAAAACCCCGCGCAGGCGGGGTTGTTCTGTCAGCTGTGGACCCTACAGGACTCGAACCTGCCACCCCCTCATTGCAAATGAGGTGCTCTACCAGATGAGCTAAGGGCCCAAAATCGTCTATGAATATCGTCGTCTAGGCGCGGGAATAAAGTTCAATCATTTTTTTGTGCATCTACAACAGTATTGGTAACTCCGCAATTATAAGCCAAAAAAATGTTTTCGCAAGATGTGAGATTGATGTGAGATTGATTTATCCCGAATGTTCTGAAAAAATAACCAGCACGGGCCTATAGTATAGTAGTAACACGCGTCCATGGCATGGACGAATCGGGGGTGCGATTCCCCCTAGGTCCACAATGATTGGTGAGGTCAGCTGGGAGCTGTCCGAGCCAAGCACTATTGTGAGACTCTGGAGGAATCGCAGGCCGGAGCACGTCGGTGCGAGGCCGGGCTGTTTGATTTTTTAGTAGAAAAATACAAATAGCCGATTCCCCCTAGGTCCACAAAATAATGAGCAAAGCGAATATATTTTGTAAGACATGGAGCAAGCCGACTGCTAGGCATGCGTGGAAAATCGCAAGGCGCAGTTATGCCGAGCAAGCGCGCGAGACAGTGAGCCGGGCGATCAGCGGATCGTGCCGCGAGGCTCCGAGAAATTTTGCGAGTGGCGACAAGTAAAATATTCGTGGCCGATTCCGTCATGTGTCATCAAAAGCAGAAACCCTATTGGGCGGCAGGAGTGGAAATGAATCCGAACATTTCATTTTTTTGGTATAATGGCCAGATTGATGAATTTCGTTGCATATTAATTATATAGTAACGGCATTATTAGTTTTTATTAACTTAAATGACGAAAAATAAAAAAATTGAGTGGGTTTTGCGAATCGGTGTTGCAGGCGAGTTTTTAGGACACGGAGTCTTCGCAATCCTGGGAAAGGCAGATTGGATAAAATGGACCGAACAACTAACCGGACTTGATGTGGCGTCCGCCGCGACATTTATGTTCGTCGTGGGAATCTTGGATATTTTGTTGGCGATTGTGGTTCTAGTCAAACCAATTAGACCTATTCTATTGTGGATGGCACTCTGGGGTTTTTGGACTGCTCTTGTCCGGCCGCTCGTCGGCTTGCCGATCTGGGATTTTATTGAGCGTTTTGCAAATTGGGCGGCGCCGCTCGCATTATATTATTTGTATCGGGTAGACACTGATCATGACGAAAAATAATGCTCCACACGTTTATCATTTCCCGATGTTCACAATTATTCTTTAATTACAAATATGTCCGCATTGAGGACACGGAAAGCTTTGTTGAAGAACATAGAAAGCTGTGTCAGTCGCATGGTTTGAATGGACGGATAATTTTTGCAAGGGAGGGGATAAACTATCGCACAGCAAGCTGGCGCGGTAGTTGATTTTCCCGACACATATTTCTGAATTCACTGCGACATCCTTCGAGAATTATATTAAGATTGCAGTATCAAGTTGGATTCATGATTTTTCTCGATAAGTTTCTCAACTCCATAACAACGTACAGGCTCGTTTTGAATAGCCTTGTATTTCTAACGGCGATTTCCGTCATACTCGCAGCTTTCGACAGGCTCCGCTACAGCTGGACAGTTACAGTGATGGTGTCGTCACTCCTTGCTCTCTTGGCGGCATGTTATTTTTCCAATTTTATTTTTTCGAAGGTTTTCAATGTTCCGGTAAATGCAGAATCATCCCTCATTACGGCTTTCATACTTTTTCTAATTCTTGCTCCCGCCGACACGAGTAAGCAAATAATGATTTTAGTCATTGCCGGAGTCGTTGCGATGGCTTCCAAATATCTTCTCGCTCCTTTCAGAAAGCATCTTTTCAATCCCGCGGCGTTTGCGGCGGCCACTCTGTATATTTTCGGTCTTGATTCTGCTGTCTGGTGGGTAGGTGATCCATGGATGTTACCATTTGTATTTATCACAGGTTTTTTGATTGTTCGAAAGATTAAGCGTTTTTCGATGGTCGTCGCTTTTTTTGTTGCATGGCTTCTTTCACTGTCTTTTTTTGGAAGAGCAATTTTCTCGAGTTTCCAATCATTTTTCTTTGCTCTAGGGCCAATTCTATTTTATGCAACCATTATGCTCACTGAACCGATTACGACGCCTCCGACAAAAAAACTTCAATGGATATACGGCGCATTGAACGGCCTTCTGCTGAATGTGCCGATCCGCCTTGGCGGTTTTTCCGCAACACCGGAAATCGTATTAATGATTGGAAATGTGCTTTCGTATGCGACCGGCTCTAGACGAAGGTATGAGCTTACACTCAAAGGAAAAAATGAGATCGCAAAAGATGTTTGTGAATTTGTGTTTACACCGGATAGAAAAATAAATTTCAAGCCAGGCCAATATTTGGAGTGGACGCTTGCTCATGATAAAAAAGATTCTCGCGGTAATAGGCGCTATTTCACTATCGCGTCATCGCCGACAGAGGGAGACGTTAAATTGGGCGTAAAATATAATAATCCTCCATCGAGTTTTAAGCGCGCGCTTTTTACCATGCAGGATGGTGATACGTTTGGTGCCGGTCAGTTGGGCGGGGACTTCGTCATGCCACGAGACACAACCAAAAAATTAGTTTTCATAGCAGGCGGCATAGGCATAACGCCGTTTAGAAGCATGATCCGATTTTTGCTTGATAAGAACGAGAGGCGAGATATAACGCTTTTCTACGCAACAAAAACCGAAGCGGAAATTGCTTACAGAGATATTTTCACGGAAGCAAAAAATAAATTAGGAATTAAGACAGAATATATCGTTGGCCGGTTTATTGACGATGAGTTTGTCAGGAGAGTGGTGCCGGATTATCACGAGAGGATTTTTTATATTTCAGGACCGGACGCTATGGTAAATACATTCAAAAAGATGCTATTAAAAATGAATGTGCCAAGACGAAGTATCATTACCGACTATTTTCCGGGGTTCGCGTAAAAAAATATTCTCCAATTTGCCGACAAAGCTAATCTATGGTTAAAAGAAATTTGCATAGGTCTCTTTTTTTTCCTACAATCGACCTTATGCGAAAGCAGTCTTTTTCAATAATTCTCTTCTATCAATACGTCAAAATATCGAATCCCAAAAAGTTTCGAGACGAGCAGTTTGCTATGTGCACACAACTTGGTCTCCGAGGAAGAACAATTGTGGCAACAGAGGGGGTCAACGGAACCCTTGAGGGTGAAACAAAAGCTATAAATAAATACTGCCGCGAGATGAAAAAAGATCGCCGCTTCAGGGATGTTGTATTTAAAAAGAGCGTCGGGACTGGGAAAAATTTCCCGCGGCTTAGTGTGAAAGTTCGCTCCGAGCTTGTGACACTTGGCAAGCCGATAAAAAACTTTTGGAAGAAAAATGGCCGAGGTACGTATATGAAGCCTGCGGATTTGCGGCAAGCCATAAAGAGCGGCGAGAAGATAAAAATCATTGACATGCGAAACGCGTACGAGACCGAAGTGGGGAATTTTGAAAACTCCGCCTTGCCTCCCATGCAGAATTTTCGCGATTTGCCTAAAGTTTTACCGCAATTAAACCAATTTAAAAATGATAAAGTCGTAACTGTCTGCACAGGCGGTATTCGATGTGAAAAAGCGAGTGCATATTTGAAACAAAAAGGATTTAAGAACGTGTACCAACTGGATGGAGGCATTGTTTCTTACATGAAAAAATATCCGTCGCGTGACTTCAAGGGCTCTTTGTATGTCTTTGACGGGAGGATCACCATGCATTTTGATAAAAAAGCAGAGCATGTCGTTGTCGGAAAGTGCGCACTTTGCGATACACCGTCCGAGCGGTATGTGAATTGTTCTAACGATTTATGCCATGTGCACTTTATATGTTGCGAGAGATGCGACAAGGGTATGGCTGTATGTGGCAAGAAGTGCGAGACGCGTATCCGTGTGAATGAAAAAGTTTATGCGAGTAGGATTTGATTATGTCGGCATAACGACTCCTTTTTACTGCCACGATAGACGGGGGAATTTGCTTTTGCATAAAAGAAGCAAGATGTGCAGAGATGAACAAGGGATGTGGGATCCAGGATCCGGGCAACTCGAATTTGATTTGACCCTCGAACAAAATGTCCTAAAAGAAGTTCGTGAAGAATACGGCTGTGGAGGCATCATCGAAGGCGGTTTGCCGGCTCACGACATTTTGCGCACAATTGATGGAAAACCAAGTCATTGGATCGCTGTTCCATTTTTTATCGCAGTCTCGCGCAGTTTGGTCGTAAATAATGAGCCAGAAAAAATAGACGACATTGGATGGTTTCGGCTCGATGCTCTGCCATCCCCGCTTCACAGCGGATTTCAGTATACGCTTTCGAAATTCAAATCCAAATTTCTGCAGTATCTAAATCCAACCGCTCGAGCAGGCATCTAATTTATTTTGTAAAAAATGGGGATTTCTTAGTAATCGTTTTGATCGTCACTTGTTTGGTACATCTAGTAGCTATTTTTTACGATCGTACAGTATAGCTATGTTAAGTTTGTTTTCCCGCTCGTCAAGAACAGCTCGTCAAGAACAATTAGATAACATCTTACGATATATCGTAAGAAAATAGTTTTTAATTCATTCTTTTTTATTTCTTTTAAAAAAAACTAGAAACTACTACCGTTTCATACTTATACTAATACTTGCCCGCCATCGCTGACTCAGGCTTTGGCAGGCGGGCTTTATACTCATACGATTCGTCTACCATTCACTATCCCCAGATAAAGATGTTTTTTACTTGAAGAGAGTTATAATAGGTCGCATTATGGAGGTCAACAGTGAAGTGACACGCCCAGCGCAAGAATGGTGGCGGCGGCATCTCTCTCGAAAAGAATTGCTGGTCGCCGCTTTGTTGGTACTCGGATATGTTCTCGTCTTGATTATCTACCTTCTTCTTGCTGAAAGAAAAGACACGAAAAGCGACGCGGTCAATGCATTGGAGCAATCAATCGAAAGCCGCGAATCACCGACAACTCCTGTTGTTCCTTCGGCAAATCCGGCCGCGGATGCTGTACTCGAAGTGAACCCATTAGAAAGCACCAATCCTTTTGAAGGAAAGACCTATGAAAATCCCTTTGAATAAAACGCTTATTGTTGTAGCGATTATTTTTTCGCTTACCTTGATTCAGGGCGCTCTGGCGCAGTCTATCTTTGATATTGAATTTCCCATTCCCGAACTTGGAAACTGTAAAGATAAACAGACGTGCAAAGTTTATTGCGACGACGAAAACAATAAAGAAGCATGCCGTTCGTTTGCCGCAAAGTATGGCATTGGCGGAAAACAAAAAGATAATGAAAGTGCTGACGAAGAGGAAGTGCTTGCGGCACTCGCGCAAGGCGGCCCCGGCAATTGCGCTGTTGGCAAATCTGCAAAGGGTCGGGAGGCGGCCTGCCATCAGTATTGCAGTAAAAAAGAGAATATCCGCGCATGCGTTCTATTCGGAAAAGAACACGGGTTGTTGAAAGGAAAAAAACTCGAAGAGGCCCAAAAAGTATTGCAAGCGATTGAAAACGGAGTTGAATTGCCAAAGCAGTGCAAGGATGCTGAATCGTGTGAAGCGACATGCAAAAAACCTAAGGATGTTGAAACAGCGCGATCGTGTTTTGCCTTTGCCGAAAAGGCGGGGATATTGCCGGCGGACGTCAACAAGGAAAAAGCTGAAAAGATGTTTCAATTAATGGAGGAAGGAAAGGGTCCATTCAAATCATTTGAGGATTTTGGAAAATGCGAAAATCCCGAAAACGAGGAAATTCTCAATCAGTGTATTCAATTTGGAACTGAGCACGGTTTTATTCCGCCTGAAGAGGCCGAAATTATTAGGAAGACCGGCGGAAAAGGTCCGGGAAGCTGTATTGGACGTGAGCAATGCGATCGATATTGCCGGGAAAATGAGGATGAGTGTATGGCTTTCGCGGAAAGGCATGACCTCTTTCCTCCCGAAGAAAGAGCAAGAATGCGAGAGAGTGCCGAACGAATAAAAAGCGAGCTTCAAAGAGCGCCTGAAGACGTGCGCGCATGTATCGAAAAAGTTCTCGGAGAACAAAAATACAAGGAGATTATGGACGGCATCAGGCCCCCTAATCGAGCGGCGAGCGAACGAATGAGCACATGTTTTGAAGCGTTCCATTCAAGAAATAATGAAGCGAGAGATGGAGGTGATGACAGGCGGGGTCCGCCGGAGGAATTTCCAGGTCAGGGCGAATTTAGGGGCGAGGCGGAGTTTCGAACAGGTCCTGAGCAATCAACTGCTCAAAAACGTCCGGGATTTCCTGAATCTGTTCGTGCATGTGCCATCGAAAAATATGGGGAAGAATTTATGGTTCAGATTGAAAAAAATAATGGCCGTATGACGCGTGAAATGGAAACCAAGATGCGAACGTGTTTCAATGAAGCGCTTGGCGAGCAAAAACCAAATGATTTTACTGGTCCCGGCGGATGCAAAGGAGAAGCGTGCAGACGGTATTGCGAAGACCCCGAGCATCAGCAGGAATGTGCGAGTTTTGAGCACAACGGAAATCCGGGAGTCTCCAATGAAGAACGACGACGGTTTGAAGAGGAGCGTCGCCAGATTTATAATGAACGTCTTCAAAGCGAACAAAATAAGTACTCTGATCCGCAATTTCGAAGCCAAAGTATTCCACAGGACGATGGCGCCTTGCCGACTGATGGCCGCTATATTCCTCCGAACGACGGTTACACCCCACCGAAGGGAGATTTCGACATACCACCGATAGAAAGAAGTTATCCATCCGATCAGTCTCAAGGTTCATATGAGATATATCGTACGCCTGACGATTATCAGCAAGGCCAACTGCAGACGGAGGAATACTTACAACAACGCGAAAATTACGGCGAGATTCCCCAAGGCTCTTTTGTACCGCCAGAAGGATTCAATCCGACACCTACCGGTGAAGCGCCAGTGTCGCGCGGAAACAGAAATATCTTAGAGAGGGCAATCTCATCCACTGCATTGGTAATCTCGGAGTTTGCGAAATTACTTTTTGGCAAATAGTCGAGTCTGCGCATCCCATCGCGGTACATCTCGGTACTTTTCCGAATACATTTCAAGAGGATTTTTCAGATTGCTTGTCGGGCTGCGATTAATTTAAAAAAAATGTGAAATTATGTCAGAGGAATTAAAGAAAAGAGATTGCATTCCCTGCGAGAAAAAAACTGGACGGCTTGATCTTGCAAAAATCAAGCCGCTAAAAGACGCAATTGACGAGGCCTGGGCGCTCGAGGGGGATTACAAAATCTCTCGGCAATTTACATTTCTCACCTTTAAGCACGCAATTAGTTTTGTAAATGAAATTGCGGATATTGCCGAATTCGAAGGACATCACCCGGATTTTCACATCCATTATAACAAAATCACTCTCGATCTTTGGACGCATTCTGTAAATGGACTTACGGAAAACGACTTTATAATGGCGGCGAAGATTGATGAAGTCTTTAGAGAATCTGTGATGTAAGCTTACTTTGTTTTCGGCTTCTGTAATAAGAAAAAACTAGGTATATTAACGTCAATCTTGCCGGCCGATTTGTTGATGGCGATTTCACTTTATATCGTATTTGACTTTTCCATATACCACTATTCCATGAGATGGCATAATATAGGGCATGGAATTTCAGCTTCTTCTCCACAATATCCTTTCAGTGCTGTGCGTGTTTATTTCGCTTGGTCTCGCATCTTTTACATATTTCAGCAATCCTAAAAAAATTGCCAACATTACGCTCGCCGTCACTTTGGTCTGGGTCGCCATTTTTTATGTGTCGCATGTTATCGGGGTAAATACGAAGGACTCTCTGGATTCTCGCAACATTCTGTTGTTGAATTTTTCGATTATTTGGATCATCATTTTTAATCTTCACTGTGTTATCGCGACGCTCGGCAAGACCGTGGAGCAGAGGTACGTGATTATCGGGGTATATTGTCTCGGCATGCTTTTTACTCTTTTGTATCTTTTTTTTCCGGATACCTTTTTATTACCTTCGGAACCAAAAATGTACTTCCCGAATTATTATGTGCCCGGGTCGCTCCATATTCTTATGAGAATAGTTTTTAATGCGATTCTTCCCGTGTATACAATATTACTTCTGATAAAAGCCTATACCGAGGGAGATTTTGTTGCGAGAAACAGACTAAAATATTTTTTGTTCGCAACGACTATTGGTTATTCGGTCGGATTTATACCGGTTTTTTTGATTTACGATATCCCCATCAATCCTAACTGGGGGATTGCCTTCATCATTTTATATGGGGTGCCGTTTGTGTACGGGGCCGTTACTTACGAGCTTCTCGATATTCGCATTTTGGCGCGACGGGCGCTCGGCTATGCGCTCACTGTGGTTATTCTTGTGCTGTTTATCGGCGGCGCAAGTTTTTCGAATCAATTTTTGCAAGAAATGTTTCCATATCTCCCCGCATGGCTGATGCCTCTAGTGGTCGCTTGCATAGCAGGTGTTGTGGGATTTGTTGTCTGGAACAAGACCAAGCAGTCGGAGCTCCTGAAGTATGAATTCGTAACCATCATCGCACACAAATTTCGAACTCCGATAACAGAAGTGAAATGGGCGCTTGAATCAATGTCCATGAATGCGGAGACGGCTGAAAATAAAAGACTTCTTCAATATGTTTCATCGGCAAACGACAAATTGAGAGAGCTTACGAATGCGCTCATTCTCATGTCGGAAAAAGAAACATCGGACGGCAAGATAGATCTATCAAAAATTAATATTAAGTCTTTTGTCGATGAGATTCACAGGAAATACGCCAGTCGCTTTTTGGAGAAGAATATCAGTTTTGAAGTAGAGGAGATACAAACAATCCGAGAAATTTATGCAAACAAGGAGAACGTCGAATTCATACTGAATGTTTTGCTTGATAACGCGCGAGTCTATACGCCATCCAACGGTTCGGTTCGAATATCTCTATTTGAGAAAGACAAACAAGCGGTGATCGCCGTTCATGATGCAGGAATAGGCCTGACTCCGAAGGAGATGCCTTTTATTTTTGATAAATTTAATCGCAGTGAAAGAGCAAAAAAAATTGACACGGAGGGTCTGGGGGTAGGACTTTTTATGGCTAAGCAGATGGCAAATCATATAGGCGCCAAACTTTGGGCTGAATCTAAAGGAGAGAATCAGGGGACGACTTTCTTTCTCACTTTGCCCATGTAGTTCTGATGAATTAAAAAACCGGCGCTTGGACCGGTTGTGGGGGGATGGATGAAAACTATTCATGGTCGGGAAAGTGTGGTTGCAATAGTACGTCATAAAGAAGCGCCGCTCGCACAAACGGGCCATTTTTGACCTGGTCGAGGTATGCGACTCTGGGGTCGTGATCAACTTCCGGCAGAATTTCGGGGGGCACCGCAGGGTCATCTGATTTTCGCGGAAAAGGATGCATCAGAATAGAGTCAGGATGCGGTTTCATGAGCTT
>MHRX01000002.1:9915-25588 GCA_001822655.1 Candidatus Taylorbacteria bacterium RIFCSPLOWO2_01_FULL_45_15b
TACACGACATCAGCTTTCGGGAATGCATTGCGAACATCGGTCTCCATTTTGTACGATACGCCTTTTTCGCGAAGATGTATCATCAATTCGTCCTCCTCGGTAAAACAGAGCTCTGGATGGGCGACGAAGATAAAACGCGCGTGGTACTTAGCAAGTAGGTAGACGAGCGAGCGGACAGCGCGGGAATATCTCAAATCTCCGCCAATCACTATCGTAAGATTGTCGAGATGCCCAAGTCGTCGTTCGATTGTGTACACGTCAAGAAGCGCCTGCGTAGGATGTTGCTTTGAGCCGAGTCCGGCATTTATGATGTGGAGCGGCAAATCCCACTCGTCCAGGACCGATGCCGCTCTATCAAGAATTGTTTCGTCACTATGCCTTATGATGAATACTCCCGAGTAGATTAAGCCAAAATTTAACACTGTGTCTTCCCACGATTCGCCTTTACTAATAGAAGTTTCCTTAGGTTCAGCGGTCATGATATTGAGGCGCATATTTACACATGCGGCATGAAACGAAGTTCTGGTGCGTGTCGAATTCTCGCCAAAAAAGAAAAGCGCGGTCTTTCCCTGTAGCGTGTACCCCTGTCTACCGGCGGAACCATCGGGTGTCTCGCGTTCAGTATTACCGAGAATTCGGTCCCTCCACGAAGCTTCATTACTTGCGTGTTCATTTTTTAGGTGATCAGTCAAAGCAAATATTTTTTTGATATTTTCTGGATTAAATTGCTGTGAGCGAAGAATGTGTCGATATCTATGGGGTGCGTTATTCATATGGTCAATTCTTTTTTTCAAGGTTCTTTCGTGCAAACTCGTCAAAGTAAACTACATCTGGCGGTGAAGTCAAGCCAATTCCAAATGATCGAACAAAAAGGGGCTGTTTTGGCAAATTTAACTACCGCACTCCGACAATTTGATGGTCATACCGCGCGAGCTTGCAGGGCGGTAGGTAATTTATAGTGAGAAGCGGTTGTCGTGAAATTACACTATCCCCGCCATCGCGGGGATAGTGTAATGCGCCGAAATATTCACCCCACACTTGATGAGTTCCGTCAGAGGTATTTTTTGATAAGTGCCTGATGAGCTTTGTATGTTTCCGAGCAGTGGATGCGTTTGCTCTTGTCGTGAATATAAAAAAGGCACTTCGTTTTTTTCGGGTTGTAAGCGGCTTGGATAGCGGCGGGACCCGGATTTGCAATCGGCGTAGGCGGGAGACCCGCGTGTTCATATGTATTATATGGCGAGTCGATATCTTTGTCGCTCGCTCGAACGCGCGGCCACCATCCGTTGCGCGCATTTCCTTTGGCGTATTGGAGTGTTGCGTCTATATCGAGATTCATTCCTTTGAACAGCCGATTCCAGATAATGCCTGAAATCAACTCCATATCGCCCTTTCCGCTCGCCTCCCGCTGAATGAGTGATGCAATTGCCAGTACCACGTCAATGTTTAGGATATCTTTTTCTTTATATTTTGATTTTATGTGATCTTCGAGACGCCCTATCATTTGCTCACCAACATCTGAAGGCGTTGAGGTCTTGCCCACAAGATAATATGAGGGAAAATAATACCCCTCCATATTTTTTCGTTTTAGCTTTATGTGAACATTTTCAAATTCGCTTTTTTGATCTGCGCTCCATGCAAGTTTTTTTGCAAGAACTTCGGCCATCTGCTCTTTTCGGTATCCTTCCTCAAGACGAATCCATTGCTGGTTTGGATGTGTGAGCGCAAGGTACGTTTCCCACGCACTCATTCCCACTTTGAGTTCATACGTGCCTGCCTTGATTGATTTTGTAAGCTTCCCGACCAGCGTAAGAATTTCACGGTGAAATGGGTTGCGAATGTAGCCCTCTCCATAGAGAGATTCGACGATTTCTTCAGCATTGGCGCCTGCGTCGGCGCGAACCATTCGCGCTTCGCCTGAATCGGAAGTTTCAGGGACTGCGAAAGAGATTATTACGAGCGCCGCAAGACTTGAAATACCGATGATGATAGAGCGGACAATTTTCCTCTTTTTTCTTCTCTTTTTTCGCATACTCCCTATTGTAACGCGAACGCACATAACAAAAAACCCATGCGGCTCTGACATACTGCGAAAAGGAAACAATTTTTTTTAGAATGTCGCATGTCATGATATTCTAAAGACATGAATGGGTCCCACCCAACAATCTTGGTAATTTTTGGCGCCACAGGGGATCTTGCTAATTCAAAGCTTTTACCATCGCTTTTTGACCTGTACGAGAAGAAATTTTTGCCGGATGAGGTGCGAATTGTGGCGTACGGCCGCCGCGACCATTCCAACGAAACATATCGGACGGTAGTGTCGGAGAGCCTATCTTCTTATTTCGTAAAAAAAGGCCGGACGGAAACTAAAGCGAAGAGTATTTTTTTGAGCAAGATTTTATACGTCAAGGGAGAATTTGAGGGAACGGATCACTATGAAAGGCTGGCGTTCGCACTGAATTTGATTGACAAAGAAGTATTCCAAACCTGCTCAAATAAACTTTTTTATCTCGCGGTGCCACCTTTGCACTATGAAACCATTCTCACCCACCTCGCCGATTCGGGACTCACTATTCCCTGCGGTCCGGGAGAAGGGTGGACGCGTATTTTGATTGAGAAACCATTTGGCAATGACCTCGCTACCGCCGCGAAGCTTGATGCACTTTTGGGTTCGCTTTTTGAGGAGGAGCAGATTTTCAGAATTGATCATTATCTCGCAAAAGAGGCTCTCCAAAACATATTGACATTCAGATTTTCAAACGGGATTTTTGAACATCTGTGGAACGACCGCCATATCGATGCTATCGATGTCGTCATGGCGGAAAAAAATACGGTTGCGACTCGCGGCGCTTTTTATGATGGAGTCGGCGCACTTCGTGATGTCGGTCAAAATCATATTCTACAAATGCTCGCATTGGTAATCATGGAGCGCCCGAATATTTTTACGGCAGTTCGGATTCAAAAAGAGCGCGCTCGCGTCATAGCTTCGTTGCGACTCTCCGATATGCGCGGGGGCATCAAAAAATGGCAGTACGCTGGATATTTGTCGGAGCCGAACATTAAAAAAAATTCAAAAACTGAAACAGCTTTTTTTCTCAACGTTTACGTTGATAACGATCGTTTCAGGCAGGTCCCAATAAATCTTTTGGCGGGGAAGGCATTTAGGGATAGTGGCGCGTACATAAAAATAATTTTCAAGAAATCCGCAGAATGTGTCTGCGGGCGGGGAGTTGCATGCGTTCATAAAAATACACTTACCTTCAATATCCAGCCGAATGAAGGAATCTCGCTCTCTTTTTGGGTGAAGAAACCTGGTTTTGGATATGAGGTTGAGGAGAAGAAAATGACATTTTACTACAAAGATTCCGAATTAGAATCGGAACTTCCCGATGCGTATGAGCGAGTTTTGTATGATTGCATAAGGGGCGATCAATCGCTTTTCGCGAGCACCGATGAAGTGAAAGCTTCATGGAGTTTTATAACCCCCATCGTCGAGGCTTGGAAAAATACAAAATCAAAAGTTTATGACGCTGGAAGTGATATTTTACGATTGTATGAGTAAAGAGGCGATAACGCATGGACGATTTTTGATGGTGTCCGCAAAAAATGCCAAAGAGGCCGCGATTTTGGCAGGTTCAAAGCTCACTGAATTAATTCGAGGAGAATCCGAAGTCCTGCTTCTTTTATCCGCTGGGTCCTCATTTCGCCTGCTCCAGTACATTGATCATTCTATGCTCGGGCCGCACATAACCTGCGGCGTGATTGATGAGAGAGCCACTGCCGATCCAGAATTTAATAATTTTATAAATCTCGAGAAACACGATTTTTTTGATCTCGCAGAGGCGCGCGGGGTAGTTTTTTTGGAAAGTGTTCCGAAGCAAGATGAAACGGCGGAGGCACTTGCGGCTCGCGTGGAACGGAGTTGGCGACATTGGAAGGCAACGCATCCGTGCGGAAACGTGGTCGCGGTACTTGGAGTCGGGGACGATGGGCATACCGCGGGTATTTTTCCCGCCAGAAAAAGCACATTCAAGCGCCGTTTTGAGACTCCGAATTGGGTTCATGGATATGACGAGCCGAAGATTCCGCGGTTTCCGAGGAGAGTCTCCGCAACGGCAACTTTTTTGGTTGAGGTAGTGGATGCCGCAATTTTCTTTGCAGTTGGGGAAGCGAAGCGTGAGATTTTGAGGGAAGTCATGAAGACATCTCGGGGCCGGTCGCGGGTACCCGCGCGCGTATTGCATTCTATGAAAAAAGTAATCCTCTTCAGTGATACCATTTAATCGCGTACACTATAGTCTATGAAGTTCATACCTCCCGCAAATTCAACACAGACAACATTACTTGCGTATTCATCTGTCCGAGATTATGTCGATGTCCTAAAATCTATAAGTTTGCACGCAGGGTATGATACGCCCGAAACATGCCTCAATCTTGTGACAGACGGCGCGCTTGTTGGCGAGATTCTCCGCGCGAAGGACGAGCTTGTTTCATCGCGGCTCAAATATGTCATCGTGATTGGCATAGGCGGATCTGCCCTTGGTACAAAGGCTGTGTACGATGCCTTGAGACCGTCTTCGGGGTTTGCGACGGGCAGTGTTACTCCGGAAATTCTTTTTTTGACAACAAGTCATCCCGGAAAACTGGAAGAAGTGAGACGGATACTTGAGTCGCTTCAACCCGATGAATTTATTCTTTGTTTGATTTCAAAATCCGGAACAACTCTCGAAACAATTTCCAATTTTGAAGCTCTTGCTCGATACCCGTCGGTGCGGAGCGCGCTCGCGGCGAGACTGGTGGTCATTTCGGATGACAATTCACAGCTTTTTAGAGAATCTCGAGCAAAAAAATATAGAACGTTTGCTATTCCAAGACCTGTCGGAGGGAGATATTCTGTTTTTAGCGCAGTGGGACTTGTCCCGCTTGCGTTCGCCGGTTTCAACATTGAGGCGCTGACTGCTGGAGCTCGGGGAGTCTTTCATTCTTTTTGCCTTACGGAGGGTGTGGAGAATAATATGTCTCTTGTTAGCGCGGCGGTCGCTCATGACCAATACAAGAAAGGAGCGCGGGTATTTGATTTATTCGTTTTTTCACCCGAACTGGAGTCGCTTGGTAAATGGAATCGACAGCTGATCGCAGAGAGTTTGGGGAAGCAAATCGTTAAAGGCGAGACGAGAAGCCCGATCGGCATGACACCGACTGTATCCGTGGCGACAGATGATCTCCACTCGGTGGCTCAACTTTATCTTGCAAACCCGTGTGATAGATATGAGACTTTTTTAAGCGTTGCCCATTCCGTGCGTGATGCGAATCGCAGTGAATCGGCTGAAACTGTTTTTCTAGCAGATAAATCATTGGGGCGTACTGCTTTTGAAGATATCACTCCTGCTATCAAAAGTGCGGTAATCAGCGCCTTTGTCCAAAATGGAAATGCAGTATCCGAAATCATTTTTGAGAGGGTTGATGAGGTGGAGCTTGGCGCTTTTATGCAATTCAGGATGATTGAGACGATGATTCTCGGTAAGTTGCTTGGAGTAAACGCATTTGATCAGCCGAATATCGAGACGTACAAAAAAGAGACCAGAAAAATTCTTGGTCTCTGATGCGGCAAACTAAGGAGCTGTCTGCGGCGCAAAGGCTTCAAATGCTTTTTTCACTGCTTCGATTTCGTCCGGGAACATTGCGGTTATTGTGCGATCACGAATGCCCACCTCCTTGTCAAAATCGCGAAGATTCATTATTGCACCAAGTTTCTCTCTGCTTATCAGTCTAAGGCCGCCGGTCGCGGCGTTGAGACGGAGTTTGTCGATCTCCTCTTTTTGAATGAGTGCGCCCCATGTAAAAACCTCTTCGTTTTCGTCGTTTTTGTGAACGAGAAGTTCAAATTTCCTTAATATTGGGAGAACGCCGAGTTCTTCTAATATTTCTCTGGTAAGTTCGAGTTGAAGATCGTAATGATTTGAAAATGGAGTTTTAACTCGACCATGTGCCGTGATTTGGCAACTACCCGGCCAAGATTCCGTGCCCATTTTTTCGTGATTGAATTCCCCACGAATCTGAAGAATTGCGCCTAGTCCGCCCATTGATTGGATTTCTGTGAGGAGAACAATACCGACCGATGTCTTTTTCATCCAAAACCTTTCGTCTTGATGTTTGTGCCGTTCAGATTGACCCTACTAAATTGACATTGTTTGTCAATTTATCGCAACTGTATTTTTCGGCGTTGCGTTTTTGGTTGCACTACTTCCTCATTACTATCCCAATACTTTCATTGTTTATTGTCACTGTTCCAATTGTTCCCATAATCACAACATACAATATAAGACGCTATAGCGTCTTATATTGTATGTTGTGTTGGTCCTTGCTACTGTGTGGAAATTGAATGATATAATATTTACCCATGCTAAAGACTTTTTTGATTTGTCCCGTTAGAAATTGCGAGGAATTATATACACAGATAAACTATTAAAAGCAGTAGTATCTAAATTTATGTTTGATTTTTTTAAAAAGGGAATTTCTAACGGGATGACACAGATGGTGAAGAGGCAAATGAAGGACGTACCCGAAGCAGAACAGGAAAAAATTGTTGCGATGATCGAAAAGGACCCTGAATTTTTTGCAAATCTCGCTGAAGAGATTCAGAAAAAAATGAAAGAGGGGAAGGACCAGACGACAGCCGCCATGGAAGTACTTCAAGCGAATCAGGAAAAACTTAAGGGGTTGATGCGGGAATAAAAAACCGTTTCGATTCTGACGATGCAAAATGGAGGCTAATTTAGTTTTCACTTATGTTTACTTACACAAAATTATTCTGTAACCCTAAGTAGCGACGAGCATAAATGAGGTCGCGGGTGATATTGACCGACGTTGCGGAGTCTCGTTAGTATTTCTTAAGTGTCTGCTAATTTTCTGAAATTGCAATATTGGATTGAAGAAATTTGGATTAATTACCGACTCGGGCAAAAAAATTTGTAATAATTTAAAATATGTTAAACTACATTATAAATTATGAATAAAGATAGCTCAGCAGTTCGGCCTTTAGCACGATTTATAGCAAGATCAATGGATCATGCGTTGTATGGAGGCTTATTGCTTTTGGTGATGCCGGTTTTTGATATTTGGTTAGAAGGAGTCTCCTTCTATCTGTTTTTTATTGGTGAAATTGTTTTCTTAGAGTCATTTTTACTATCAAAATGGGGTTACACTCCAGCTAAATATCTTTTTGCAATCAAAATTAGGACATCAAATTTTCAAAAACTTTCCTTTAAGAGTGCCGTAAAACGTACATGGCGTGTATTATTTAGAGGCCTGGGTCTAATGATACCGATAGTATCCATTTTTACTGCATTAAATGCGTATGTTTTACTAACAGGAAAGGGAAGCACCAGCTGGGATGAAGATGAGAAATTAAATATAGTACGAGGTAGGTCGAGAGTGTAAAATTTTGTTGTTTTATGAGTGAAAAAATGATAATTCCATATGAGGATTGCGTCGAGCTTGCGAAACTGAAGTGTAAGAAAAAAATTCAAGGCTTTGAATCATTCACCTCGTTCGAAAAACGATTATGGCAAGCTCTTCTTCTCAAAGAGAAGCACGCAAATGAAATTGGCAGAGCTTGGATAGAGGAAAGAACAGGTATCACAGTTTGGACAAGACCAACTGTTGGTTATGTTATCAAAAAATTTCTTGGCCTTAAAATTAAACCTGAGTCCAGATGGCGGGCATAATGAATAATCGAATAAAAAAATATAATGAATTTGAAACTCAAGATTATTTTACTAATGGAAAATATTGTCTAGAGGCCGCTAATCACTTATATAAATTTGATAAAGTCAAACGCTTTTATCCTGTGGGTCTTTTGATTGTTCATGCGCTAGAGCTTTTACTCAAGGCTTTTATAAATCATTTCGATTCTCATCAGTTCACGAACGTACAAAAATTACATGACTTGCAAAAATTGCATGGCAAAGCAGTCGATATTGATGTGTCAAAAAATGTTGGCATATTTAGTCATGAATTAAACAGTAATATCCTGAGATTTATCAGAGACTTCTATGGTGACTCAGTCGCGGTTCGCTATAAGATTACTGATTGTATCTTGGATTTTAAAATAATTATCAGCATCAAAGAAAAAATGGTAAATCCAATGGAAAATTTACTTCGCAATCATCACCTAACTAACTCGAGTCGAGGATGATAATTAGGCTGTGAGGCATATAAAATGATTTTGTCCACTAGCATCGTTGGATTATCAAATGTCGTTCTAAAGGCACGAGAAAACTCGTGCGGGACGAGAAGTGGTGAATTATTATTTGTTGAATCGCATTTCATATGAGTCTATCTATTGGCATTGTTGGCTTACCGAACGTTGGAAAATCGACGCTTTTTAATGCACTGACGCGAAAGTCGGTAGAAGCCGCAAATTATCCGTTCTGCACAATTGATCCATCGGTTGGTGTCGTTGCTGTTCCTGACGAGCGGATTTGGAAGCTCTCTGAATTTTCTAAATCAAAAAAAACGATTCCTGCGGTGGTTGAATTCGTGGATATTGCAGGACTCGTTAAGGGTGCGTCAGAAGGCGAAGGATTAGGAAATAAATTTCTGCAGAATATCCGAGAGACTGACGCGATCGCAGAGGTCGTTCGTATTTTTGAAGACGACAATATTATTCATGTTCATAACAAGGTTGATCCTATTTCTGATATCGCGGTTATCAACCTCGAGCTAGTCCTTGCCGATAATGAGACTGTCTCAAAGCGCCGGGCGAATCTTTTGCGAGATTTGAAGCAAGGAAAGAAAGAAGCGACTGCAGAAGACGCGGCACTTGAGAAAATTGAAAAAGTTCTCGCGGAAGGAAAACTCGCACGAAGTGCCGTGCTGAACGATGACGAGGAATTGATACTAAAAGGAATGCATCTCTTGACGATGAAACCTATTCTCTATGTTTTGAATAAAAAATCCGGTGGACGAAATATTGACGAAATTGATCATGTTGGTTTTGATGAAATCATACGATATATCGTATCATTGGGTTCAAGTTGGGTGATTGTAGACGCGAATATTGAATCCGAAATAAAAGATTTAGAGGGGGACGATAAGCAAATCTTTCGAGAAAGTCTTGGCGCGAAGGAAGATGGAATCAACAATCTCATCAAGTCCGGTTACGACATCCTCGGCCTTATGACTTATTTCACGACCGGAGAAGACGAAACCCGTGCATGGACGGTGAAAAAAGGATCGACCGCGCCCGAGGCGGGCGCGGCAATTCACGGAGACTTCCGCGAAAAATTTATCCGAGCTGAAGTCGTGGCTTGGGACAAGTTACTAGAGGCCGGCTCATATCCAGCGGCCCGTGAAAAAGCGCTTGTGAGGACAGAAGGGAAGGAATATGTAGTGAAAGATGGGGATGTAATTGAGTTTAAAATTTAAGCAAGAAGAAAACCGACCTCGACGATCGGTTTCTGATATCATGCCGAGCAGGTTTCCCTACTTGCAAACATGAATGATTGGCGCCTGTATCGCCAATTCTTTCCCACACTTTGGACAGCCAGACTGGGGCCAAGGGGTGAAGAAAAGGGCTTTGAAAATGCCGATGAACAGTTTCTTGATTGTTTTCATATCTACAGCAATGGTAGCATATTACACATAAACTGTCAAGTCTAGCGTAAAATGACGGCGGTCCCATAGAGTTTAGGGTTTAGAAAAAATCCGAGCAGAAGGCTCGGATTTCGAAACAGGCTTGCGATTCTCTATATCAGGGTGCCGATGTAAAAAGCCAACATAACTGCCGAGGCTGCCAGACATATTTTGCGCCTGTTGGGGGAAAGTGGCTTGTTACGGCGGTGGTCCGCAATAATTGCAAGAACGAGCGTTGCACTTAACCATACAATCTTGATGAAGAACATAAGCTTCCTCTCGCTGAAATGTTTAGTGCACAATAACAACTACTGTCCATTATGTCGAATTAGCGTAATTGAAAAAGTTGACCCAGTATATGTTTTATGTTATTATGGCGCGAGTAGTTTTTTGACTCAATAGAAAAATCGAAACAATGATTGGAGACACAAATCATGGACAAGCTTCAGTTGAAGGCGATACTTGCCGGAATTCTTTTTGGCATTTATCCTCTACTTCTCAATAAAAGCAGACTTACTGGCAACATCATGGCGACATCACTCTCTCTCCTTGTCTGCATTTTTATTTTGCCGTTTGCATTTGGGGAAATAAAATGTCTTGCTACTGCAGATTGGAAAATGCTAATCGGTGCTGGCGTTGCAAGTGCAGTCGGGATGATGTGTTTGTCAAGTTTTCTCGCTTTGAGCAAACCTTCGTCGGTCGGCGTGCTCATTATCCTGATGATCATTACACAGGCTACAGTAACGGCGGTGTATCAGATGATTATGGATAAAGGTATAACCACGGCCAAGCTTTTTGGCTTTGGCTGTGCCGCGATCGCAATAGTACTTCTGAATAAAAAATAGATTGGAGTATAAAAGAAAAAAAGGAGTGGAAATGAAATACATTGCTCGCAAAATATCTTGTGATATACTCATTGACAGTTGAGATAAAGACGGTTTAATTAAACCTATGAGCTCCTTATCAATAGTGAACCTCTCTCTGCATTTCTGGGCATATGTAATCTCGGGTATGGTTTGTCTATTCCTATTTTACGCCATTAAGACGAGCCGCTGGGATCGCGCGTTCAGCCGCATCATGTACTCGATAGTTGCCGCAACGACGCTTCTCATGGGCTACTGCTCATGGAGAGTGTTTGAGCGAGATACATCAAGCGTCAAGCTTGGGCATGGCGCGGAACATGGTTTAGTTCAAAGTGTTCAAAAATGATTTCTAACTACCCGGCAAGTGTCGGGTAATTTTTTTTGTTACTTATTTTCGACCCGTTCGTTTATAATAGATACATACAAATAAACAAAAAAATATGGACCCTCAAAAAATTAAAATGACCCCGAAAGATTTCTTCATGCAACTCGGTCTCGTTGTGGCGCTCTATGTAAGCGTGATTAGCCTGCTTGCTCTTGTTTTTCAGATCATTAATGTCGCATTTCCTGATGCTCTCCAGAATCGCTATTACTATGATCCGTATTCGTCCGCAATTCGCTGGGCTATTGCGTCGCTCATAATTGTGTTTCCGGTTTTTCTCGGTCTTTCTTCATGGGCAGTCCGCACGTATGGCAAGATTCCCGAAAAGAAAAATTTGCCGCTTCGGCGTTGGCTCATGTACTTCAATCTTTTTGTGGCCGGAATTGTAATTGCGGTCGATCTCATCGTTCTCATCAATACCTTTCTTGGCGGAGAGATAACGGCGAGGTTTATTCTCAAGGTTGTCGCCGTATTTGTAGTCGCCGGACTAGTCTTCGGATATTTCATTCTTGATCTCAAAGATTCACTTACAAGAGCGCATCGCCGCAATTTTTTTGGTGTCTCTGTCATCATTATACTCGGCTCAATTATTGTTGGTTTTATACTGATGGGCTCCCCTCAAACGCAAAGAAAGCTTCGCTTTGATGCGCAAAAAGTACAGGACCTTCAGGAAATTCAGTGGAGAATTACCGATTACTACGGATTGAAAGCTAAACTTCCCGCGACACTTGAAGAAATTGATGACCCGCTCGCTGGCGGTAGTGTCGTCAAGATTGACCCGCAAACGAATGATGAATACGTGTATCGAGTAAAAGGGCCACTGACATTTGAACTGTGCGCGGATTTCAATTTTTCAAGCGAAGAAGGTAAGAGTGATTCAGCGTCAATCGCATACCCGGTCGGGTACGGATATATAGACGAGAATTGGACGCACGGAGTGGGTAATCATTGTTTCGAACGAACAATTGATCCGGAAAAACTTCCTCCACGAAAAGGAATTTGATAGTACCAACATTTTTTGATTAGCTCGAATCCATGAGACGCTCATCTGGAGTGATTTCTACATCACTCCTTTTGAATTTGAATCCGGCAATCGCAAGGATTTGATAACATATTTCCGTCAATTCATATATTCCAAATAATTCAATCGATATACTATAAGACCGCTATAGCGGAATTATAGTATATGCGATACCTGGTCATAAATAACGTGAACGCCGAAAGAATCGTAAGATTTTTTGTCCGAACTTCACTTATCCTCAATCGCGAAGAATTTTTTTAAGTGACGATCTTGTTCTATCTGATCAGCAATTATGTAAAGCGTTGAACTGCCGAGACGAAACTCCGATTTAAGAAGTACGAGTATGTCCTCAAGGGGATGCGGATATACCCAGACGCTATCCTGAAGGCGGTATAAGCCGAGTTGCTTCAACTTTATTCTCAATTTGTCTCGCGACCGCTTGTATTTTTCTTGTATATCGAAAATAACAACTCGCCATTTATTATCCCACCGCTTTTTGGCATGCGTCACTGCTAGGTATTGGGGCAATGTTTCAAAAATCCTATTACCTTGCTCTGAAAGGCGGATAGTTATTTTTCCCTGCTCCTCCACACGACGCAGAATTCCTTTTTTAAGTAAATTATTTCTTGCGCGGGCCATTTTCGATGAATTAAAATTCTTGAGAAAGGAAAGTATTTTCAATGATTTAATAAGTCGCGCAGAACCCGGGGCGATGGCGAATCCAGCAAGTAACCCAAATCCAGCCGCTAGGATTAGGCCATGCTGTATTTTCGACAGCCGGACAATAATTTTTTCGCGTTCCTCAAGTTTTGATAAATTTATTTTGTCTATAGCCATATACTATAATTCCGCTATAGCGGAATTATAGTATATGGCGAAAAGTGTGCAATATGCATCTGGCTTTACGCGTATTATGACTTTATGCATATGCTCTGTGTGAATTTAGTCATATTTTAGATTGCATACAAAAGATTTTGAGATTTTGCATCAGAGGCTTAGCAAAATTATTAATAAAAATAAAACTAGCAAAACTTTTTGACAAATTTGTTCCATGTTTTTCATAGCATTTCGTTTCACTAAAAACGTCTAGTCGATTATTACGCTTTATGTCAACAGAATGATATTTCATGGACTTTTGAAAATCTTGTAGTTACTGCGATAGACCCGCGCAATTATTTTCGCGGCATTGGTTGGTTGCGGTTTATGTTGTATCATAATTTTCATGAGCGAATCTAAAAAGGAACCGTATGATCACGCGGCAATAGAGAAAAAGTGGCGCGAAAGATGGGCGGCTGATGAAATTTACGCAACTTTGTCTCAAATTCATGGGAAAAGGAAAAGTTATATTCTGGACATGTTTCCGTATCCTTCAGGCGAGGGGCTTCATGTTGGTCATCCGAAGGGGTACATTGCAACCGACATTTATTCACGCATGAAGCGTATGCAGGGCGACGCCGTTCTTCACCCTATGGGCTGGGACGCATTCGGCCTTCCCGCCGAAAATTACGCGATAAAAAACAAAGTGCATCCGAGGGAGGCGGTCGAAAAAAATATTGCGCGCTATAAAGAGCAACTTTCTATTCTTGGACTTGATTATGACTGGTCGCGGGAAATAAATACGACTGATCCAGAATATTATCGTTGGACACAGTGGATTTTTTTACAAATGTTCAAGCACGGTATTGTCTACGAATCTTACGAGCCGATCAATTGGTGCCCGTCCTGCCTTACGGGATTGGCGAATGAAGACGTCGAAAACGGTCTCTGCGAGCGCTGTGGAACAAAAGTCGAAAAGCGTCCCCTTCGCCAATGGAAACTTCGGATAACCGATTATGCCGACCGGCTTCTCGCCTCTCTTGACGAGAGAGAAAGCGCTTTCATTTCACATATCGTAGACAGAAAAAATCCTCCGAGAGAGGGCAAAAAAACAGTTTCTCGGAATACGATACACGCCATTGTTTGGGATCAGAAAAAAAGTAAAGTTTTAGGCCTGCGATGGAAAAATCATGATTGGAATACATTTATTGTAGGCGGAATTGAGAACGGAGAAGACCCAGTAAAGGCCGCGATGAGGGAAGTAGCAGAAGAAACAGGATACGTAAATATCGCATTCAAAAAATTTCTCGGCGCTCCGGTAAAAGCAGAGTACTTTGCGGCGCATAAGGATGAAAACAGAGTTGCGACGACCACGGGAATTTTATTCGAGCTTGTTTCCGAAGAAAAAAAAGAGATTGATGACGAAGAAAAAAAGAAACACGAACCTCTATGGATAGATGTTGAGAATCTTAACGAGAATTTTTTTACTTGCGCCGAGCTTCCGATGTGGCTTGCTCATCTTGATTTTGTCGGGGAGCCGACATTCATAAACGCATCCGGAACTGCGACGGGTGATGACCATGTTCGGCCCGAACTTCCGTTTGTCGAGAGGAATGCGGTTATTGCCATTGTAAAGCACTGGTCGGAGGATAAATTTATAGGTCTCGAATGGAAAAAGGTTGCATGGAAGACTCTTATAACGGGTGGTCCCGACGGCGGTGAGTCTGCTCATGACGCCGCTCGAAAAGAAATTATTGAAGAAACGGGATATCAGAACATGCGGCTTGTAAAAAAACTGGGTCGTGTTCACGCAAAATTTTTTCACGTTACTAAAGGCGTCAACCGCCATGCGCATTTCGACATCTTTTATTTTGAACTTCAAAATAGCGAGCAAAAGTCATTGAGTGACGAGGAAAAGGCAAATCATGACATCGTCTGGGTTCCAAGGGACGAGATGTTTCACTTTCTCGGGCCGGAAGCTCACCGCTATGCGTGGGCGAAATTTCTCTCTGACGAGTATGCGCATCGAAAACCGCTGCTAGATTGGCCCGAATCCATAAAGGAAAGCCAGAGGAATTGGATTGGACGCTCCGAAGGCGTAAATTTGCGAATGAAAGTCAAGGATCTCGATCTCTGGTTTGAAATGTACGACTCTATTCCTCAAACGCATTGCGCGCAGACTTTTACGGTGATCGCATCGGATCATGTGGCGCTCACCGAGCTTGTTAGGGGTCTTCCAAATGAGAAAGAAGTATTGGCGTTTGCAAAAAAAATTACCGAAAAAAGGTCGGCTGGACAGTATGAGAAAATCGATGAGACTGAAGGGATATTTACCGGGCGTTTTATAGAATATCCTCCGACAGGTAAATTGTTGCCGATCTGGGTCGCGTCGTTTGTGGTAACTGACTATGGGACAGGGGTTGTGAATTGCAGTGCTCACGATGAACGTGATTTTATATTTGCAAAAAAATACGGAATTGAGTTGCATCCCGTTCTTTTCCCCAATGATCCCGTGAGAGCCGAAAAAGTTAAGGAAACTGAAATATTCTATCGCGAGCCGGACGGTATTCTCTCGGAACCAAAAGAATTCGCTGGCAAGCGTTGGGACGAAGCGCGTGAAGGGATCATTTCGTATCTTGTAGAAAGAGGTTGGGCGAAGCGTGCCGTGAATTACCGATTGAAAGACTGGGTTTTCTCCCGACAGCGTTATTGGGGTGAACCGATACCGCTTGTGCATTGCACAAATTGCCGTCAAAAAAAGACGACGGCTATTATCGTGCATGGGATCGGAGAACATGGAAACAAATGGGAAGGAAGGGATAATTCGATGCATTGGATACCGTGGCTTAAGGAAGAGCTTGAGAGGCGAATGGTCGTCTCTGTTGCCCCGCAAATGCCGCATCCATGGGCACCGTTGTACGAAGAATGGAAAGTAGAATTCGAAAAAAATGAAGT
>MHRX01000003.1 GCA_001822655.1 Candidatus Taylorbacteria bacterium RIFCSPLOWO2_01_FULL_45_15b
AACACGCACAAAAAAAGCCTTTTCGACCGGCTTTCGTTTAATTCTTACTACGCGCTATGCACGTGGAGACAAAATTGTGATTGTTATCAACTGCTAAACGGCATTGCCAACCCTTGACTCAATCATGCAATCAGAAAAGTCATTATAGTCTTTTTCGTTTCGCTGTCAAGGAAGTTTTCCACTCCTCTATCTTTGCCGCGTGGCCGGATAGGAGAACTTTTGGGACTTTCAGTCTTTTACCCTTATATATATAGGTTTCCGGGCGCGTATAGACTACAGGCGAGGTGATTCTTCCCTCTTCAAGGGACTGGTTATTACCCAAAACACCCGGGAGCTGGCGCGTTACGGCGTCAGCGACAAGCATAGCGGGGATTTCGCCCCCGGTGAGCACATATGGTCCGACCGACACTTCTTCGGCCTTCAAAATTTTTTTTACGCGAGCGTCGATGCCTTCATAATGGCCGGCGATGAGAACAAGTGACTCGAATTTCTTCGACCACTCTTTTGCGAGTGCGTTCGTAAATTGTTTTCCGCGCGGGGAGAAAATAACAATTTTCGTCTTTATTTTTTTCCTGCCCAATGCTTTGTTTACCGCAAGAAGAATCGGCTCTGCTGTCATAACCATCCCGGGACCTCCGCCGTACGGCCTGTGATCTACTTTTTTATGTTTGTCCTTCGTATAGTTGCGAGGATTCCAAATTTTATACAGCGCTTTTTTTTCTTTTTTTGCGCGCCAAAGCATCGAAGTATTTAGGTACTTCTCAAAAACTTCCGGAAAAATTGAGATGATATGAAATGTCACAGTTGGTTTATATACATGGGCGCAATAACTCTCATGCTGACAAAAGACAGTCCGCATAATACTAAAAAAAACCGATTTGTCCATGTCATTTGAAATTCACTTTACGATTTACGAGTGATCACTGGTAAATCGTAAATATAAAAAAACCACGGACTTCGTCCGTGGTTTGTAGATCAGAGGTCAGCTAGACCCGATACCGAGACTCGCGCGGATGCTCTTGACCGCGGCCAAAGTGTGCGGATCTTTTTCGATAAGAATCGCCGCACTTCCGACCGCGGACAGTACCTCTTCGTGACTCCTGAAATCCATGATGACTCTCACTGCTTCTACGGGGTGATGGCCTGTACACAGGACATACGCGAGGATCGCGCGCATATTAGTAATACCTCGATCCTGTATGAGCAACAGATGATTATATCCACTAGCCATCTCTTTCGCCACTGCATCGGCGGCATCAGCGTACGAGTACCCTGCTCGAGAAGAGGGCGCTGTCGGCTCATCGCCCGTCGCAGGAGAAGCTATTTCCGTCGTAGGACACTCCACGAGTCTCGTCCTCCGGCGCACTTTATTCGCCCTAGCCGTAATGGTTTTTTTTCTGGGCGTACCGTGACCGAGGTCAGTATCAATCGACACTTTCAGGGCCCCGACAGCCTTCTTGAATGAGGGGTCGGCTTTACAGCGACGCCTCACCGCCTTAATCGAGTGTGTAATTGTTGGGTCGCTTATCTGGATCAGGCTTTTGATAGCGCGCGCCGATTGCCTGTACCCCGTCCTCAAGAGATACAATGTTTTCTGCCGCGATGCCGTTGCCACGCCTCGCTTCCCCGACTTAATATCATCCGCGCTGACACCGTCCTCCATGGCCACTGCCGCTATCACCGCCTCAAGGAGCTTACGATCTGTCTTTTTTTGTCTTCGTTTCATAGAACCTTTCCTAGACCCGATACTACACATATCTATATTTCTGTCAAATAGATGAGAACACCGAAAAGTATTTACCACATTGAAATTGTAATAGAGTGATCAAGATCCCGTTCACAATCTAACCGCAGGGTGCGCTTCAGAATTTGGGTGATGAACGTGCTTCAAGCAAAAAACCGCACACAGCGGTTTTTTGACTAATACCAAATACTAAACACAAGATACCTGATACTAAATCTTTAGATCTTCCATCGCCTCATCCACAGATTTTGTAGCTCGCTCGCGGGGAGGAGCTCCATCAGGTTCGTTAATCTTCAAGTTGACACGCGCATTATTTTTCATGCCGACAACGCGGAGGAGCGTCCTAATTGCTTTTGCTGTATTTCCCATGCGTCCGATTATTTTTCCCATGTCAGCCGGATTCACCGAGAGAGTTAGGAGTACTCCCATTTCGTCAACTGTCCGAACGATTTTGACATCATTTGGATTATCGACGAGCGCCTTAATAACATAGTCAAGAAACTGTTGATCCATTTCCATACATTTTATCCCGAAAATTCAGAAGTTAAGAATTGTGTCGGGTCAATCTAATCTTAGTAAAACAGAGCGAAGCGACCCTCGGTCTGTGGATTAAACTCTATTACATACGCGAGCAATCGTCAATTTGTTATCCACCTATATAAAAAACCGAACATTCGTTCGGTCCACCGTTTTTCTATTTAAACGCCGGCCCACTGGCCAGTCTCTTTGTACAGCTTCGCGCGAGCATCGCACAATCCTTTGAGTCCTTTTATTTGTAGCTCTTCCGCACGGACGATTGTCGCCGAAGAATAACTCGCACCTCTCCCATCGCTTTCTGCCCTTTGACGAAGTACGCCAATAATGAATGCGGCAGTTACCTCGTCAAGACTGTCAATAATAGCGCACGCCATTTCGACACATCCGGTAGTTGCGATATTTGTCGCGATCTCGGGCGAATCGGCTTTGCAGACAGACTCGAGTTGCTGTTTTTGTACCAACGCTTTCAGTTTGTCATGTTCTTCTCTCATGTTTTTTTTCCTTTCGTACTGCTTATAAAAATTGCCGCAACAATATACCGCTACCGCCGCGCGTGGTGAGCAATACGTTTGATTTGTATGACTACCCATACATATTTCAAAAAACAATGCGTTGCCTGAATATTACAGTATCCCCGCGATCGCGGGAATGATGTAATTTAACTAAGCCACCCCCCGCACAGCATCACCGCAAAAATAACTGAACTCACGCATTACTGAAGTATTTGAGATATTTGCCAGCCGCTATCTATTTTTCGAGAGTAACACTACTGACCCTCACTCCTCTCCCTAGCGCAAAAACCGCCCGCTTCGCTCCCACCTTGCGCTTCGTCAAAAATACTCCTTACTGTAATAATATTACAGCGCGTCGCATTTTGCTCCGAGCGCTGGCGGCGGAAACAAATCAGACAATTTTTGCGATGCTAGGGAGTTTCGTGAGGGTCAGTAGGCGCTTCTTTAGGAACGTCTTTTTTTTCAATGGAAGACTCGCCCGCATCTTTCTTAACTGGATTTTTTCGAGGAAGGACATTGATTTTTTTTCCGGAGAGAATTTTCTGATCTACTAGATAATTGTGCACTGAATCAGTAGGCTTCGCGCCCTTAGAAATAAGATGCTTTACCCTCTCGGCATTTATAGCGTGCTGACCGTTTTTCCTGTAGTCAAAATGTCCAAGCACCTCTAAAAATTTTCCGCTTTTTGTGGAGTTTTTTGAATCGGTGAGCACAAACCGAAAATACGGTTGATTTTTGCGGCCAACTCTCTGCAATCTGATTCTTAACATGAAAAGAACACTATCAGATTGTCCTATAAGGCGCAATACCTATTAGGGTGGTCAATCCCTTGCGATTCGGCACGTAAAGTGAGAGATTACACGAAGAAAAAGAAAGGTAACTCATGATAGACGAAATCATCGGGCCCGTTTTAAGAAATATTTTAAGAAATATTCGAAAAGCCCACTACTATAGCTACATGGCATCTTGCATGGCCAACGCGATAAGGACGAGCCTTGGTCGGCGTTTCATTGATGCGAGTCAGTTTCCGCGAGGAGTTCTGATAGGCGCAAAGGAATTTTTTCAGAATCTCGAGGAAATACTTGGAAAAGAAGAGGTGCGCTGGCCGGAAGATTTCCAAACGATGGAATTTGCAAAGGCAGTCCTTCCTGATGCCGAGCCGGCAGAGCTCAAGAAAATATGTGTTTTCGTCCGAAGCCTCAAAGAGGAATCGCTTCCGCGCAGAGTAAGCGAAAATGAAGTAGAGGTTGCTCATCGAGCCGCCTCTTTCCTCAACGGTATAGTTATCTTAGCTTCAAGAAGCTCTTTTCAAGAAATTGACTGTGATGATGACGACTAAACACATGCCAAAACACCAAGGAAACGGTGTTTTTTATTGTTGACGAGAAATTGAGGCAGTAAGCGCTTTCTGCTATAGTGCATCGGTATGAAAAATCCAAACAGTACTGGAAATAGGTCCCTATCCCATGTTGTATCTGTTATTTCAATGACAGGAAAGGGCGTTGGGTATATCTCGCAAGATAAGGGCGACGACATAGAAATTCAGCCGGAGAGAACCCGTGGCGCGATGCACGGCGATGAAGTGCGCGTAGAGATTATCCGAGATCCCCGCGCCAGACGTATTCAAGGAAACGTCCTTGAAATTACAAAGCGCGCAAAAAATCGCTTTGTAGGAACTGTGGTAGAAAAAGATCGAGTGCTCTCACTAAAGGCGGATGATAGAAAAGTTACACGAATAATCACACTCGACGAATCCGCCAGATCAGCGATTGGATTTAAGGTATTAGCTGAAATCTCAAACTGGAGTGATCCACTTACGGCAAAAGTAGTCCAAATTATCGGCAAACCCGGAGAGCACAATACTGAAATCACCTCAATCGTACTCGATAAGGGTTTCGATGTTGTGTTTCCGCAAGGAGTAGAAGAGGAGGCGAGGCTCATTGAGCAAAAAGAGAAGCCGATTCCGCAGAACGAAATAGCGACACGTCGCGACATGAGAAGTACATACACTTTCACCATTGACCCAAAAGATGCAAAAGATTTCGACGACGCTATTTCCTACAAAGCGATCGCGGACAATGTTCATGAGATTGGAATTCATATTGCAGATGTCTCGCACTATGTTCGTCCAGGCTCTGCGCTCGACGAAGAAGCTTTGAAGCGATCTCTGTCGGTGTATCTTGTAGACCGAACTATTCCGATGCTTCCCGAAGTTTTATCCAATGATATCTGTAGTCTCAACCCGCACGAAGATAAGCTTACCTTTTCAGCTATTTTTACTATTGATGATAAGGCGCGAATAAAAGAGAGATGGTTCGGAAAAACCATTATTCGCTCATCAAAGCGCTACACATACGAAGATGCAGAAGCTGAAATGCAAACACTAGACCAGTCATCGCGCGAGCCACTTTCAATTCTTCGAAACGTAGCTCGAATCCTGCGCAAGCAAAAATTTGATGCCGGCGCAATTGATTTTGATACAGCGGAAATAAAGTGTGAACTGGATGCCCGCGGAAGGCCTGTAAAGTTTTATCGAAAACAGCGGCTCGAGGCTCATATGCTCGTTGAAGATTACATGCTTTTAGCTAACCGTGAAGTCGCGGAGTTTATTCACAAATCTCTTGAAAATACGAAGTCTGCTACTAGTGCCGTTCTCTACAGAGTGCACGACACACCGGATCCGGAGCGCCTGCAGGATATCAGCGCTTTTTTACGAGTCTTAGGCCATGACCTTGAAGCCCATGATGGCGCCGTTACGTCGAGTGCGATACGAAAGATATTGGCATCTGTGGAGGGCATACCGCAGGAGGATATGATTAAAACTGCAATTTTACGTTCCATGGCTAAGGCGACATACTCAACGTACAACATCGGGCACTTTGGACTCGCATTTAAGTTTTACGCCCATTTCACCTCACCGATACGACGTTATGCCGACCTTTTAATTCACCGCGTTCTTTTTTCAATCCTGACCAATGCCCATAAAACCCACGGGCTTAGAAACGTCACAAAAATAGGGCCGGAAACAACAAGAAAGGAGATATTGGCCGCAGAAGCAGAGCGGGCATCTCTGAAGCGCAAGCAGGTTGAGTATATGAGCGAGCGGATCGGCCAGACCTTCGAAGGTGTGATTTCCGGAATTTCCGAATGGGGCATTTATATCGCGGACAAAGAAACGGGTAGCGAGGGTATGGTACGGCTATCCGACATTGGCGGCGATTATTTTGAATATCACGAAAAAAATTTCACCGTGCGAGGCAAGCAAACCAAAAAGTCATTTTCTGTGGGCGATCGCGTCCGGTTTAAGGTAAAGGGAGCAAATGTCGAAGACAGGCAGTTGGATTACGTGCTGGTGTAAGAGCCTATCCACGACAAATCTCCCATGCAATTATTACATTCCGTCCAAAGCTTGTGCGAATGCTTATACTCCATACTAATACTCATACTTTATACTAATACTACTTCGCTACCTTCACCGCTTCATCAAAGGCAATCGACAGAAGGCGGGAAGTACCGTCGCTACCCATAGTAATACCATAGAGAATTCCCGCGCGAGACATAGTTTCTCTATTGTGAGTAATTAGAATCAACTGTGAATATTTAGCAAGATGCTCAATCATGTCTCCGTATTTTCTGGAGTTCGCCTCATCAAGCGCCGCGTCTGTTTCATCGAGAATAATAAACGGCGGCGGATTTACTTGAGACATCGCAAAGAGAAGCGCGATGGAAGCGAGTGCGCGCTCACCCCCCGACAACATGACGAGTCCCTGAATTCTCTTGTGCGGCAATCCGACCTTGACCTCTATTCCCTCTTCAGCCACAGGCTCTTCCGACATATTTTCAGAAATTTCGCCAACATCCACTGACTCGCGAATTTTTCGCGTTTTCTTTACTAGAGAGAGCGAGGCACTTCCTCCGCCAAACATATGAGTAAAAAACCTGCTAAATTCGTTATTAATTTTACCGAGTCCGCTTTCAAATTCGGTTTTGATACGGATATCAAGCTCCGCAATCAGTGTCTGTAGTGATGCCGATGCTCGCACGAGATCCTCTACTTCTTTGCGAAGAAATTCACTGCGTTGAAATGATTCCTCATATTCTTTCAAAAGTTCATCGCCTCCCGCGGCACCCGCCTCCTCGAGACGAATCATTGTCTTTTCTGTCATCCTTTTTTTCTCCGCTTGTCGCGACCTTTCTTGACTGCTTGACCACTCTCTATACGAAGCCACTGGTTCAAAGCGAGCGGCATCTGATCCGGCAAACAGAATAGCCTCTCTCACCTCTCTTGCGAAATCATCGCGCTGTCGTTCGAGTTGCGACCGTTCAACACCAATCGCCGATAACTCGTTTTCGACCTCCTGGAGCCGCTTCATAACTTTCAGCATCTCCTTTTCGGCCTCCAAGGAACCGACTTGTTCGTCCTCAATGCTTTGCCTCAAATGCTCGTACTCGACCCTATTTAAATGTTCCGCATTTTTTGAATCCTGATACTTGGCGTCCAATTTCGCCCTCTGTTCCTGCAGTCGCGCGATTTCAGCGCGAGCTTTCCCGAGAGAGACTTCGTCTTTTGCATCCTGTATAGACTGAAAAAATGCTTTTATAATCGCCCGAAGTTGCGAGACGAGGTCTTTCTTTGTCTTTGACTCTTCGGCGAGCGCTTCCGACATCACAGAATCAAGTTCTGCCTCAAGAGACGACACCCGCTCAAAAGGTACGGGGCGGCGATCGGAAGTTTCTTTTAGAAGTCGATGTATTTCACGTTCGAAATAACCGAGCTCGCCTTCGATACGACCGAGGTCCCGCATAAGCAGAGATTGGCGTTCACGCTCCTCCGACATTTTTTTCTCAAGCCCTACTACCTCGCTCGACGATCGGGCGCCGCCACTTTTCTCGCCGATTCTCACACGAAGCTCTTCAAGTTTTAATGAGATCTGCTCGCGTTCCGCCTGGGGCGAGATGCTCCTTTCGTGCAAATCCTTAATGCTTTCCTCCAAAAAATATGATTCCCGAGACAAATAATCTTTGTACAAAAGGACGAGAGACGACTTCAACTCCTTTGCTTTCTGAATTTTTTCAACTTGTTTTCCCAGAAATTTGATATGCGGTGCCAGTTCACGCCGCAGTGATTCGACATGTTGGATGTTCTCATCAGTTTTTTCAAGCTTCCTCTCCGCCTCAAGCCTCTTCCATTGAAATATCTTGAGTCCCAATGCGTCCTCGATCATCTCCTTTCGCTCTTTGTCTGATGCGGTCAATATTTTGTCTGCCTCGCCTTGTGAAATGATATGGTGGCCTGTTGCACCAATGTGCGCGGATGACAAAAGCTCGATAATATCCTTTAATCTGACGTGAGTGCCATTCACAAAGTATTCATTTACGGAATCTCTATGGACGATGCGTTCTATCACGACTTCGTCAAAATCTATTGGCAATACGCGGCGCGAATTATCAAAGGTAATCTTAACAGCGGCGCGCTGTTGGCGCGCCACTTTAGACGTGCCATTGAAAATTAAGTCTTCGCCGCGTTTACCGCGCATTGATTTTAATGACTGCTCGCCAAGGACGAAGCGAAATGCCTCCGCAACATTGGATTTTCCCGAGCCATTTGGGCCGACGATTGCGGAAATCGGCGATGTAAATTCAAGAATCGCCCGTTTTGCGAATGACTTAAAGCCCGAAATTTCAAGAGACTTTAGATGCATGGAGGCATTTTATATCATCACTAGAATTCGCTGCGAGCAATATTCGTCGCCCCTGAAGTGGATGTCTCAAAAACGACAGAGTTGTCAAGATTGAAGATTCTGACCTCATCTATGGTGCCGGGGAAACCGGCCCAGACATCGCCACCTATGCCAAGCGCGCCGGTAGAATTCTGCGGTATTGGATCGCCCGGTATATCGTCTGATGTTTCCAACAAACCGTTTACGTAAAGAGAGATGCGACCCTCGTCGTACGTTACCGCCAAGTGATACCAACGGCCCGCCTTCCATACATTAGTAGTTGTACGCCTGATAGTTGTTGGGTCATTATTAAGCAACACTCCAATTTTTCCATCAGAAATAGTTTGATTTATTACAATCCAGTAAGAATCCAGCTTCGACAAAATATCTTTCTGTCCGCTAGCGGCAGTAATATCGGCAGTCGGCTTAAACCACAAAGAAACGGCGAAACGCTGAACGTCAAGCAAGGGCGAATCCGCCACGACAACGGCACTGTTTGCTGTGCCGCCAAAGACGATAGCATTCGAGGAATCGAAAGACGGGCTTGTCCATACGGCATTATTCAAGAGCACTCCGTTTAGATTATTGCCCGATGAATCTGCCGTCGCTGTACCGGAACCCTCATTAAAGCGCCATTCACCTGCAAGTCCGGCGCCATAGATTCGGTTAAATTGCGCGGAGAATTCATACGCGCGCGCCAATATTCCGCGATATCGGTACTCCACCGAACTTACAATTACGACGCTTGATAAAATTGCGATAATACTTATGACCACAAGTAGCTCAAGAATCGTAAAACCTCGCATGGAACTATTATTAAATGGGGAGCGCATGGAAATATCTTTGGAAGCCATCTCAATAATTATGGCTAGGCGACTTATTGAATCGTGGGTTAACGGGAATGACTTCAATCTTGTTCATATAATAAGGGTTTTTGGGATGGGTCGAGTCGCATAAGTATACTACACGTCGTCCATGCTTCTTTGCTTAAATGTTGATATCAGGCTCTCGAATTGTCCAAAACCTCTGTCGAATTTCATAAGCGCGTTTACTTCCAGCCCTTCTTCTGAAGCGCGTCTCTCGCCGCCGCCTGCTCGGCCTCTTGCTTTGACTTACCCTGCCCCGTGCCTGTCAGATTATCCCTTAAATACACACCAGACGTGAACTGCTTATCGTGATCGGGCCCTATTTCTTTTAACACTTTATAGAGAGGAGTTGCGCCGAGTTGATCTTGCGCTTTTTCTTGGAAAAGACTCTTGGCATCAGTCCACACGCCTTTTTCAAGTATCCCTTTAAGTCGGGACGATATGGTCCTAGTAATAAACTCTTCCGCGGTGTCATATCCGCGGTCAAGATAAATCGCCCCTATCAGGGCCTCAATCGTATTCGCGAGAATATACTGGCGGGCCTTGCCTGTGTCTTTTCTCTCACCCTTTGAAAGCAGGAGGTATTCGTCCATGCCGAGGGAAGTGGCAATATCAGAAAGCGTTATTGCATTTACAACGGCCGCGCGAAGACTAGTCAGTTCCCCCTCATTTTTGTCGGGATACTGTTTGTACAAAAAATCCGTCGTAGCAAGTTCTAGAACAGCGTCGCCCAGAAACTCAAGCCTCTCATTGTGCTCGAGCTTATCGACCCTAAATTCGTTGATGTACGAGCGATGAGTAAACGCCTGTCGCAAAAGCGACTTGTCTCGGAAACTCACGCCAATTTTATCTTCAAATGTATCAAACTGCATTTCTGAATAATTATTTTTATTCGCCAATCATAAAATCCGCGTCTGGCAAAATCAATGAACGGCTTCGAGCCATTATCATTTTTTTCCTGCCAACAGAATATTTATCGCTTTTGTAACAATGGGGAGAATATCATCATAAAAATTGAGATCAAGAATCTCGGAAAGTTTGAACCATTCGGCACCATCAAGTCCTCCTTTTTTTTCAAGCACTATCTCTGTATATGGCGATTGCGCCAAGAAATAAGTTACTCGTTTTCGTTTTTTGCCGACTTCCGGATCAGACGCGATATACTCGTTCTCGCCAAGTTTCTCCTCGATGTTTATGTCGAGACCGAGCTCCACTTTTATTTCCCGCGCCGTGGCCTTTCCCTCGTCCTCGTCCTCCTTTATTGTACCTTTGGAAAGAGTCCAGTGGCCAAATATATCATGGACAAGCGCCAGGTAGATGTCGTTCTCTTTTTTTGCATAGACAATCGCGCCTCCGAGTTTTTGGAGTGGCATTTTTGCGGGGTCAAGGATTATTTTTTTTGCCTGTCGCGGCGGGCTATCTTTGCCGGGCTCTCCCAATTCCTTATACACCGAGCCAAGTACGCCGTTGACGAATTTGCCGCTATTTTCTCCGCCGTATGTTTTCGCGAGCTCTATTGCTTCATTTATCGCAACTTTCGCGGGAACTTCACCGCGATCCGCAAAAAGCAGTTCGTAGAGTCCTATCCGAAGAGCGTTCCTGTCAACGATGGAAATTTTATCTATGGGCCACTCGGGAGCCGCCTTCTCAATTATCGAATCAATTTCCGGAAGTTTCTTAATAACATTATCAAGAAGAGTTTTTAGAAACGCTAAATCACCGAGTCCAGAAGCAAATTCCTTTGCATTTCTTTCAAGAATGTCGTTCGAAACAATCGCAGGATATTTTCTAAAATCCCACTCGAAGAGGGATTGGAGGACTGTTGATCTCGCAAGGTGCCTATTTGCCATAAATACTCGGGAAAATTATAGCATACCACTACTCTTCTAGCATAACCACTGTGGGTTTCTACTTCTTCTCGGCACTAGCTATCTTCGCCTTCTCCGGATCAATTCCGAGAGATTTTGCTTTAACTTTAGCTCTGTTTTCTTTTTTTAGGGCGCGTGCCGCAACATCAATCACTTGCACTCCCTTATATTTGCCACAATTCTGGCATGTGGTGTGCCGTAAATGAGACTTTCCGCAGTCCTTGCATATCGAAAGCTGGATAGCCGCAAGAGCGTGGTGGGAACGGCGATTTCTCGTATGTGCATGCGTATGACGCATTCGTATTACCATGGTTTGCAATAGTAACGTATCTATTGAAAAAGACAAGTTACTGCTACTGGCACCACCTCAACTCCCGACGAGTCATGAATAAAAAAAAGAGCCCGCGTATGCAAGCTCTCCTGTGTGTCCCCAAGAAGAAAGTGGACAAAAAACCAAATTTACAAAGGAACCAAGTGATCTAGGTAGACAGTCCCAAGCGACTCCCACACGACAACGACCCATAGTCCGGATGGGCATCTTTGCGCCCGGCCGCGAGGAGCATCGGCCTTTCGAGCCTGATGAGGCAAGGAACGTTGTCGTCGCTTAAGCAGTTGGAACTCGGAAAGTTAAGGTGGTGATGCCGGAGAATCTCCGGCTCGTACATCACTACGCTGATGCCCTCGACGGCAGTACCGCCAAAGCGCTTTGCCTTTTTGAACCGAAAAAGGCAGGCACTCGGCTTGGTGTTCCGCATGCTGCGGCCATCCTCGACGTCAATTGCAAGGTAGTGTCCCAGCGGTACATTGCCGAGGTTGGTTACCCAATTGTCGGAGAGGAAGCTTGCTCCCGCCTTGCCGTCGAGCACTACTTTATCCATTCGTCTGGAAAACGTAAGGTAGGGGCCCTGCGCGACAATGACAAAGGGGATTCTCCCGTCACCCTTAGTCACTTTCCCGATTTTCTTGAGAAGCGGGAAGAGAGCTTTGATTCCGGCTTCGTCGCCGGAAAGTGCGATTGCTCACTCCGCCTGCCGGTCAAAAAGTTTTTTAAGAGCGGCGCTTGCGTTGTTCGGTGCTATTGTCGTCATGGAAAGCCCCTCCTTTCGTGAGGCTCGGGTTGGTTGATTTTGTGAAAGAACGGTTGGAATTATCTTAACACGCCAAGATACGTTTTGTCAAGCGCTTGGAGCGGATATTCATCAGCCGTCATCTTTCAGATACGAAAACACGGCTGAGAGCCCATCTCCAATCTAGCCGCAGATTAGGATGCAAATCTTTGGCATTCCTCGCCAACTATCGAAAATTCTGCTCTAAAACGGCATATTTTCGCGGGCGCTCTCCGACATGCTTGGTTGTGCGCATGCTAAACTTTCATCACTT
>MHRX01000004.1:0-16114 GCA_001822655.1 Candidatus Taylorbacteria bacterium RIFCSPLOWO2_01_FULL_45_15b
ATTTCAGAATTATTAAGAAAGAGTTAATTTAGCACCTAAATACTTCCTTTACTCCTAATAATCCTCTCTTATCGAGGGGTTTTTTTATTTTCTGAACGTGCTGGCGCGATTTTGCCCGCCCGACTTTGTCTCGACAAGCCAGTGCTGGGATATGGACTCGGCCAAGAACACTTTTTTGTCGCCGTCGCTTCAAAAAGTTTCTCATTCTTACAGAATCTGTAAGCCTTTTGTCTCTCGAAGACCCGAGCTCAAAAGGTCTGGCGAAGCCCGCCAGTATCGACTCGATACGTTTCGGACGGGCTCCAAGTTTTCCTTCTTACCCTGCTCACGCAACCCTTTTTACGAGGGGTGTTCCACAGATTATTTTTTCCAGAGATTTATTTCATTTATAAACTCTGTGGATCTGCGCGAGATACGGATAGTGTACTTATCGAGGTTGGAACTCGTAAATTTTTGTATATTTGGCTTATAGCCTAATTGATTCATCATGCTGATCACATCCATGGCTAAGGTTGGTATGCAACTTACAAAATTAACCATCGTATACCCTCGATCCAGATATATAGACCCGTCGGTCTGCAGCAATCCCCGTAAACACTCCTTGATATAAATATTTTTAGCTTTTATCCAATCAGGAACTCTGACTTTTTGACGAAATTTTGAACCAAGTGAAACTTTCCATCGTAATAGATTTTCAAAATGATTTGAGTAACACGAGATGTCAACACAATTGGTTCTGTTGATGACCGAGACTTTATTGCTTGGAAGAAGCTTTGTTAACGAGGCTTGGACCTCAGTAATAAGCTGAGGATATTTTTTATCACATGTGATTCTAAGTCGAGTTGCACGACCATTAGGGTTCGAGAGATTGCCGTCACCTAAAGCTAAACCTATTATATATGCATGGAGCGACTTAGAACTAGAAAAGTGTTTTAACATTTAATGCCGGAGGGGAGACTCGAACTCCCAAGCTTTGCAGCACACGATTTTGAGTCGTGCATGGTTACCAATTTCATCACTCCGGCAATGCACGAAATTATATATGAAAGTCGTTGACTAGACTAATGGAAAATATGTGATAATTAATGCGGTTGAACTTTTGTTTCGAATATTTGTAGTCCATGTTAAAATCTTCCTATGTCGCAATTTTTTTCCAATGCTATTTTTTGGGTTGAGTCTGAAAAAATCAAGCCCAATCCTTTTCAGCCTCGTCAGGAATTTGACGAGAATAAGCTCCGTGATCTGTCGGAATCAATTCGCATGTATGGAATATTACAGCCACTGGTTGTTACAAGGAAAGAAATTATTAAAGAGGATGGAGGGCTTGTTACAGAATATGAGCTTATTTCCGGAGAACGGCGCCTACGCGCCTCTCGATTGGCGGGGCTACCATCTGTACCTGTGCTTATTCGAGCAAATACGGATGACGACAGAGTAAAACTAGAACTTGCCATAATTGAAAATCTTCAGCGAGAAGATTTGAATGCGGTAGATCGCGCGCGTGCCTTTGATAGGCTAGTTAAGGAATTTAATTTCAAGCACATACACATCGCCGAGAAGGTGGGGAAGAGTCGTGAATATGTCTCGAATTCCATCAGGATTTTGAGTCTTCCTGAAGACATGATTGACGCTCTTTCAGAGGGGAAAATATCGGAAGGACACACCCGGCCGCTTCTTATGTTGATCGACCGACCGATGGAGCAAACGACACTCTATAAAGAAATACTTTTAAAGCGAATGACGGTACGCGAGGCCGAACTTATCGCGCGGAAGATCGCTGTAGAAAAAGCTCGCAAGATTGATACGGCGCCGGATCCCGAATTGATTGCTATGGAAGAGAGGTTGGCCGAGACGCTCGGTACTCGGGTCAAAATAGAAAAGAAACAAAGTGGCGGCAAGATTGTCATTGATTTTTTTTCAGGCGAAGATCTGGAGTCATTGCTTAGCATGTTTGCTTCAAATTCTGTGTCGCGCAAATCAAATATCGACGTGGAGTTTGAAAGACTGAAAGAGAAGGAGAAGGATGTGCAGGCAGGAGTCGGTGCGGAAGTAGTACTCGGCGAAGCCATTGTTGAGGAGCTTGACGACCGCACCCCGGAGGAAAAAAATATCGCTGAAAATACGGATTCCGATGATATATATATTCTGAAGAATTTTTCCCTATAGAAGGCATCGTTTATGCGGACTGTGATCTTGCTTCTGCGTCGAGCGCACTTCTAATGCACTTTTTTGCGAGGCCGGTTTTGACGAAAGCGAGCCATTTTCTGTTTGGTCTCGAGCTTTTCTTGGTCTCGATTTTCACGATATCGCCATTTTGAAGTTTTGTATCGAGAGCGACAAATTTTCCGTTGACGCATGCGCCGGAAATATGATTCCCAAGATCAGTATGAATGGCATACGCAAAGTCTATGGGACTTGACTCCACGGGTAAGTCAACAACGTCGCCTTTTGGTGTGAAAGTGAATACACGCAGTTCAAAGAAATCATTTTTTAGATGTTGCATATATTCCTCATTTTCGACCTGATCGTGGTATTCAGCTAACTCTTTGACCCATCTCGGCGCTTGAGCGTCGGCTGTTTTATTTTCAGCTTTTTGAAGTGTTTCGGGAGTTCTATCGAATCGCACTATTGAAGGAAGGAGCATTCTCAACCATGAGAAACTCTGCTGTCCTCGTTTTAGGGCATATTGCTTGTAGCTTAAATGAGAGGCTATTCCATACTCGGCCTCCCTGTGCATTTCTTTTGTCCGAATCTGAACCTCCACCACGGCGCCGTCACCAGTGAAAACTGTTGTGTGGAGTCCGCGATAGCCGTTTGGTTTGGGAAAGGCAATATAGTCCTTGATGCGTCCTGGAAGCGGTCTCCACGCGCCGTGAATGACTCCAAGAATTCTGTAACAGTCCGCGACTGACGGTACAATGACGCGCAAGGCTGACAGGTCGTAGATTTTTTCAATATCGTTTTCTTTTCTCTCGAGTTTCTTGAATAAGCTGTAAAGACTTTTTAGGCGATAGTCGCTGTGAATGTTTGTGATACCTTCAGCGGCAAGTCCTTTGAGAAGAGACTTGTGGAATTTCTGAAGATTCGTGATATTTTCTTTATTTTTTTGCTTTACGAGTCTTTTTATTTCATCTGTCTTTTCCGGGTTTACATGGGAAAATGCTATGTCTTCAAGTTCGCGCGTTAGTTTTCTCATGCCGAGTCGGTAAGCAAGTGGGGCGTAAATCTCCAAAGTTTCAAGGGCGATGCGGTAACGCTTTGCTTCGGGGACGTGTTCTAAGGTGCGCATATTATGCAATCGGTCTGCCAGTTTGATGATCAGGACGCGAATGTCCTCCGCCATTGCGATAAAAAGTTTGCGAAGGCTGTCAATGTGGCGTTCGACACCGCGGTAACGAAGCTGGCCGAGTTTTGTTACTCCTTCAACGAGAAAAAGCACTTCGCTACCGAACCGCTCCTCGATTTGCTTAGAGGTTACACAGACGTCTTCAATAGTGTCATGTAGAAGACCGGCCGCGATGGTAATTGGACCTTTGCCTAATTCAGCTAAGATTTTTGCGGTCTCGACAAGGTGCACAAAATAAGGTTCGCCGGAGTAGCGAAAGTGCTCCTGATGGGCCTCCGCCGCAAAGTTGTATGCTCGAGTGATGAGATCAATCGCTTCGGAAGATGGAGAGTCCATGAGGTCGAGAATTTCTCGTACGCTCGCCATTAACTCAATGTATCATGCGCGAGAGTTTGGGCGCAAACGGATTCTGCATCATAACACAATCTGGGTCTTACTCCGGTGCGCCCGGCCTTGACAATGCGCCCCTTTTTAATATATTGGGTTGCAGATAAACCAAAGAGAAAGGCGGCTTGTATGATGAGAGTTTTTTCACGTATTCTCGGATTTGTTTTTTCGGGAATTGTCTCCGGCGAGACACTCATGTATTTTTGGTTGAAGAAACAAGAGACGAGAATCATTATTGATTTGCTTTACGCAATGTACGCGGAGTTTAGAAATACGCCGAATTTCCTGATTACTCGTCCTAGAATTCATTTGGTCGAGGAGGTTCTCGTGAAGCGATTTCGGCGTGCGGAGAGATCTGAAAACTTGGTTGAGATTCTGAAAGTTATTGCCAGCAGACCTTTTCGCGTGGAAGCCACAAGTCCATTTGATTCGAGGTTTGCGAAAGTTTTACAATCGCGAATTGAAGACGGTGATATAAGTCTCGGAGTGGAGACAAAAGTTAGGCTGGCGTGTCTCCTTAGCGGCGCGTTTGATGTGGCCAATATTATCGTTGAGTCGGTTCTCTTAGACGAAAGACGCTACTATGCGTTTGGGGTCATTACACAAGCGCATCTCGAAATTCTATTGGGCGTTGTGCCGGACTTTTCTCCATCAATACAAGAAGTTATCCTACAACGGGCAATTGATTGTGGTCTCGAGAATTTCTCCGTTGACGCAAGAGCCTCCGCCGCTCTCATAGATCCGAATCGAGTCGGGAATGCTCTTCCGAAAGCCGCTAGCTCGGACCATCCGCTTCCTGTTCAAGATGCTTAATTGATCAGTAAGGCACCTCGGTCGGTGCCTTTTTTGTTATTTGGAATAAAAAACGGTTGAATTGAGGGTATGCTGTAATTATTTTCATCCAATTTTCGTCCAAAAAAATTTTTACGTTATATACCGCGATCGCTGAATAAAACGTATAGAGGGAAATTTTACTTCGAAACCCGATCGTTACTCGATCGTTTAATTTTTTCGGTATTATTTCGGTAGTTTGTCTGGTCTGTGATTCGGACGCGCCTTGTTACCACATCTCTCGGGTATCGTCTTTGTCGCAAGGCGATCTCGTTTCGCCAAACGAAATCGCTCGCTATCCTTACAAGATCAATATGCCCTTTGGCTTTCGCAGACTCGACCGAAGAAGGTCTTGCGAAGCATTGCGCATTTGCGTCTAACAGACGATTTGGGCATGTATTTCATGCTGAACTGGGATTGACAACAAGCCATTCTCTATTATATTGATAATCGGACAACTCAAAAAAGGACATTGATATGATTAAAGACTTACTGGGCCGGCTCGCTGGGTTCGTGTTTTCGAAACTAATCTGCAAGAAATACCTCTTCTACTTTGGTCTTCGGCGATTTTCTACTGCGGCGCTAAATAATTTCCTTGCTATTCAGTATTCCCATTACCAAGAAATGTGGAAAAAGGGAGGACTGAATGCATATCTCAGTGACTTGTGTGAATTCATCCTGATCAAGAGGCTTATTGATTACGCCAAGCATGGGCGACCGATCAACGAAATTCTTCGGACTTTTAGTCTGCGGCCGCGCTGTTTTTACCCGAATATTGATGGCCTCTATTCTCGTTTTGCCAAAGCGGTTGCTTCGGCGAACTTAGAAGCTGAAGGATTCTCAATTAGTGATAGAGTTCGTATAGTCTTGCTATTTTATTGTGGTCGTTGGGAAGACATAAACGACATGATCGAAGCGATACTTAAGACATGCAATAAGTCCCAATTTGCAGTTTTGGGTAAAGATGAAATTGAGAAGTTGCTTGACTTGGCTCTGAATATCTCGCCATCTCTTCAGGAAGTATTAGTCAGGCGCGCAATAGATATTGGCATTGGCAATCTTTCATCTTCGGCAGTGCGGACATGCGAATCGATTTCTCCAAAACTTATGGCGTCGGCTGGGTATGTTTTGCCGGAAGAAAAAGTGACGGATGCGGGAAGTAAGACATAGACCATTTTTTAAGGCACGAGGGTGCCTTTTTTATTGTCTAGCGATACGAGAGAAATGAAAATTCCTATTTTCATTTCCGAGTGAGCGACGACAACAAAAGGTTTAAAACCCCGCCCCTTGGGGCGGTGTGAGCGAGTCTTCGAGATCCACATGGGTCCAGGGCTTGCCCTGGGGTTTAATACCTTTTATTTGGCAATGCTCCTTAAGGTATGGTATGCATGTTATGAACAGTTCTAACCAAAAAAACCGAAAGAACGCCGCGCTTAATGGACGGTTGCGCGGCACGATTTCGACTAAATCGTATGAAACAAGCCGTATTCTTTGAACGCGATGGGGTATTGAACGAAACGAGACCAGGACCAAAACACGAAATCATACCATTAACCATGAAAGATTTTAAGGTTAAACGTAGCGCAAAAGAACCGCTTAAAACTTTAAGAAGTGCGGGCTTTGTGCTGATTGTTACAACAAATCAGCCGGGATTATCCCGGGGTTATCAATCTCGCCGAGAACTCGACCGCATGCACGAAGTTTTTGCGTCGGATATTACCGATTGACGACATCATGGTTTGCCCTCACGACGAATCCGATCGTTGTCCATGTCGAAAACCGCGTACGGCTCTCCTCTTTGAAGCGGCGACTAAGTGGCATTTGGATCTAGACCATTCTTTTATCATTAGCAACAAATGGGAAGATGCGGAAGCTGGGAGGATGTCGGGTCCGACGGCTATTCTCATCAGATCTCCGTGGGTCGGGCAACTAAAAGGTGACGTCGACGACCTTCGTACAGCGGTCGACGAGATTAAACGGATTACGTTCGAGCGACAGAAGAAATAACTTCACTTAAAAGAGTCATAACCGGCAGAAATGCCGGTATTTTTATGGCCAATGTTATTCATACGTTATATTCCCCGACCGCGGCGTAAAACGGAAACGGAGATTTAAGGCGTAAACAAATTCGAAATTTCAAAGGCAAATAATCAGCGTCCACTACAGTATATCCGCCATGGCGCGTATACTGTAGTTAGTGGCTATATTGAGGTTCTGTAAAAAAAGATAAAGAAAGAATCCAAGGTTGGACCTTTCGATTCCCTCATTCGCGAGGCTACGAAAGGGCAAGTAAGATCGAGCCCCGAATTTACGGTTCGACTTTCTTACTGATTTAAGGTCGAACCGCGGTTTGTCTGAGGATTAAGGATTTTCCTTATTCTTTAATTCATTCTATATTCTAAATTCTGGATTCTGGATTCTATTTCGCAGGTTTATGCGGATTGTGCATGGGACATGCTTTATTACTGCACCTTTCCGGAATAGTTTTCGTACCATCCATCATGAGGGACTGGCACATTGGGCAGATGTTGCCTGTCGGTTTTGCTTTGATTGCATTTTTACAATCTGGGTAATTGGAACAACTGTAGAAAATTCCGAACCGTCCGCGACGTTCGGTCATTTTGCCTGTCTTGCAGGTGGGGCAGACGACATCCGTCGTAGGAAGTGCGTTCTCATCTTTTTTAATGAATTTACACTTCGGATATGTTGCGCAGGAAATAAATTTTCCGAACCGCCCTTCGCGTTCCACAAGATTTCCTTTACCGCACTTCGGGCAAAGTTCTCCTGTGTCCCGTGGGCCATCTAGCTCTTTTCCGTCCATCATGCGCGCACCCATGCAGTCGGGGAATTTGGCACAGCTCAAGAATTTTCCCGTTTTGCCGAGTTTGACGATCATCGGGCCGCCGCACTTCGGGCACTTCATCGAGTGGTCTGCTTCGCCCATGTTTGTAATTTTGTCGATTGAGGATTTTTCTTTCACCTGCTTTTTGAAGGGATTATAGAAATCCTTAAGCGTCTTTACGTATTCTCGCTTTCCGGCGGCGATATCATCAAGCTCGTCCTCCATCTCCGCGGTGAATGTATCGGAAATATAATTTGCGAAATTTTCCTCGAGAAAAGTGCTCACGACTTCTCCAGTATCAGTCGGACGAAGCGAGCGCTGTTCTTTGAGCACATACCCGCGGTCAATAATCGTCTTAATGATGGACGCATACGTAGAAGGCCGGCCGATCCCGCGCTTTTCAAGCTCTTTGACGAGCCCTGCTTCCGTATATCGGGGCGGCGGCAGAGTTTCTTTTTTTTCAGCGGTGATGTCGAGCAGAGTCAGTGCTTGTCCCTCGGATACTTTTGGAAGTTCCACGTCTTCCCCGTGCGATTCGGGATCGGCGCGCAACCAGCCGTCGAAAAGAATGCGCGACCCGTTTGCCGCGAAATCCGGCACAGCGTCTCCTTCAACGTTCGCGAGAATCCTTGTTCGGAGAATTTTTGCATCAGCCATTTGCGATGCCACTGTCCTCTGCCAGATCAAGCGGTATAATTTTTTTTGTTCGTCATTGGCACCCGCGGATTCTTTGGAGATGGTTGTTGGACGGACTGCTTCATGAGCTTCTTGGGCGTTTTTTGATTTTGTCGCATAGGTGCGGAATTCAGCATAGTTTTTTCCAAATTTTTTCTCGACCGTGCTTGCAATCTGCGCGACGGCGGCTTTTCCGAGGGTCGTGCTGTCGGTACGCATATAGGTTATGTGTCCTGCTTCATAGAGGCGTTGAGCGACCTGCATTGTGCGGGATGGTGCGAACCCGAGGCGGGAACTTGCGGCCTGCTGTAAGGTGGAAGTCGTGAATGGCGCTTTGGGGACTCGCTTAGCCTCGGTTTCCGTAACAGACTTAATGGACCAGGACTTTTTTTTGCCTTCCTCGAGGATTCTTTCTGCTTCTTTTGCATCTCTTGGCTCCTCGCTGCAGATGAAATTGAGGGGAATTTTATTTTTCGTCTCTGTGGCCGCAGTAATGACGAAGAATTCTTCCGGTTTGAATGCTTTTATTTCGCGTTCTCTTTCGACAATGATTCGAAGAGCGGGGGATTGGACGCGGCCAGCGGAAAGACCATATCGAACCTTTTTCCAAATGAGGCCGGAGAGATCATATCCGACGAGCCGGTCCAAGACGCGGCGCGCCTCCTGGGCGCGGCGCAAGTTTTCATCAATATCTCTCGCTTCGCCAAGCGCCGCCGTAACGGCGTCTTTCGTGATCTCGTGGTAGACGACGCGTTTTGGTTTGACGGTGATCCCGGCTTTCACCAATAACTCTGCCAAATGCCACGCGATAGCCTCGCCTTCACGATCCGGGTCGGTTGCGAGAATGATTTCGCTCGCGCCTTCCGCGAGAGATTCGATTTCGCTGACGACTTTTTCTTTACCCTTCGAAATTTCATAATGTGGCACGAAGCCGGCCGCGATATCAATCGCTTTTTTATTGCTCTTTGGCAGATCGCGAATATGTCCAACGGACGCCTTGACGGTGTAGTCGTCCCCGAGATATTTAGAAATTGTTTTCGCTTTCGCGGGCGACTCGACAATGAAAAGTTTCATAAAGTATGTGGAGTAGTATTACATGCTTATAAATTTATATGCAAATATAATCATGCCGACATCATTTGGCGGTAAGATGTTCTCCCAGGCAGAAGATCAAGAAAATTACAAGATTGCTTCAACTATTTATACTTTTCTTATTTCTCCCATTTCCTCTGCAATATAGCCATTCAGCTCAAGCGAAGCCAGTGTGATATTTGTCTTATGTGCGGGCCATCCGAGAAGACGAATGAGTAAATCGCGAGAGATCGGAGAGGAGAGCGCATCGAGTATCATTTTTTCCTCTTCGGTGCATTCCGAAAAATCTTTTTCTTTTTTTTGCTCGACTTTGAATCCGAGGACTTCCAGAATATTCTCGCTCGATGTGATGGGTGTCGCTCCAAGTCGAATCAGCATATTCGGTCCTTCGGAAAGCGACGAGGTAATGGGGCCGGGAAGCGCAAGAACGTCTCGATTGTATTCTGTCGCGAGTTTTGAAGTGATGAGGGTCCCAGACATTTTCTCTGCCTCTATGACGAGTGTGGCGTGCGACAGCCCCGCCATGATGCGATTTCGACGAGGAAAACTCCACGGGGTTGCTTGGAAATCCGGAGCGTATTCGGATAAAAGGGCACCCTTATTTTCCAAAATTTTTTTTGCAAGACGCACATTACTTCGCGGGTAGAGCACGCCGTCTTCAAGTCCGGAGCCTGGAACCGCAACGGTCGTCAGGTTGTTTTCAAGTGCTGATTCATGAGCCACCGAATCCGCGCCCATAGCAAGTCCTGAAATTATGACGATTGGATACCCCGAGAGTCCGGCGATAAGCTTTTCGCAGGCAGTTCTTCCATAAGGACTTATCCGCCGCGATCCAACGACCGTCAGAAATTTATTTTCTTCACCCGGGTACTGCCCTTGAATGTACAATTCTTTCGGCGGATCATTGATCTCTTTTAATAACGTTGGAAATTTCTCGGGTGTAAGTTTTGTAATCGTAGCTTTCATACAAATGACCTTTGGAGTATGTAGTATACAGTATTCAGTATTTAGTATGGTAGAGAAGCGGACGAATTTTCAAAATACTGTATACTAAATACTACATACTAAATACTAATTTATGCTCGATATCCGATTCATTCGAGAAAATAAGGACATCATCATTGCCGCGGCGAAGAAAAAGCGCATAGCTGTTGATATTGATGAGTTGTTGAAAGTAGATGAAGAACGGCGCGTCGAAATGCAATCAGCCGAGAAACTTCGCGCCGAGCAAAATGAGATGAGCAAGAAAATTGCGTATGAGAAGGATTTTTCCGCAAAGTCTCACATGATCGAGGAGATGAAAGTGGTGAAAGAGGAATTGGGTAAAATCGAAGTGAAGCTTGAGGGGATCATGAAGACTTGGCAATCCCTCATGCTCGCGGTTCCCAATATTCCCGATATTTCAGTTCCCGAAGGCGAGGACGAATCCAAAAATGTCGAAGTTCATGTGTGGGGAGACAGGCCGAATTTCTCATTTGAGCCCAAAGATCATCTTGAGCTCATGCTGAAGCTTGGAATGGTGGACATCGAACGCGGAACGAAGGTTCATGGGTTTCGGGGATATTTTTTGAAAGACGACGGGGCCGAACTTTCGTGGGCAGTCTGGAATTATGCCCGCGCATTCTTTGGCAAAAGGAATTTTACTCACGTCGTAGCGCCCGCTGTCGTCCGCAAAGAATATTTTTATGCAACGGGACATCTGCCAAAGGAAGCGGAAGATTTATTTAAGACACAGGACGACGATTATTTGGCTGGCACCGCGGAAGTACCGATGATGGCATATCACGCGGGTGAGATTTTGAGAAAAGAAGATTTACCCAAGCGGTATCTCGCGTTTTCTCCCTGCTACCGGCGTGAGGCGGGAAGTCACGGCAAAGATACGAAGGGGCTTATCCGTGTTCACGAATTTTATAAACTTGAACAGCTCATCATTTCGGAGGCGGACCACGCGCAGTCCGAAAAAATTCACGAAGAGATCAACAGGAATTTTGAGGAATTTATCGAATCTCTCGGCCTGCCGTATCGAAGGCTGCTTATCTGCGGCGGCGATCTTTCCGCGAGTAAGGTGAAGCAATACGATACCGAAGTCTGGTTTCCATCGCAGAAGGCATATCGCGAAGCTTCGAGCGCGTCGTATTTTCATGATTTCCAGACGCGCAGATTCAACATTCGCTATGATGCCGGCGACAAAAAACTTTTCGCGCATTCCGCGAACTCGACGGCCGCCGCCACCCCGAGGCTCATGGCGGCAATTATTGAAAATTATCAGCAGCCGGACGGAAAAATTGTTGTACCGGCTGTTCTTCGTCCGTATATAGGTAAGGAGGTATGGGAGTAGCGCTACGGCAATTTCGATCCGGCAAGCATATTAGAAGAAAGCGCAACATTCTTCTGCAGAGATTTTTAATCGTAGTCTCAATCTGCGCCGTGCTCGTGCTTGTCGGCGCGCTTTTGTCGCGGATCGGCGCGCTCTCTCTCACGCAGGTCGAAATTCGAGGGGCGAAAACGATTGCCCCTACAACGATAAAGGCGACGGCCATGTCATTTTTGCGGGGCAATCATTTATTTTTGTTTCGGAAAACAAATATACTTCTCTATCCGAGAAGCCGCATTGAATTCTCCATACTGGAGACCTTTCCTGCGGTCCGATATGCCACACTTTCGCTTGAAGGACGCCATACTCTGGTCGTCGATGTTGAAGAGCGCACGCCACAGTATCTTTGGTGCGGGACGAGTCGCGAAGATTTCGAAGCTGATCGCGGGAAATGCTTTTTTGTGGACCTGGAGGGCTACATATATTCCGAGGCGCCGGAATTTACTCAAGGTGTATATCGAAAACTTTACGGCGGCGATGCCGTTTCACCGCGTGAATTTTTTTTGGACAGCGAAGGATTTAAGAGTTTTGAAACAATACTCGAAGGTTTTTCCGGGATTCGTGTAGATGTTGACAGGATCTTTGTCGGAGACATTATGCCTGGCGGGCGCGAGACGGAAGGTTTTGCCGGGCCTACCATCATTAAGTGGAATCTACAGGATCCCGCGTCTGCGATCTCAACGCTAGGGGCAATCCTCAATGATCCGAGTCAAGGTATCTCTCTTGATGCCGGCACTATTGAATACATAGATGTGCGTTTTCCAAATAAGGCATTTTATAAGAGCCTATCTCCAATCTAATGCCTAGTTGAAACAGCCAAAATTCGTTGCGAAAATTGCAGATTTTGAGGAAGCATATCGAGATACGCTGACGAAAAATATGCAATTTGTAGCAGAATTTTGGATGTTTCAACAGGCAAGTCAAGGATTTGCGTCTTAAACTGCGGTTAGATTGGAGATAGGCTCTAAGGAAAAAGGGTCTGCATTGTCGGAAGTTTTAGGAGAATAGAGTATTCGAGCTTTCATGAACGGTATATACGGGGTAAAATATATTCATGCTTTTTGGTTTTTTTAGATCGTACGGTTTTTTTGTTACCGCATCTCTTTTTGTGGGGTGTGCGATTGGGATCGGTGTGTTTGGCGGTATAGATCTCGTGAAAGCAAAATTCGCGCAGGAATTCGGGGCGGATACTGTTCTTGGAGTTCGGCGCGGGACGGAAAAACTGATGACGCCCGAAATTTCCGTCCCGCCTGAATCTGGAGAGTTAAATGGGATTGCAGTGAATGAGCCGACGAAAGATTTCGGCACCGACCGGGAGTCCGCTTCGAACATAGACAATGACTTACTGAAGCGGATTGAAACCGCTTTGCCGAAGGTGAAAAAAAACGAAGGGATTACCGCCGAGTCTTTTCTTGTTGCCGATCTTGACTCCGGTAGTATTCTGACGGAGCGCAATATTGAAGACGTATTGCCAATTGCTTCAGTAACGAAACTTGTAACGGCGATCGTCGCAAAAGAAAGATTTGCGGAGGATGATCCGATTCGGATTAGTCGAGAAGCGGTGGCGACTTATGGAACGGCGGGTTCGCTTGTCGCAGGCGAAGAAATTCTCGTCAGAGATCTCTTATACGCGCTTCTTATCGAGTCATCAAACGATGCGGCCGAGGCGATTGCGATCGAGGCCGGACGGATTGATTTTTTGCGAGCAATGAACGCATTTGCGGTTACGATCGGGATGGATGATACCTATTTCAAAGACGCTTCCGGACTTTCGCCCGATAATCGCTCAAACGCTCGCGATCTTTTGAAGCTTGCGCGATATATCATGGCAAATAAGAAAGAACTCTTGTCGATTACGAAGACCAAAACATATCGCACAAAACAGCATGTTTGGAACAACACCACTCTACTCCTTGCACTCCCGGCTTACGCCGGTGGGAAAAACGGGTTTACCGATGAAGCGCTTCGCACTGCATTATCTTTTTTTGATGTAAAGGGTTCGGATGGCAGGATCCACACTCTCGTCGTTGTCGTACTTCGAAGCAGTGATCGGGAGGGGGACGTAAAGAAACTGCTTCGACAAGTAAGTTCATAGGATTCTCCGCGTCCGCTTTCTTGCTCGCACGGATTTTGCTATTGTCTCGTCATGTCATTTTTTTGGGAAAGGCTCATTAAGCCGGTTATAGTTCTTGCGCCCATGGCGGATGTTACGGATGTCGCTTTTCGCAAACTTATTGCCGAATTTGGAAAGCCGGACGTAATGTGGACGGAGTTTGTTTCAGCGGATGGTCTCTTGCGCGCTCCAGAAGAAGGGCGACGCAAACTGATGAAAGCGCTCGAATATTCTGAAAGCGAGCGGCCGGTTGTCGCGCAGTTTTTTTCTGCCGATCTGGTCGCTATGGAAAATGCCGCTCGTCTTGCCGCCGCGCTTGGTTTTGACGGTGTCGATATCAATATGGGGTGTCCTGACAGAAGTGTGGAGCGGCAGGGGTCAGGCGCGGCTCATATAAAAAATTCATCAATCGCTAGGGAGATTATTCGCGCCGCGAAGCGCGGCGCCCCGAACCTTCCCATTTCGGTCAAGACTCGAATTGGTTATAACAAAAATGAACTTTCCACGTGGCTTCCAGAGCTTTTGTCCGAAGACCCCGCAGTCGTTACAATTCACGCACGGACCCGTAAAGAAATGTCGAATGTCCCTGCGCGATGGCAACACGTGCGAGAGGCTGTGGAGATTCGGGATAATTTAAAATCACGAGCGCTTATTTTTGGAAATGGAGATGTGAAAGATGTGCCTCATGCGTTCGAGCTTGCAAAAGAATATGGCGCGGACGGAGCCATGCTTGGCCGCGCAATTTTCGGAAATCCGTGGCTTTTTAAGAATTTGAAAGATCGAGAGCGGGGGATAGCGTATACACCGAATCCCGATGAGCGAATTACGGCGCTAGCTAGGCACACGGAATATTTTAATGAATTTTTAGATGGCTGGAAAAATTTTGCGATTATGAAGAAACATTTTAAGGCGTACATTAGTGGGTGGGATGGAGCGAAAAATTTGCGCGGCGAGCTTATGGAAACGAATTCTGCAAAAGAAGCTCTTCGTATCTTACAAATCGCCAAACGGTAGCAGTTTTTTGCCATCTTTCTTGACAAAAACTAATATATGGCTGATTATCACGATTAAATAAGTACACAAGACAACACGAAAGGTAACGAGTGAAAAAGACATCAGTTGGTATTGTTTTTCTTACGGAAATCGAATCGATGGGCGGAATCGTGGCCCGGAGTATGTCAAATAACGGCTCATGGGCGAGCAGAAAAGCCCTGCGGAAACGACATGGGTCGAACAGAGCTGTACCGAGAAATTGGAGAGGAACTTGGCCAAGAGATCAGATCTCGCGTCGAGTCTAGTTATGGCGACAAAATGATACTTCTCGTGGAGAGGCATGACGATAAAGAGGACGTCTATACATACGGTTTGTATGTCGAGAGTTGGTTTCTTGCTTTCATCAAGCTGAATGCATCATCTGGAGGACTTCGATTTATAACACAGCCCAAGCTCCAAGATGTTCGAGATATTCACTGCGTCGACAAAGTTGTGGGAGTGGAAGTCCGAACAATAAATGCCATGTTTCCTGATGAAAAGGAAGCGGTACGGCTCGCATTTGAAAAGGTTGATGAGATGCGTAAAAATACGCTCGCAGTTTAATTTCGTTAACCCCTGACCGACAAAAGTCGGTTTTTTATTGTAGTGTAATTCTCCACACCTTAAAGCAAGGAAAACTTCATATTGAGCCGTATTCTGGAAAGATGACAAAAGGTATTTTTCTATATGGTGTCTCAACAAAGCCGTTTACACGAGGGTGTGGATAGTTACGGTGTATTGACTTGACAATAGTTACGTTACCTGCTAAGATACACGCTGTTCGGATTGAGGTGGCGTCGTGTCATTTCTGATGTATCCGAAAGTTCATTCAAGTAAGTTAAACCTGAAAGGCTCCTTTTATGAATGACCCTCCGTTCTCCGCGACCGGGTTGTCAAAAATAAATTAATCACAACAACGCCGCCGGCCTGGCCAGCGTCACGATAAATGATGCTTAGCCTGTCGAAAGCTTTTGAAAGGAGGTTTATGTCAGGATTTACCTAAGTACGCTCGCGGTGAGTCTGTAGAAGGCAGTAATGCCAGCAACTGCGCTCGCGTCCCTAACAGGATAGCGCGGTCAGTAGACTCACCCTAGTCCAAAAAAAAATTTTTAACAGCCCGCCTAAGTTTTGCATCAGCAAAATTTGGGCGGGCTAAATTTTTTGTGCAATTCCATTTCCATTTTTCTTTCCTTTTCGTATAATGCATTTCAGACGTAGCTCATCGCATGCTACTAGTCTCTCTAAAGAAAGGTGGTGATTTAATTGCTTGCATTTGGTTCTCCGAAACGGCTCTCGTTTTGTCAACTCAAACCCCGATGAAGGAGGTGATCAATCTCGGCGTGCCAACGGGGCACGCCGTTATTTTTATTATCCAATAAATACGTGACAAGGAATTTCTCGAATTTTCATAATTTTTTAGTC
>MHRX01000004.1:16145-17051 GCA_001822655.1 Candidatus Taylorbacteria bacterium RIFCSPLOWO2_01_FULL_45_15b
TCGTCTGCACCGTTTTTTCCTCGAATACTACGAATCTTTGGATTGCGATAGGGTTTTGAAATGAGTTCTAGAGTTAGAACTTGGGGAGAAGATTTTTTTTACGCGACCTGTTATACTCAAAAAGGCTCGAAGTTCCTACCCCGAAAGTTATTCCCAAGGAGGTCGTATCTGTAAGTTAGGCCACGCTTAAACTTTGGGCCTCGCGAGCAGGGAGGTTTCAGTTCTTTTTTCTGAATGCCGTCCTCTCTGTTTGCGTGTAATTTGAGCATGATTGCTAGACGGACTGCCATGTCCGTTTTTTGTTGGTTTGCGGTAATGAGTTATAAAAATCCTAAGATTCCACACTTTTTTCTTTTCCTCTGTATAATATGTCTCATGGAATTTACCGCGCTGTATAGAAAATATCGACCACAGAAGTTTGATGACGTGGTCGGGCAGGATCATATTGTGAGTGTGCTTGAAGGCGCGGTGAAGCGAGGTGAAATTGCCCATGCATATCTTTTTTCGGGTACTCGCGGAACGGGGAAGACGAGCGTTGCGAGGATACTTGCAAAAGAAATTAAAACCACAGCGACGGATCTTGTCGAAATTGATGCGGCATCGAATACGAGCGTGGAAGACGTTCGGTCTTTGAATGAGTCTGTGCACAGTCTTCCTTTTGAATCAAAATACAAGGTCTACATTATTGATGAGGTGCATATGCTTTCAAAATCTGCATTCAACGCGCTTTTGAAAACACTTGAAGAGCCGCCCAAGCACGTGGTATTTATTCTTGCGACGACGGAAATGGAAAAATTGCCGGACACGGTAGTTTCTCGCTGTCAGGCTTTTGTCTTTCGAAAGCCGACGCAGAAGATTCTGTCTGATCAAATAAGGAAGGTTTCAAAAAAAGAGGGGCACACAATT
>MHRX01000004.1:17074-18547 GCA_001822655.1 Candidatus Taylorbacteria bacterium RIFCSPLOWO2_01_FULL_45_15b
GTGATGAGCGCGACAGAGAAGAAAACGATTGATGCAGAATCGACTGCGAAGGTAACCGGCGCACCAAGTACGAAAATAATAGGACGAATTATTAGCGGTATTGCAAACAAAAATGCAGACGAGACACTGGGCGCTGTAAAAGAGGCGGTGGACGCAAACACTGATATGAAAACATTTTTGAAAATACTACTTCATAAGATGCGACTTCTCCTACTTTTGAAATATGCTCCAGAGATGAAAGAGACGATTAAATCCCAACTATCCGGTGAAGAATATAAGGAATTCTCATCACTTGCTTCTGACAAGGCAAAAGAGATTAATTCAAAGACGATCCTCGAGCTTCTCGAGGCATTCACTCGCTTGCCATACGCTGCAGTACCACAACTTCCTCTCGAAATAGCAGTAATAAATATTTGTAGCGGTTCTCGTTAACAAAATCACTCTGAACTATTTATCCTCGGTTCAAAATTTCAACCCCAATTTCCATTGAGGGGATTGTGCATCCTGTGGTAAAAAAGGAAAAAAATGATCGATTTTTGGACATACGTTATATTACGCGATCGCGTAATATAACGTATGTGTACTCCGAAGCGTTGTCTATAATTTGAACTCCTTCTTCAAAGCGAGCTCATTATCGATTGTCTCTGCGATAATACTACGCACATATTTTCGCAAATTATGATATTCAATTATAAAATCGAGTTCATTCGCGCATTGCCATGGGCAGACAAAAACAGATTTTTGAAGCTCAATAAAGCCCATTTGTTTAAGATGTAGACGGAGTGAGTCTCGACTTGTTTTTGACGATTCAGGTATATCAAAAATAACAATTCGCCATTTTTTATCCCAAGTACTCATGCGCTGTATTTTTAAATGTCGAATATTTCGTGTTATGGCGAATTGTCTTCCTCTCTTACTCAATAGTGCTGTCGTAGTACCATCGGCATTTTCTTTCATTTCAATCAGTTGTGAGCGATATAAGGCATTAATTGCGTCGTCGAGAGCGCGCCTATTGATTGATTGCCATTCTTTACGCAGAACAGTGAAGGTTCTGTAGTATCTTTTTGGTGATTGTGTTAATCCGAGCAGAACTCCCCCTAAGAGAAGAAGTAGTATTTTTTGCTGAACGTAGCCGATTTTTTGTTTATTTTTTTTCTTTATCATTAATTTCTATTTTACGTTATATTACGCGATCGCGTAATATAACGTAAAATGAAATTATAACAATGAATTCTTAAAACGAATAGAAAAAATATTGGCATTATGTATAATGGTCTACTACGCGTCAGAGTAAGGTTAAGTTCAAAATTTTTACGAATAGTAACGGGATGGGTACACGAAATTAATAGGCAGGTAGAGAACATTTCATTGAATAATACTTAGTGAAATTTCGTCAAAAAAAGTCGATCGTGCGCAGAATTGGGGGGTCGTCTAACGGTAGGACAGCAGCCTTTGAAGCTGTTTATGAAGGTC
>MHRX01000005.1:0-1033 GCA_001822655.1 Candidatus Taylorbacteria bacterium RIFCSPLOWO2_01_FULL_45_15b
AAGATTTTTTGTTCATGCGGAAAAGGGGCTGCAGGACGAAGAAAAGTATTGCGCCCACCACAAGGCTCAATAACGCGATGATGTGTGAAATATTTAAAGCGATAACAACGTATGTAATAGTTTTTGTCATTATAAGAACACCCGTGGAAAACATGCCGAAAAACTGTGACGTCGTCGTAGTATTTGTTAAAAGTAGTTGATCTAGGTGGCCGACTTTCTGCGTCGACAAAAATGGCCAGCTGCTTCTCAAGGTAGCGCCAAATATTCGCTCGCGCATATCGCGCTCATACCCCAGTACAATGCGTGCCGTAACATTTTGGATCGCAAAAAGCGATAAAATTCTCACTACAAATAAAATGCCTACGAAAAAGAGCAAGTATCGGAAAGTGTATGGTAATCCTACGAAAGCAAAAATCTCTGAAAACACTCGCGTGACTGCGTCGGCGGCAAAACCGCCTCCACCCGTAACAAATGAGAATAGCGGAATTATTGCGCTGATCCCAAGCCCTTCTAATAGGCTTGCGAAAAAGCTGAGGATGACAATAAGGGATAGATGCGCGTAATACGATCCGAATGCCGAAACTAATAGCCGAATGACATTCGCGACTTTGCTGGGATGAGAGGACATACCCGTACACTAAGTTTGGCGTAATTTTGCGCCGACGCAATTCCAGATATAGTCAAATCTTTGTCCCCTTGTTTCAAATTGATATACAGTAATTGTTTTCATAAGAGGTAACGCCAAACTTAGTGTCCGGGCATACGTTGACGGCCCTAGGCCAAGACAGTACGATGTGATACTAGCTTCTTACGTCTCAATAATCAAGGATTAAAGCCATGTTAACGACGCCCCGGAAAGTCTGTCTTTTATTCCAGCGACGATTTACTTCTGTGGCGCATAAAGTCGCAATCGAATTGCGGGACAAACACGGCATATCTAATATATGCGGATATGTATATCTAAACTCGAGCGCAAAATTCTTGCGCAATCAAAAGGATATAAAGTACGGGGAACTCCTAGTTGACCAAGAAA
>MHRX01000005.1:1045-3719 GCA_001822655.1 Candidatus Taylorbacteria bacterium RIFCSPLOWO2_01_FULL_45_15b
TGGAGCGCGAATACGGCATACCTAATCTATGGCCGTACATCAGCGTCGACAGAGTCATACGTTATGGCCTCGGCGTGCGCGAGTACCCGCATGACATGAGTCCTTACACTCACGAGGACATGGTGCGCATGCTCCAGAGCACAGCGAGAAAGATCATAGAATTCCTGGAAAAGGAAAAGCCTGACTTGATATATTTTCCAGCCGTCAGCGCCATGGGCAATATGCTTCTTTTTTACATCGCCAAGAAAAAAGGGATAGTCGTCTTGGCAGGCGCGGAAACGCGCATCATGGGAGGATACGCGCTCACGGATGATTATCGAACGTTCAGTTTTGCTGATGCGAGATTTCGCGAGCTTCAGGAAGGTGCAAAAAGCGCTAAGGAGCGTGATGCGCGCACCTACATCGACGGATACAGGTCAAAACCCAGTACATACCTTTATTACATGAAAAATTTCAAGGACTCCGGGTCGCGCCTTGAGGCGTTCTCATGGTTATCTCCTTGGAAGATAGCACGTTCTATAAAGTGGCTATTCGCGCGGATTGCACAAAAGATGAAAGAAACTTCCCAAGATTACATGGACCAATCACCATGGTGGTTTTTGTTCGATGCAACGCGGCGGAAGTTCCGTCTTATGAGAGGGTTCGCGGATTTGTGGGATGAATACAATCCGAAGGAGCGCTTTGCGTATTACCCGCTCCACTTAGAACCAGAAATGGCAATGCTGCTCCTCTCACCGCGTTGGACGGATCAGATCAATCTGATAAAGCAGATAGCCGAGTCCCTGCCGATCTCTTTCAAGTTGTATGTCAAAGAGCATCCGGTGATGATGGGATTCAGGCCGCGCCGATACTACCGTGAGCTCAAGAAAATCCCGAACGTTAAACTCATCCACCCAAATCACGATTCGCACACGATCGTCACAGACTCTCAGATTGTTCTAACGCAGACAGGCACTGCGGGCTGGGAGGCACTCTTACTTAAGAAACCCGTGATTACATTCGGGGATGTCTACTTCAACACCATATCCATGACAAAAAAATGCACTGATATAGAAAAACTGCCGAATATGGTAAAAGCGCAACTGGAGAATTTTCTATTTAACGAGATAGAGTTGGTGAATTTTGTATCAGCAATCTTGGAAAACTCCGAAAATATCAGTTTGCACGAGCTCTGGGAAAGAGGACTCGATGCGAAGTCGGAAGCATCGAGCATTGAGAAATTCACACAAATGCTTCTAGAGAAATATAAGTCAATTGTCACAGCATGATAAAAAACGTGAAAAGGTTCATACCGTTCAAAAGAACTTTAAAACGAATGGTGAATTCATATGTCGATGCGTGGGCTGCAGCAAGACACTTCTCGTTCCCTTCAAAATATCCGTGGCAGTGGAAGGCTGAAATGCTTAGAGACAACTACGAGAAAGATACAACCGACCTTTTCAAGAAGACAATCGAACCGGGAATGATAGTTGTCGATGTCGGCGCGCATATAGGATACTTCACTCGCCTCTTTTCAAAGCTCGTCGGAGCAGAGGGAGCAGTATTTTCTTTTGAGCCCGACCCTTATAATTTTTCACTTCTCCAAAAGAATACTGTGAGACTAAACAATGTGACGATTTTAAATGCCGCAGTTTCCGATCGGGATGGGATGATCGATTTTTACGAAGTTGAAGATTCTACGGGATGTCATACTACTATTCCTACAACAGCTCCGGCGAAGAAGCTTTCGGTAGAGGCCCTAACTTTAGATAAATTCGTAAAAGAAAAAAATCTGTCCGTCGCTATTATTAAAATGGACATAGAGGGGGGCGAGCCGCGTGCGCTTGTTGGCATGCGCGAACTACTCTCCAAATCTAAGACGCTTCGCATCGTAATGGAGTTAAACCCTGATGCATTGTCTGGGAGCGGCACCACGCCGGCAGCTGTGATTGCCTCACTCAAAAGTCACGGATTTAAAGCCTACGCCATATTGCGAGGCGGCAAAGTAGAGGAACTATCTCCCGACTTCAGGAATATGGTCATGTATGCGGGAAAAAGCGAATACGGGAACGTACTATTTGAAAAAAAGTGAAAATATATATTTACACGCTGCGATTTAATTTGAAAACTGGCGGCGGTTCGCACCACGCGCTAGCAGCAAACATACGCTCCATGCGGGAAGCGGGACATATACCGATCCTGACAACCTTCCATTCAAGCGACAACGCCTATTCTGAACGCCCGTGCGAAATGCGTGAAGAAAACTTCGGCGGTGGATTTATCTCGCTGCAACACCACGTGGCAAAACGAATGTTGGAGAGTGCGGATGCTAACGTTCATCTCATTTTCGGCCCCACTCTGATGTGGGCCGGCGGAATATACAAAAGAAATGGCGGAGCCGTTCCAGTCGTTGTGAGTCTGAATAACTACACCCCTGGCATGGGATTGCAGAGCACGGCAATGCAATCCGCAAAGAAATCCGAGATTTTTTTGCGGATTCGAAAAGGCATACACAGAGCGAAATGGTACGTTTGGGAGAAACTTATCGGGATAAAGTATGCGCGCGCAATCGACCGCGCCGTGTTCGATTCACCCATAGTAGAAAAAAACTATGCTGATTTCGGCTATAGATTCAAAGAGGGCGGCATTACCATAGCAGACCCCGCGCCTAAACTTCCCGTTCCGCAAAAATATA
>MHRX01000005.1:3727-3809 GCA_001822655.1 Candidatus Taylorbacteria bacterium RIFCSPLOWO2_01_FULL_45_15b
TACCCAAGCGACCCTTCGTTATTCCACGTGCTTTTTGCGGCGCGACTGATATACGATAAAGGCCCCGACAACTGCGTGAAAG
>MHRX01000005.1:3866-5088 GCA_001822655.1 Candidatus Taylorbacteria bacterium RIFCSPLOWO2_01_FULL_45_15b
TGTTGTCGTAACTGAAAACACCGGAGCAGCCTGGGCGGCCGGGAACGCGGGCATAACTTTCAAAAAAGACGACGTGGAGGAATTCCGGAAACACATTTTGTACTTCTACAAAAACCCGCTAGCTCGAGCTGAATATCTTGAAAGAGCCCTAGTCCGAAGCCGCGAGTTGGACCCGGAAGCGATTTCCCGGCAGTTCGTCAAAAATCTTGAGTCCGTTGCGCGGAAGGCTACCGTTTCGTAACAATATAATCTTCTAGGATCAGATAATCCATGTTGGTGCGTGTAAACGTATCGAGGGCGTCGTGGGGCGACTCGACGATCGGCTCGCCTGCGAGATTAAAAGATGTGTTCAAAATCGCAGGCACGCCAGTCTCCGCATCGTACGCTTTGATAAGCTCGTAATATTTCTTATTTGACTGTGGCGTTACGGACTGTGTGCGGCAGGTGCCATCTTTATGCACGAGGGACGGAATGATAGATTGTTTGTCTTTTCGAACAGAAGATGTCAACAACATAAAGGGGCTCTTGATGACGGGATCAAACAACTCTCCAATTCTTTCCTCAAGCACTGAAGCAGCAAATGGACGCCATAATTCCCGATGTTTTACGCGCGCGTTGAGGATGTCCTTCGCCTCGGGAGAACGCGCATCTGAGAGTATCGATCTATTGCCGAGGGCGCGCGGACCGTATTCCGAGCCGCCATGGAACCATCCAATTATTTTGCCATCAGCAAGAAATCCTGCGGTTTCTTCGCATACTCGATCGGATTTGCGGGCAACTATCTTATTTTCAAATTTAGCGAGTGCAGATTTTATTTCACTCTCCATATACGGCCGTCCGAGAGAAGCACTCTTCATCTCCCAATCTCTCGGTTGTCCCAAAATGACGTGATGTCCATAGAGCGCAGCGCCTAGAGGTATTCCAGAATCCGACGATGCGGGCTGAACGAAAAGATGCTTGAATCCGGCATCCTGAAGAAAGCTCAAGTTGGCGTCAATATTCAATCCGCATCCGCCTGCAACGCACAAATTCTCGCTTCCTGTAACGCTGCGCAAGCGTTTGGCAATATCAAGAGCAAAACGTTCGAATATCTTTTGTCCGGCATATGCAACAGAACTGTAATACTCGTCGGGAAGCAAATCTTTTTTTGGGTCTCGCGCTGGACGCGGCATTATGATCGACTCGAAGATGTCAGGAGCAACAAAAAGACGACTGCTTTTCC
>MHRX01000005.1:5193-6005 GCA_001822655.1 Candidatus Taylorbacteria bacterium RIFCSPLOWO2_01_FULL_45_15b
AATCACGATTGCGCTGTTGCAGACCAACTGGCCCGCACGATCAGAAACCCATCGCTCGTAAGGAAACTGTTTGAGAAACGAGTCGTTTCCGTAAGCGGAAAGACCCATCATTTTTCCCTCGTTGTAGCGGCCAAATGATAGATATCCCATTGAAAGAGATGCGTAGAGCTTCCCGATGCCGAAGGTGTACGGATATCGTCCAGGGCCGGAGCGTGCATGCAGGGCCTTATTAATGAGAGTAAGAGAAGCTCCCTCTCCGCGATAAAAAGATTCAGTCTCGGTGGCAGTTATACCGAAATTCGTTTTAAAGATTTCGCCCGAGCCGTCGTAGACCAATACCGCGGCTTCGCGGAATGGCGAGCAGAAAAATCCGCTCGCCGCATGCGCTGCATGATGGTTCACATATTCGAGTCGGATATTCTCAAAGCGATTGCCTAGTTCAGCGCGCACATCATCGGCAGAATAATTCTCTTTGTCGATATCGTCCGCGCCAACCGGATCATACACAACAAGATCCAGTTCCTCCGGTGAAACATTTAGCGCTTCTAAACAATAATCAATAGAGAGTTTTGGGAAACGATGAGGACTGTACTTGATGCGGTTCAGGCGCTCCTCAGCAATAGCCACCACTTTATGATCCGCGATAAGAGCTGCGCCAGTGTCGTGTCCCATAGTTTTTATTCCAAGTACTTTCATAAATATCGCCAGGTAAATTTATTAGATAAGAACATACCACTATTCCGCTACAAAGAAAGATATAAGTCCTCGTATTGATTCACCATGCGCTCCAAGGTATAACGCTCACGCACGCG
>MHRX01000006.1:0-3302 GCA_001822655.1 Candidatus Taylorbacteria bacterium RIFCSPLOWO2_01_FULL_45_15b
GAAGTTGAAAAAAAAGTATTTGAAATTGTCGGAATTAAAATAGAGAGAGAGGTTGAGTATTTGAAAAAAAAGAATTATTGACCCTTGTACCGTTAAATATTGCCTCCACCCCGTTCATGAATATTCTTACAATGTTTATATCCATATAACCTAGCTATTTTGTACGATCGTATAAAATAGTTAGGTAGTCGAAGAAAAATGGAAAAAGAAGCGAAAAGGCGAAAAAGAAAAAGAGACATTCGGTTTGCCCTGCTTTCAACAATAAAAGCCCTGGGCGTTATTGGGCTAATTATTACTGCACCCAATTCTCTCAAAATGCTTTCGAAATTCGGTATCCACATTAATAAGCCTACGCAAGTAATCAAAAGATCTCTTTATACACTTCAGAAACGCGGGCATATTGCTTATGAAAATAATAGGTATGTCCTTACAAAAAAAGGGAAGGATAGGCTTTCTAAGGAAATTCTCAATGAGTTTAATCTAGGCAAAGCGAAAAAATGGGATGGCATGTGGCGGATTCTCGTTTTTGATGTGCCGGAAAGATACAGAAAAAATAGAGATCATCTTCGTTTATTACTCAAGACAAAAGGTTTTGTCTTACTACAAAGAAGCGTCTGGGTGTATCCATTTGACTGCGAGGATTTTGTTTCATTAATAAAGGTGGAATATAAACTTCATCACTCATTACTCTACATCATAGCAGATACGATCGAGCACGATGAGCAACTTCGATCATTTTTTGGGGTTTAGATGAATTTCGTGTCCTGATCAAAATCAGTTTTGATGACCACTTGCCTCGTGGTTCTAGTATCACTGCCTCAATGTGTACGTCTGAATCAAAAACTATTATTTACGATCGTAAATAATAGTTAGAATGAAGAAATTGAATTTGTCGTTTCGTTGGTTATCCACATTTTTTTAAAAAAAGCGTTGTAAATAAATTCTGACACCCCATAATGAATGTATCGGTGGTCGATCGTTACTCGAAAAATAAATTCAAAAAAAATATGGCTGCAAAAAAAAGAAAGGCTGCAAAAAAAACTCGAAAGGCTTCAAAGAAGAAATCAAAGAAAAGCAAACGATAGTTTCGAAAAAATCGCCTCGGCCGAAATGCCGGGGCGATTTTTTATCTTGCGTTTTTAAATTCTCGACGGTACTTAGAATGCTTGGTACTATGTATGCCTATGTTTGAGCTAAAAAAAATCTTCGGAGATGAAAATACGAAGAAAATAAAGGCTTTAGAGGCAATTGTGCCGCAGATTAACACCTTAGAAGAGAGCTACTCAAAGATCGCTCTTGAGGATCTTCCTCACAAGACAGCGGAGTTAAAAACCAGACTTCAGGGCGGCGCAACTCTCGACGAGATTTTGCCGTCAGCTTTTGCGCTCGTCAGAGAAGCGGCGAAACGGACTCTCGGCCAGCGGCACTTTGACGTTCAGCTTATCGGAGGAATGATTTTGCACGCGGGAGATATTGCCGAAATGAGAACGGGAGAAGGAAAAACGCTTGTCGCCACGCTTCCCGCGTACTTGAACGCTCTTGAGGGGAAAGGAGTCCACGTTGTTACGGTCAATGATTACCTTGCGCGACGCGACACCGTGTGGATGGGACAGATATATCATGCGCTCGGCTTGACCGTCGGCTCAATAAATCATGATCAGTCATATCGTTATGATCCTTCACACAAGGAATTGGATACGACTCGCGATGAAGTCGGCGCCTTCAAAGTTGTGTACGAATTTTTGCGTCCGGTTTCGCGGCGCGAAGCATATGCGGCGGATATCACTTATGGCACTAACAACGAATTCGGATTTGATTACCTGCGAGACAATATTGAATATTCTGAAAAAGATCTGCGTCAGCGGGGTTATCATTATGCAATCGTAGATGAGATCGATTCAATTTTAATTGATGAAGCGCGGACGCCGCTTATCATTTCAGCGCCGACAGTAGAGTCGGAAAACCTTTATGCGATATTTGCAAAAATTGCGGAGGGACTCTCCGCCGGGGAGCATTATGAAGTCGATGAAAAATACAAAGCCGCTACGTTGACTGATAAGGGTATTGAAAAAGCAGAGCAAGCTCTTGGAATAGGCAATATTTATACTGACAAAGGAATAAAATACGTACACCATCTTGAATCAGCAGTTCGCGCGAAAGCGATTTATAAAAAAGACAAAGATTACGTCGTCCGCGACGGTCAGGTGATTATCGTCGATGAGTTTACCGGGCGAATGCAGCCGGGTCGGCGCTGGTCGGAAGGACTGCACCAGGCAGTCGAAGCGAAGGAGGGGGTGGCGGTTCAGAGGGAATCTAGAACATACGCGTCCATCACGTTCCAAAATTATTTTCGCATGTACGCGAAACTTTCCGGCATGACTGGAACCGCAATGACCAGCAAGGAAGAATTCTTCAAAGTATATGGCCTCGATGTTTTTGCGGTGCCGACAAATAAACCGATTGATAGGCGAGACAGAAATGATCTTATTTTTCAGACCGAGCAAGGTAAGTTCAAGGCCATAGCAAAGAAAGTCAAAGAACTTAATAGAGCAGGTCAGCCGGTTCTGATTGGTACTGTCTCTATCGAAAGAAACGAATTGCTTTCCGGCTTTCTAACGCGAGAAGGAGTCGAACACACACTGCTCAACGCAAAAAACCACGAACGGGAGGGAGAAATTGTAGCCCAAGCTGGGAGAAAATCCGCCGTTACTATTGCGACCAACATGGCCGGTCGAGGGGTTGATATAAAGCTTGGCGGTGCTCCTGTTTCGAACGACGCTTACGAAGAAGTGAAAAAGCTCGGCGGTCTTTTTGTTCTTGGAACAGAAAGGCATGAGGCACGTCGCATAGATAATCAGTTGCGTGGACGTTCGGGCCGTCAGGGGGATCCGGGCGAGACACAATTTTTCGTATCCATGGAAGATTCACTGATGAGGGTCTTTGCGGCAGATACAATGAAAAAAATGATGGGGCGACTCGGTCTTCCTGAAGACGAAGCGATTGAAAATAAACTCATCACAAAGTCTCTCGAAAGCGCGCAGACGAAAATAGAAGGCTACAATTTCGACGCGCGAAAAAGCGTGCTTGAATACGACGATGTTTTGAATCAGCAAAGGAAATCAATTTATGCCCGCCGGCGCAAGATTCTGCTTGGCGACAAGACGGTTTTTGACACAGAACTTGCAGACATTGTTGCGGGCGACGAGGATTTACAAAAAAAAGTTGAAGAAAAAAAATCAGCTCTTGGCGAGGCGGAGTTTGTAAATGTCGTGCGCAGGCTTTTCTTGCAAGCGATCGACACT
>MHRX01000006.1:3310-12328 GCA_001822655.1 Candidatus Taylorbacteria bacterium RIFCSPLOWO2_01_FULL_45_15b
AGATCATCTCGAAATGATGGACTATCTGCGTTCAAGCGTGCGTCTGCGCGCATACGGCCAGAGAGACCCGCTGGTTGAATATAAAAAAGAAGCGTTACGACTTTTCCGAAACCTTGAAGAGGGGATTGATAATCAGATTCGGGAGGTTTTGCCGAACATTGTCGTTGGGGCATTCCAAAAAGAAGAAGCGGCATTGAAGGCGACGCAAAAGCAGATGGAGCTAATAAGTTCTGCGAGTGCGGGAGATGATTCTTCGCCCCCATCGGCCAACAAGATTTCAACAAATGCGATTGGAAGGAATGATCCGTGTCCGTGTGGAAGTGGTAAAAAGTATAAAAAGTGTCATGGAAATAATTAGCAGGAGAACTTTAGAGGTGCTTAATCATTTCAAATGCATTTTTTGTAAAAAATGGTGGTCAATAGGAGATGCTCCGCTAAGAAGAAAAAAATTTTATTGCCCCTGGTGCGGCAAAATTAATAAGTACAAGTAAGAGGGGTTTATACCATAATAAATCCGAACACTTTCTTTGGCGAAGATACGACGAATAGATTACCAGAGTTCGGTTTTTCCTTTCATGAGTGATTTTAGTGGGACAGTCGGTGTGAAATTTGATAGAATGTGGTTTGAAAGGGGGTGATGGATTTGGTCTTTAAGAATGTTTTGGTTTCGAGAGCGGACTCTGGAGATGCCGCGGCAATAATCAGCGTGTATTATGAGACAAGTCTCGCAACATATCCCAACGCCAAATACGGTATTACAAGGCAAGACATTGTCGAGAGATTTGAAGACGATTTGTCGCCAAATGGCATATTGAAAATGTCCATGAAACTCGCGAATCCACCAAAAGGTGAGCTAGTGCTAGTTGCTAAAATTGGCGACGAAGTCGTAGCTTGCTGTTGGTGCATTCAAGCCGCCGTCAACAAGATAGCCGCGTTTTATGTTTCGCCAGAACGCCAGCGGCAGGGAATAGGAACGAAGCTTTGGACGGAATCGCTCTCATATATGGATATGGGAAAGCAATTTTTTGTAGAAATTGCGGTCTATAATATTCCAGCAAGGAGCTTCTACGAGCGGCTGGGCTTTGTGAAAACCGAAAGACATCTGCCTGAATTCAGGTTTAAGAGTGGCAGGATTTTTCCTCGTATCGAAATGAAAAGAGGTCCCATACCGGCATGAGAATATGCCGGTTTTTTTGGAGTTTGACAAAGTGGTTTTGTGTGAATAGTATGTGGTTAGACGAAGATAGGTGCTTATGAATATACTGGTAACACGAAGGGTAACTGTAAAATCAGTTTTTTCTCCAAAGAGTGTCAGGGGCGAATGGCTTGGCAAACCTCAAGAGTGCATGCAGTGTGGGTGCATATTTCGGCTTGAAAGATTAGATGAGCCGAAGATATTTGCGCGATACGAAGTAATTGATGGGGGTCCGGTTGGCGCGAATGACATTATCTGTTACTTCGTTCAGTGTCCTGAATGCAACGGGTCAGTTGATATCAACCAATTTTCATTTCTGACACAAGATGAATATGAACAGGCGTTCGCCGCGATCTCGGCGGGGAAAAAATAAAAGAGGCTGAAGCCTCTTTTTTTATTGTCTATTTGGGGTCAGACCCCACACAAAATAAAAATTTATTGTATAATGTACAATTATGGCAAGACATCCAAGGATATCTGTTGGTAACACTATTTATCACGTCTTGAATAGGTCTAATGGTAAGGCGCAAATTTTTTTTACGGATGCAGATTATCAGTCGTTCGAGTCAATTCTCGAAGATTCGTTGCAAAACACACGCATGAGAATTTTATCGTATGTCATCATGCCAAATCATTGGCACTTAATACTTTATCCATATGAAGATGGAGATTTATCTCGATATGTAAAATTAGTAACGGAAACTCATGCTGCGCGCCTCAGGCGGAAAACTGACACAATTGGAACTGGTCACGTTTACCAAGGGAGGTTCAAATCTTTTCCGATTCAACACGACCGGCACTTTATAGCCGTTGCAAGGTATGTCGAGGCAAACCCCTTTCGTGCTGATCTTGTCAGTAAAGTCGGCCACTGGAAATGGTCGAGTTTTTGGAGGAGAGAATTTGGGAATGCAAAGCAAAAAAAATTATTAAGTAACTGGCCGGTTGAAAGACCGCCAAATTTTCACAAAATGGTAACCATTGGCCTAAACGAAGAAGACGTTTCGGAGATAAAGCACAGCATAGAAAAAAATATGCCTTTTGGAGATGATCACTGGAAAAGAAAGCATAACATTAAGACACAAAAATAGGTCTGTGTGTGGGGTCTGACCCCAATAACCAATGACCCCAATAACCCAAATAATCTCTGTATAATGAATTAACATTTTTCGTCCACCGAATACTATGCCAGACCAAAATATAGAAGTTCTAAAGAAAGAGACATATATGAAGATGCTGGAAAACAGTATCGGCTCGACAATGTTTAATTCTGTATTTGTCCGATACAAAGACTCCGGAATGACAAAAGATATATTGAACAACGGCGAGTTTTCTTGCGCGTTTTTTGTAAGCTCAATCCTCGCGATTCAAAATTTGATTGATAGGCCACATACGACCGTTGCGACGGTTCGAAGTAAATTAATCGAAGCTGGATGGAAAAAAGTAACAGTTCCCGCAGAGGCCGGGGACGTGATAGTCTGGGACAAACAGATTCAGACAGGCACGGAAAATGAACACATTGGTATTGCGAGCTCCGAAAGTGAGGCAATATCAACGAGTTTTAGAGAAAGAAAGGTGGCACGGCATCACATTACTTTCGGAAATGATCCGAGCGGGAAATCGATGAGAAAAATTACAGGTATATTTCGATGGGGCACGAGCATGTGATATAAATAGAAGGAATAGGACACAGCATCAGATTGGGCATGGTAATAAAAACTTGCATGGCTCGCAGACTGATATTAGTATGACTTTTGAACGCTCTTAACAAAGAAAGGTCTTCATATTATGGCGGTCATTCCTCGAGAAGTAGATTTTGAACCCGTAAACGCTCTTGTGCAGATTCATCGGGGGAAAGTGCGGCATTCTTATGCACTTCCCGATCATCCCGAACTCATGCTTGTTGTCGCTTCAAACCGATTAAGTATCTTTGATTTCGTTTTACCGGCCCAGGTGTCGCGAAAAGGAGAGGTTCTTACGGCGATGAATGTATTCTGGCGTGAAAAGATTCCTGAATTCGTCGCATTGTTAGAACACGAAATCCGCGATGAGCTTGTTGCGTTTGGTCCGGCAATTGATCAGTATTTGCCTCTCTATTTGCGCGATAAGGCGGATCTCCACAGGATTGCTGTCGTGGTCAGGAAGCTCGAGACGATTCCTTTTGAAATGGTGGTACGGGGATATCTGACTGGCGGCGGCTGGAAAGAGTACATGAAGGCTCGCCAAGTCTCTGGACACCATCTTCCCGATGGACTGAAGAAGCATGATAAGCTGGTACATCCTCTTTTTACGCCTTCGACAAAAGCCAACGTCGGGCATGATGTTGCGGTGGATTTTCGGGACGTCATGACCCGCTATCCAGGTATTGATAAGCTAGTTATTGACATCTACTCGGCGGCTAATGGATATGCCGCTTCGAGGGGGATTGTCATTGCCGATACGAAATTTGAAGCCGGATGGCGATCTGGAGAAAAAAACTCATCGAGCTATTTGATTATCGACGAAGTTTTGACTCCGGACTCGAGCCGGTTCGGGAAAGCGGATGATTGGAAAATGGCCGTAGAGACGGGCGGAGATCCGTCTCCTTTCGACAAGCAACTCGTCCGGCAATGGGGAATTGAAATCGGAATTGACAAGCGCGATCCGGAAAATGAGGAAGATGTTCGGTGGGTTCACGCGCAAAGAGTTCCCGAGGACATTCTCCAGAAAACGACTGCGACCTATCTTGAGATTTTCGAGATTCTGACAGGCGACAGTCTCGATACATTTCACGAAACTCATATGCGGATTCGCTAATCACACAGCACGGGAGCTGTGTTTTTTTAATGCAGAAAATTCATGTGGTATACTTTTTTTATGAAAAAGAGAACAGCTTCCTACATTAGAAACTTTGTCTTTGGTGTTGAGGATAGTCTTGTCTCCACCGTCGGCCTCATTTCCGGTATTGCTGTCGCGGGAGTTTCCCGTTCGACCATCATTCTGACAGGCGTTATTCTCATTCTTGTAGAGGCATTTTCCATGGGAGTCGGAAGCCTCCTTGCTGAAAATTCCGTCGAAGAATATGAAAGTGGAAAAGAGATCCCGTTTGTAAGGGCGCTTCGCGGTTCAGTCGTCATGTTTTTCTCCTACATTTGTTCGGGCACATTGATCATTCTTCCTTATCTTGCTTTTGAAGGGCGAGATGCTATTCGCTACTCGATCATGATAGCCGTCCTATCACTTTTTGTTCTCGGGTTTTTGAGCGCCAAGTTTGCCCGCATTAATCCTTGGAGGAGAGCGGTTCAGATGGTTGCGATCGGTGGCTTGGCAATCTTGATCGGCACTGTTGCGGGATCAATCGCCGAAGTATACATATCTTAAACCGCGAGGATTATGCCAGAGTAATGAGTGTGTTCGAACGCCGTCTGCAGTTAGTCGTATGAATCACCGAGTGCTATTTTACTTCTTGGCCGTGCTTGTTTCGGGACTAGCACTCGCATCCAGACTCATGCGGTCAAAAACTATGCGTCATACCAAATCAGCAGGAGGAATAGTGGTCAACAAAAAGGGCGAAGTCCTCGTGGTTTCACAGCGCGGTACTTCTTGGTCCTTGCCGAAAGGTCATGCAGATCCCGGAGAGGATTTTTATGACGCGGCGCGGCGCGAAATACATGAAGAATCAGGAATCTCGGATCTTACGTTTATAAAAGAACTTGGAGATATCGAGCGGTATCGCATATCGAAGGACCCGCGCGAAGACGACCTTACGGAACTTAAAGTAATAAAGATATTTCTCTTTACAACTAAAGAAATGTCTTTGAAACCGAGCGATCCAGAAAATCCTGAAGCGCGGTGGGTCGCAGTGGATAAGGTCAGCACTTTCTTGACTCATAAGAAGGATCGTGAGTTTTTTGAAGCTGTTCGCGAGAAGGAACGAGACTTTTTCAGAGATTGGGCAGGATACTTTGTTTAGAGTGTATAAAGCGCACGCGGGTCAGTAAACCGATTTTTGACCGTATTTTTTTATTAATTTTTGACATTGTCCGGCAATTTTTTTTCTAAAGCAGTCTCGCAAAAAAGAAAACATTCCTATCGTTCGGGAGTCTAAATATTGTTCAATTGTATGGCTCACACGAACGTTATTTTTACACCGACATTTACATTCAAAGGGTTTTATATTTTGTTGTGGAAAAATATGTTATCCACACCAACGCAAGATGATTTTTTGCGTTAGAATGTTGAAACCAAGTTCATCGTTTGGGAGCCGGGAGAGAATTAAGTAAGAGAGAATTAACTAGAAAAATTTTCTTCGTTTGAATGCTGACGACAACAAAGGGCTTGTATTTTAATAGCACCCCAGAATTCGCTCAGAGCGAATTCTGGTAATCAGTCCCGCACCTGCGGGACTGATTTAGCCAAGCAAGTGTTTGATAAGCGGGAATTTAAAAGAAATTACATGGTAAAAAAAATGGCACCAGCAAAGAAAACGGATCTTTTAGTAAAATCAATCCAAAAGCGAAATGGGGCAATCGTCTCGTTTGATCTTGAGCGGATTGTAAATGCCATCAATAAGGCGATGTTACAGACAGGAGAAGGGTCTCCGGCTGAAGCCGCCATGGTAGCGAACAAAGTATACGCCGATGTGGTGCGTATCGCGCGAAAGTACAAGAATTTCGTCCCGACAGTTGAAGGAATACAGGATTCTGTCGAAAAAGAGCTTATTTTAAGCGAATACGTCCAAACTGCGAAAGCCTACATTATTTATCGTGAGGAAAGAGCCAAGCTTCGTTCGCAAGGTATCGCGGTACCAGAGCACGTGAAGAAGCTTGCCGAAGACAGTAAAAAGAATTTTCGCACGGCGCTTGGAGAATTTATTTATTACCGATCCTATTCAAAGTGGATCGAAGAAGAAGGTCGCCGCGAAACGTGGATCGAAACGGTAGAGCGTTATATTGCTTTTATGAAAGAGAATCTCGGCAAAAAATTATCCGAGAGAGAGTATGGCGAAGTGCGCGAAGCGATTTTGAAGCAAGAGGCGATGCCTAGCATGCGCCTTCTTCAGTTTGCCGGTAAAGCCGCTCGTGCGACAAATGTCTGCGCATACAACTGTTCATATATTGCCCCGGAGAACTTTGAGGATATGGCGGAGATTATGTATATCTCGATGTGCGGAACCGGAGCGGGGTGGTCGGCCGAGAGTCAAAATGTACAAAAGTTTCCTCAAATAAAAATTCAGAGCGGGAAGAAGCATGAGGCGCACGTTATTGAAGATAGTAAAGAGGGGTGGTGTAATGCGTTCATTCTCGGTATGAAGACGTGGGCTGATGGAGAGGATGTTGATTTTGATTACTCGCTTCTGCGGCCGGCCGGCGCACGACTCAAAACTATGGGAGGCAAATCGTCCGGCCCCGACCCGTTACGTCGTCTCTTGAATTTTACTCGTGAGAAAATGTTGAGGCGTCAGGGAAAGCGTCTCACAAACCTCGACGTTCACGACATTATTTGTATGATTGGAGATTGCGTTGTGTCGGGTGGCGTAAGGAGAAGTGCCATGATTAGCCTCTCTGATCTCGATGATAACGATATTCGAGATGCGAAAAAAGGTCAGTTTTATCTTACCGAACCACAACGAACGCTCGCGAACAATTCCGCGGTTTATGTCCAAAAGCCTACTAACGAAGAGTTTCTCGAAGAGTGGATGGCGCTTATAAAATCGCGTTCTGGCGAGAGAGGAATCTTTAACCGAGGTTCTCTTGCAAAGACACTTCCCGCACGTCGTATTGAGGTCTTGAAGGGCTACAAGGGCTATTTTGATGCTACGGGTAACATTATCGGTCCAATCGGCACCAATCCATGCGTAACTGATGATACCTGGGTTATGACAACGGAGGGTGCGAGGCGTGTCAAAGATTTGATAGGGATTAATTTTAACGCTCTCGTTGATAGCAAGAGCTATCCTTCAGGAGGATTTTTCAAGACCGGTGAGAAAAATGTTTTTGAGATTAAAACTAGCAGAGGATTTTCTTTTAAGGCAACGGATAACCACAAAGTTCTTGTTGTGGATTATAAAACCAGAAAGGTGCAGAAAAATATCTGGAAAGAAGTGAAGGATTTAAAAATGGGAGATTCAATTGTATTGAATAATCATGCAGAAACGCAATGGAGTGGTAGGGGTACTCGATCCGAAGGGTGGCTTTTGGGTAGTTTGCTTGGAGACGGTAACATAGAAAAAAATCAAAAAGCAAATCTTGATTTTTGGGGATTTAATAGGGATACGATGATGCAGTATGCCGTTGCGCTGGTGCATGAGAGCGTCGGAGCTCGCAGTGATATGGTAGGCCATAAAGCGCAAACTGGATACGCTCGCGTACAATCTGTTCGGCTCGGCAAATTGGCGAGTGGATATGAAATGACGAATGAAAGCAAAGTTCCAGGCGACACGATAGAACAAGCATCATCGGAGTTTTATGAAGGATTTTTGCAGGGATGGTTTGATGCCGACGGTTCCGTCCAAGGAAATCAAGGAAAGGGTGTAAGTGTTCGGTTATCTTCGAATTCCCTCATTTCTCTTCAGGTTGCACAGCGAATGCTTGCTCGAATCGGTATTATCAGTTGCATTTATAAGAATAGAAGAAATGGTTCCAATCGACTTTTGCCGAATGGAAAAGGCGGCTATTCTTTATACCATTGTGAATCTAATCACGAGCTCGTAATTAGTGCCTCAAATATAGTGCGTTTCGCCAAAAGAGTGAGCTTTATTGAAAAAGAAAAAAAAGACAAACTCGATTTTGCGCTTTCGCATTATAAACGAGTCTTAAACAAAGAATCATTTGTAAGTACGATTGAATCAATCGATCCTATAGGAATTCAGTCCGTATATGACTGCACAGTTGAAGAAGCGCATGCATTTGACGGAAATGGAATTATGTTGCACAATTGCGGAGAAATCATCCTTCAATCAAAACAATTCTGCAACTTATCTGAAATCGTTGCACGTTCAAATGATACCGAAGCCTCGCTCATGCGAAAGATGAAGGTGGCGACAATCCTCGGAACATACCAGTCCACTCTTACAAATTTTCCTTATCTTTCAAAAGAGTGGAAGGAACATTGCGAAAAGGAGCGGCTTCTTGGTGTATCGATTACTGGGCAGTGGGACAGTCCGGAAGTACGAAAGCCGGCAGTTTTGAAGAAACTAAAGAACGAAGCGATTCGTCTCAACAAAATTTACGCAAAGAAGTTTGGAGTGAATCAGTCTACCTGTATTACTTGCGTAAAGCCTTCGGGAACTCTCTCTCAAACAGTGGACTGTTCGTCAGGTATGCATCCTCGCCACAGCGAATACTATATCCGCCGCGTACGCATCAGTGCAACCGATTCGCTTTTCAAGATGCTTCGTGATCAAGGTGTTCCATATCACCCGGAAGTGGGGCAAAGCATGGAAATGGCGACGACCTACGTTTTGGAATTTCCCGTAAAGTCTCCGAAGGGATCACTCTACAAGGATGACATCACAGCAATCAATCAGCTTGAACACTGGAAGATGGTTAAGGAAAATTATACGGAACACAATCCATCAGTAACTGTATCTGTCGGAGACGATGAGTGGATTCAGGTTGCAAATTGGCTTTACTCAAACTGGGATCTTGTCGGCGGGCTTTCTTTTTTGCCGCGCGATAATCACGTGTACCAACTTGCTCCATACGAGACGATTACCGAAAAGCAGTATATTGAAATGGCGAAACGCCTCGAACACATCGACTTCTCAAAGATTATGACGTACGAGATTCAGGACGAAACGGAAGCGAAGAAGGAGTTGGCATGTGCGGGAGGAGTGTGTGAGATCG
>MHRX01000007.1:0-17798 GCA_001822655.1 Candidatus Taylorbacteria bacterium RIFCSPLOWO2_01_FULL_45_15b
ACATCCTTCTTGATTCGCGAAAAGACGTAAAGACGCACGATTTGGCGCCGAAGATGCGCGCAGAAGGAATTGCCGACAAGGCGATTGAAGAAATCGGCGCCGGCACTAATTTCATTTTTATAAATTTCGCGAATCCCGACATGGTGGGCCATACGGCAAATGTGCCGGCGCTCATTGAGGCGCTTGAAGAAGTTGATCGGCAACTTGGAAGAGTGGTCGGGGAGCTTATCAAAGTAGACGGAGTTGCATTTATCACTTCAGACCACGGAAATGCGGAGGTAAATATTGATGAGAGAACCGGAGAGAAACATACGGCGCACACGACGAATCCCGTTCCCGCTATTTTGACGGACGTATCAAAAAAGATGAGAAACGGAACCCTTGCAGACATCGCACCGACTATTTTGGCATTGTTAGGAAAAAAGCCGCCGAGAGTTATGTCGGGCAGTTCTCTACATTCACTGCAATAGGTTTATTCAACCTCTTTTTACAAAGCCGATCCGATTGAATGGTTCATTAGGGTGGATCCTATTATTTGACCACGGCCTGATTTCTGGTTCTTGCATAAAAAAACCTGTGCAAGACACAGGTTGGGCATGGCCCTTATTCAATCTCGGCTTTCAGTACCTCGCCGATTTCATTGACTTTCATCTTGATGATGAATGGTTCGTACGGAAGCGGACGATCGACAATGTCGACATGTTGACCGATGGCGTTTACTCCTCTTCCGTGAGCCCTATCAAAATGCAGTTTCGTGCAGTCGGTGATATTTCCGTTTGTCAAAGGCTTGCTTTCGTTCATAATAATTTCCAAGCTCGGTATGTTTAACATCTCGATTTTTTGGTATTAATGTCATAAGAACAGTTTTCGATCGCGATAGAAACAAAAACCCAAAGTCTCGAGAAATTCTGTTTCCGAGATTCATATTTGACCGGGTGTTCCTATAACAGTTCTCCTAATCATCGTCAGTGGAGCTGTTGAAGTCTCCTTGATCTTGGCCAGACCCTTCCCAGTCCGAATCATCTGCGCCGTCTCGAGGATCGAGTTTCGTCGTCTGTCGCATTTCAATGTGCATATTTTAACTTTCGTTTGTGTTTGTGCTTACCTGACCCGTGTATATCGTAACAGCTGTGCAAAGGTTTGCTTACTAAATGTCGCGAACTGTCGTGGATAATTTACAAACATTGCCAAGGTCTTGTATTTTAAGGGAAAAGATGAGTATATATGAGTAATAAATTATTTCACTCTTATGAAAGAACTTCTTGCCAGCTTTGGCATCGGCCATCACGAGATCGAAATTTATCTCGATTTGATCGAAAACGGCCCGTCGCTCATTGCAACCATTGCTCAACGTACAAGTCTTCACCGTCCGACCATCTATAAAGTGATGCCGGCTCTGGAAGAAAAGGGTCTTGTAACGCGAACTGTGTTTGGAAAGCAACATAAATACGTTCCTGAGCATCCGCAGAGGTTAAGGTTGGTATATGCTAAGTTCAAAGCTCGTTTTGAAGACCTGTTGCCAGAGCTTGAGAGGGTTTACGACAGGCATGAAAAAAAGCCGGTCGTGCGATTTAATCATGGAGTCAAGGGTATGCGACTTGCGCTGGAAGATCTCATTTCAACCTTACAGGTAGGGGGCACGTTTTATCGATATAGTTCTCATAATGCCGCAAAAGCATGGCAGAAATACATACCGAATGGATTTAAGGAAAAGTTGGACAATAGGAATATAAATCGCTACATGATTACCGATAAGCTTGCCGAATGGCAGAAGAAAAACCACTTACTTAAGAATTATGTTGAGATTCCTGGTAGGTACGGCATGTTTGATCAAAATACCTCTTATATTGTATACGGCAACAAAGTTGCATTTTATGATTTTCGATCCGAAAGTATCATTATTATAGAGAATGAGGTCATAGCAGAGTCGCAGAGAAATTTCTTCATGCTCTTGTACACTTTGCTGAATGATGAACGGAGAAGAAAGGAAGGAGCTTTAGGTCGCTCAGAGATTATGGCGTAACAGACCCTAATCCACTTTAGAGCAAACGCTCAAATGTTCGCGGAAAGGAAGTCGGACTTAACTTGCAACCTATGCTACCACGGAAATACTTTTCTTTTCATGGATGTTGCGGGCCGTGGGGAGGTATTGCGCATATCTTTTTGTTGTGTATATTGTTTCTTGGTTGCTCGTCTTGCTCGGAACTGATCCGCCGAGCGTGTAGAGACGTCTGGGTTAGGGCCAGTGGCAAGCGGATTTTATCCGCCAATCGTTAAAAAGATTCCCAAGCGTCGGGTCGAGACCGATTGCAGGGGCGTCGCCAGGAATGATATTTATTCCTGGCGATTCTTTTTTTCGGGAGTTATTCAGAATCAACTCAAGTTTTGGACTTGTGCCGCGACTTTGAACGGATTCGCGAGAAGTGTTATGGTTAAAAAGGTATGACGAAACTTAGCAAAATACTAAAAAGAATGGCAAGTACTGCCCGTTCCTTCATGAGTCAAAAAAATCTTAAACTTGGCGACATTGCTTCGAAGAGGATCGGAGTAATCCAATTTGGTGTTGATGTGACTACTCGAAAATGGGTTGCCACAGTGGTTCGATAGTCGGCATTTTCTGACAGTTTGGAGCGTTGTCATTCATTGCGACATCGCTCTTTTTTAATAAAGGCAAGGTGTGGTATAGTATTCTCATGCTTTCAAACAAGCTCCAATCGGGATTTTATTACGCCCTCCTTGTGGGTATTTTGGTGCTCACGTATTTTATTTTCATGCCTTATCTCGAAATTCTCGTGCTCGCCGGGATTCTTTCAGTCGTTTTTTACCCGATGTTTAGTCGCTTTCGCGCATGGACAAAGAGCCCTTCTTTTTCGGCGTTTATCTCTGTCATTATCATTCTTCTTGTCATATTGATTCCTGTAATTTTTTTGGGTTACGCGATTTTTACGGAAGTAAATTCCCAATATCATCGGATAACAACGGAGAATAGCCTGACGAACTACGTTCACACGATGCTTTCGGGTCTTGCCGACAAAGCGCGGGCTATCTTGCCTGATAACATCGTTCCCGATATAGATGAAGTTGCTATAGACTCGTACGTTACAAAAGTGTATCAATTTGTCATCGACAATCTGCAGAATCTTTTTTCGAGTTTTTTGAAAATAGCTATAAATGTTTTTTTGCTGATACTCGCGATGTTTTTTTTGATGCGCGACGGGAAGCATTTCAGCGACATGCTTATCAAGTTTAGTCCGCTCCGTGATGATGATGACCGCTTTGTCATTAAGAAAATTAAGGCGGCGGTAAATTCCGTAATAAAGGGGTCAATCTTGATCGCTCTTTTGCAGGGAGTGCTCATGACTATAGGGTTTTTCATCTTCGGAGTACCGTCGGCGCTTCTCTGGGGCTCGCTCTCGGTCTTCGCGGCTCTCGTGCCAAGTCTTGGCACCTCGCTCGTCGCGGTGCCTGCCGTTCTTTATTTGTTTTTTACTTCAGGTTTTGGCTGGGCGCTCGGCATGTTGCTGTGGGCCGTGCTTCTCGTCGGATTAATTGATAATTTACTCCGACCAGCATTGATTGAGCGCGATATAAAATTGCACCCGCTTCTTGTCTTGCTGTCGGTTCTCGGCGGAATTACTTTTTTCGGCCCGATGGGATTTCTATTAGGTCCGATTATTTTGGCATTCCTTTTTGCTCTGCTTGATATTTATCCGGAGGTGCATCCGCAACATGGCAGTAGTACTTAATGTTAGAACTTCTTATTCAATATCAGTATATTTTTTTGTTTTTTGGCCTTATCGTTCTTGGTGAGACTGTTTTTTTTCCGGCCGCATATCTCGTCTATATCGGTGAAATGAAGTTTGTGCCGGTTTTCATTATCGGGCTCGCCGCCACGCTCATCGCTGACGTTGTTTGGTATTTTATCGGAAAATATATGCCTCATGGGAAATTGATTCAATTGAAAGTCTACAAAAAGAAGGAAGAATTTTTCGGCAAACTCATGAAGCTTTTTGACAAGCATGGACTTCGAATCGTCTTGCTGTCAAAATTCCTGTATGGTACGCGCGTGGTTTCGCAAATAGTCTGCGGAATGAGAAAGATTCATTTTTGGAAATATTTTGGAGTAAATGTGCTGGCGGTAAGCATTCTTCATCTTGGAATATACGCGCTTGTCATCCTTGCAGGGGGCGGCACAGACGTGGTGCAAAACGAAACGCACAAATTCATGCTCATTATGACATTTCTGGTTGTTGTTGTAGTATTTTTGCATCAATGGGCAATCCGATACCTAAGAAGAATTTAGTTTCTGTCATTATTCCGGCATTTAATGAAGCGAAAACGATTGGCTCGGTAATTGACGTTGCAAAGAGTCATCCTCTCGTCGGAGAAGTTATAGTCGTGGACGACGGTTCATGGGATGAAACCGCTCGTGTTGCGCAACTGAAAGGCGTTGAGGTATGCCGGCTGGAAAAAAATAGCGGCAAAGCTCGCGCAATGGAAGAGGGTGTGCGAGCGGCCTCGTATAGGGTCATTCAGTTTTTTGACGCGGATCTGATTGGCTTAACCGGGGAAATAATAACCAAAATTGCGACGCCGGTGCTTCGGGGTGATACCGACATGTCTGTCGGTATTTGCGGCCGTCGGACAGAATTTACGAATAAATATTTATTACCCTATGTTCTAAAACTTGGCGGACAAAGAGCGCTGACTAAGGAGCTTTGGTATTCGGTTCCAGAAAAAAATAAGCATAATTTTGAAATAGAAATGGCGCTCAATTATTTTTGCGACAAAAACGGTTTTCGGCGCAGTTTTATTATTTTTCCCGCACTTGGCCAGGTGAGGAAAGAGTCAAAGCGCGGATTTTTTTGGGGGATGTATCACAGAGTGTTTATGTACCGAGACCTTATTCTGGTTACCGCCAGACTCTATATATTTGATGCCACGCATACTTTTTTCAGACTTGCAAAAAAAAGGATGTTGAAAAAGATGTTGGCGCGTAAATATTCTAATAAATAAATGTCTGATACTCCGCTCATTATTGCCGTGATTCACGGAACGTCACGCGAGCTGAATCGTTCAATTCATGCGGCGAGGTTTGTAATGGCCGAACTTAAAAAGCACGGCGTCGGCGTTAAATTTGTAGAGCCGGCGGATTACATTATTGGTCGCACGGAAGACAATCCTGAAAAAGATCCTCGGCTCTTGTTATGGCAAAAAATTGCGGCCTCTGCCGACGCATTTGTCATTGTGACCCCGGAATACAATCGTGGATATCCCGGAGAATTAAAAATGCTTCTTGATGCGCTGTATGACGAGTATGAGAAAAAGCCGGTCGGCCTCATTGGCGTTTCAAACGGCGGATTTGGCGGCGCGAGTGTTGTTACGAATATTTTGCCCGTCTTGAAAGAATTAGGAATGGTAATTATTCGAGAGACAATACGGATTTCAAAAATTCAGGATGTTTTTGATGAGGAAGGAAGACTGAAAGATGAAAAGTATATTCAGCGTTTTGATGATTTTTTTGACGAACTGCTATGGTTTGCGTCTCTTTTAAAAAAAAGAGAACTTACCGACCCTCACGAAACTTCTTAGAGCCTATCTCCAATCTAATGCCTAGCTCGAACATCCAAAATTCGGTCGACAGGGATATTGTCGACACCTGTAGACGGTGCGAAAATTGCAGATTTTGAGGTGAAGAAGCGAATACGTGGAGCTTCTGCAAGACCTTGAGCCGAGCACCAGAATGGTGCTTCGGCGAAAGGTGTACCGTTCCCGTAGGGAAGCATATCGAGCGTCGACAAGAAGCATGTCGACACCTGTAGACGGGTCGATGAGTTAGACATCGACATCTGTAGACGATACGCTGACGAAAAATACGCAATTTGCCCGCCCGAAACGACTGTTTCAGTCGGGCGGGCAGCAGAATTTTGGATGGTCGGCGAGGCATGCCAGGGATTTGCTTCTTAAACTGCGGTTAGATTGGAGGTAGGCTCTTAGCATCGCAAGAAATTGTCTGATTTGTTTTTGAGGCGCTCTTTTATGTTATCTTTAGCGCAAGATGAGACGAAAATCATTATACATTTTGACGCTTGTGATTTATTTTGGCGCGTTTGCTTGGCTCATACTCGATCCGCGACTCACTACATATCTGGCGGGTATTATCGCGGCAAACTTTTTTATGGGAACGCTTGCATATGTGGTTCTTATGGTCATTGCGACCGTGGTCGCTCCGCTTAGCTTTTTACCGCTTATTGCAGTCGCGGCGGCGATTTTCGGGCCGTTTCTCACTGGTATTTTGAATGTTATCGGCTGGTGGCTTGGCGCATTGCTCGCTTTTTATATCGCCAGGTATGCCGCGAAACCCATTCTCGAGAAATTTATTGCGCTTGACGCCATAAAAAAATATGAAAATAAAATTCCAAAACAGAATGAATTTTGGGTCATCGTGCTTCTTCGAGCACTCGTTCCTGTTGATATTTTGAGCTATGCGCTTGGAATTTTGACGATGCTTCAATGGAGGCCGCACGCTCTTGCGACGCTGATTGGAATTGTGCCGTTTGCTTTTATATATGCCTATGGAGGAAGTGCGATATTCGCGCGGAATGTGTGGCAGATTTCACTTATCGTTACTCTCGGAATCGTGGTATTCTTGATTTTACGAGGCATCCTTCACTTTACGAAAAAAGATGGCAAAGAAGAAAACTAAAATTGTAACGCATAGCGGCAGTTTCCATCCGGACGATGTTTTTGCTGTGGCTACGTTGTCGCATTACATCAAAGGGGAATTGGAAATTGTGCGAAGTCGGGAAAAGAACGATTGGAAAACGGGAGACTTCGTGATTGATGTGGGCGGTGAATATGATGAGGCGATAAATCACTTTGATCATCACCAGATCGGGGGCGCCGGAAAAAGAGAAAATGGAATTCCCTTCGCCTCATTTGGGCTCGTCTGGAAGAAATTTGGTCCTTTGATTTGCGATTCTGAAACAGTCAGTGGGGAAATCGACAGAAAGCTTGTCCAACAGATTGACGCGCTTGATAATGGTGTTGATATTATTAAGCCACTCATGGCAGAAATCTATCCGTATCTCGTAGGAAATGTAATCTTTTCCTACTTGCCGACGTGGAAAGATGAAATGACGGAAGACGAAGCGTTTTTAAGCGCCGTTGATTTTGCAAGGAGTTTGCTTGCGCGAGAGATCAAACATACGCGCGACAGAGAGGAGGGGAAGAGTCATGTGGCGATAGCATATGAAAATTCGGATGATAAAAGGATAATTATTCTTGAGAGGGATTATCCGTGGGGAGAAATTATGTCGCGCTATCCCGAACCTCTCCTTGTCGTTTACCCGCAGGGATCTAACTGGCACGTGAAGACGGTGCGAAGCGATATGCGCTCATTCGGCTCAAGAATTCAATTTCCGCAATCGTGGGCGGGTACGCGTGACGCGGAATTGCAAAAAGTATCAAAAGTAGACGATGCAATATTTTGCCATACCAAGAGATTTTTAGTTGTTGCGAAGACAAGAGAAGGAGCCGTAACGCTTGCAAAAAAAACTATTTCGGGCGAAACTTAAATCAGACAATAGAGAATTGGTTCTGAAAGGATATATGCTTATCAGGTCTAAAAAAGAAACGATTCGGATATCGTTAGCTCCGAATCTGCCCATCAAGGAATTCAATATTGCAACCGCTCATCCATCGCCAAGACACGATCTCGATTCGCTTCGCCGCGGAAATGTGAGTGCTCCGATTCGCCGAGCGGGTCTCCGGCGGCGTCTACAATTTCTCTTTCGTGGTTACTAACGGACTTCGGTCCGTTTTTTTTAACTCTGTCCAAAAACGCCATAAAAATAGGCATGTGATGAATATGCACACATAGGATGCGTTAACAACACTTTATTTCTTTGCAAAACAAGACGCGCTGGGTTTGTGTCTGTCAGACAGACACAAAATTGCTCAAAGTTCTTTCAAGGGTTACAATATTCCAACATAAAAATATTCGCCGAAAGGCAAACGAAAGCTCGCACTAATCCTGCGAGCTTTATTTTTTATGCTATGATGTTGATATTCTTGTTTCTCGAATCCTATTTGAGATTCCAGATTCGGAATTCGAAATTCAGCATTCTATTTTTCATATTCTACTCAATTGTTTATCGACGAGATACAACTTCATTTAAAAGCTGGCGGCGGAGGACACGGTGTTGTCCGGTGGCGTCATGAAAAAGGACGAGAGCTCGCCGGAGCCGCTGGGGGTAACGGCGGCCGTGGAGGAAGCGTATATGCGAAAGCGATTCGCGATGTTGGAGCGCTTGCGCGATACAGGAATCGTACGCATTTTGAGGCGGAACGGGGAGACGACGGAATGCGCGACAGCATGCAGGGAAAGAACGGTAACGATTATATTTTGGAGGTTCCGATTGGAACTATTATTACGAATAAAGAGACAGGTGATACGTATGAACTCCTAAAGGAAGATGAACAGATTTTACTCTTGAAGGGAGGAACGGGAGGTTTGGGAAACGAACATTTCAAAGCTTCTACAAACACGAGTCCCCAGGAGCAAACTGACGGCAAACCCGGAGAAGAGGCGGATTTCTTTATCGAACTCCAGCTCATTATTGACGCGGGACTTGTGGGTTTTCCGAATGCCGGTAAATCGAGTCTCTTGAATGTGCTGACGAATGCCAAAGCAAAGATCGGAGACTATGCATTCACGACGCTTGAGCCGAATCTCGGTAGCCTCTATGGATATGTGATTGCAGATATTCCGGGACTTATTGAGGGCGCGGCCACGGGACGCGGACTCGGTCATAAATTTTTGAAGCACATTCGGCGCACAAAACTCATAATTCACTGTATTTCTCTTGAGCACGAAGATGTAGTGGCGCCGTATCGCACTATTCGCGCAGAGCTCGCCGCATTTAATGCAGAATTATCGCGCAAGCCCGAAATTGTGCTTCTCACTAAAACTGACCTTGTCTCGGAGGATGTGTTGAAAGCCGCAAAAGAGAGCTTGCGTAAGGAGGCCAGTGAAATCTTGAGTGTCTCTATTATTGACGACAACGCGGTTAAAGCCTTGAGTGAACATTTGACGAAAATTTTGAAGATAAAATAAAAAATTCGGCAGAGGCGGCACAAACACACACTTACGTTTATAAAACGCTATAGCGTTTTATAAACGTAAGTGTGTGACAATATAAATGTTATTAATAAAAAAATGGTATCAAAATCAATGGCATTAAAACCGTTCGACGTTTTTTCTTGATTGGCCATACGGTTCAAAGCTACTCTCGAATAAGATTCAAAATGTATATGAAAATAACTCTTGTCCGACATGGACTTACTGATTCCAATAAAGCAAAACGTGCGATGGCTTCACGTGCTGACGAGTCTTTGAATGAAGAGGGAATTCGGCAAGCGCACGCTCTTGCTGAAACTATTCGACGTATGAATTTGAGATTTGAAACGAGAGTGATATTCTTGCGGTAGAGGTATATCTATGAATGATTGTTGTAATGCTCGATATCGGTGCGATTGCAGTTGTCACTATCAACCCGATGTAGTCCACATGATTTCCTGTTGTAAGGAATGCCCGCACTGCAAACATAATATCGAGACGGGTTACTTCGATAGTCACGTCAAAGATTGTGAGGCAGAAATGGCGAGACTTCATCAAGTAGCGACGAGCAAGCCGGCTTCGTCTTGATTATTTTTTCTATTTCTAAGCGGCCCGCCCACCAAACGCCGCGCTTCGCGCTGGCGGGGCGGGCTTTTTTATTTCTCATTTTCAGATTAGAATGCATCCTATGTCGGAAATTAAATACAAAGTAACCATTGGCCTTGAAGTGCATGCGGAACTCGCCACGAAAACGAAGATGTTTTGCAATTCGAAGAATGACCCCGATGAGAAGCGGCCAAACGTGAATATCTGCCCTATTTGTATGGCGCATCCGGGAACGCTACCTGTCGCCAATATGCAGGCTATTAAAAATGTTTTGTTTCTCGGCGCGGCAGTCGGTGGCAAACTTGCCACCGTAGTCCACTTCGATCGAAAGCATTATTTCTATCCCGATATTCCGAAAGGATATCAATTAAGTCAATATGATAAACCGCTTGTTTCCGGCGGAGAACTCGCGGGGGTAAAATTGCGACGCGTTCACATAGAAGAGGATACTGCTCGGTCAATTCATGATCAGGGCCTAAATCGATCTGAAGGATCGATCGGCCGATCAGATTCGCAGAGCGAATCTGATTTAGGCGAAACAAGCCTCGTTGATTTTAATCGCGCGGGAGTGCCGCTCATGGAGCTTGTCACGGAGCCGGTTATACACGATGCGGAGACGGCTGTTCGCTTCGCAAAAGAGCTTCAGCTTCTTTTGACAACGCTCGGAATCGCCGAAGCCAATATGGAGAAAGGCGAGATGAGAGTAGAGGCGAATATTTCGGTCTTAAAAGATGAAACATTTGGCCTAAATCAATCCGCTTTGAGCGGATTGATCGGCCCTAGAGCGACCGCGCTCGGGCTAGCTCGAACAGGTTTGTCTGACAAACCTGTTTTAGGCACAAAAGTGGAAGTAAAAAATTTGAATTCTTTTCGAGCGGTGGAGCGGGCCATAAAATATGAAGTCGAACGGCATATAGACGCGCTCGAATCGGGAGAAAAACTCGTTCAGGAGACACGAGGATGGAATGACGCGAAGCAGGCGACCTATTCGCAACGATCCAAAGAAGATTCACATGATTATCGTTATTTTCCCGATCCTGATTTGCCCCCTATTGATCTCGCCGGAATGTCCGATTTTTCTGAAGCTTGGCTGAAGGCGAATCTTCCCGAGTTGCCCATCGCGAAACGCGCGCGTCTCGTCGAACAATTCGGGATAAAGCAGGGAGACGCGGAATTGTACGTTTTAAACCCGGATATCGGAAAATTTTTTGAAGAAGTAGCTGGGAAATTAAAAAATCAAAAAAAATCCGTTTTGCTGGCATCAAATTATATTGCCAGCGACTTGATCGGTCTCCGGAAACAGCAAGACGTGGAATCATTTGGCGAGGTAAATCCCTCCGCGTTTTCGAAACTAATTTCTATGAACGAAGCGGGCGATCTTTCCTCTCGCGGGGTAAAAGATATTCTCGCAATTATGTTTGTTTCTGGTGGTGAACCGGCGGAGATCGCAAAAAAACACGGATTATTACAGCAACATGATGAAGGTGTTTTGAGGGGCGCTGTACAAGAGGTGATCGACGCGAATCCAAACGCAGTCGCTGAATATATGGGGGGAAAAGAGGCCTCACTCCAATTTCTTGTCGGGCAGGGGATGAAAGCTACAAAGGGCGCGGCCAATCCCACAGTTTTAAAATCACTGCTAATCGATCTCTTAAAGAAGTAGATTTCTTACCTTTCGAAAGCCCACAAGTAAAGGTATAATACGGCATCATCTATGGTTTTGGGCCGTTTGAAACTCAAGCATCTTTTCTTCGTGGCTCTATTAATGCTATGTATTTTGCATGCGCGAAATGTTTCGGCGCAAAATTTTACCAGCACGACATATACTATATTAAATCCGCTCCTAGCTCCCGGCGATTATTCAACGTCTACAAGTTTCCGACTTACGAGTACTCGTTCACAGTTTTCCATCGGCACCTCTACCGCTACCACATACGGCGTACGGGCGGGATTTCTCTATTTTCCTTTTGCGACGACTCCGGCGGTCAGCGCGACGGCAGGTGATGCGCAAGTTTCTTTGACCTGGACATCCGCTTCGGCCGGTCTCGGGTGGACAGTTGGCGGATATAATGTGGGAAGAAGCACTGTTTCAAGCGGGCCATACACATTTACATCAGTTGGAAATGTTCTGGCCGCAACCGTTTCAAGTCTTACGAATGGCACAGCTTATTACTTTGTAGTTCAAGCTCTGGATAGTTTTGGGAATTCAATCGCTACGTCAACCGAAGTGAGCGCCACTCCTGCGGGCGCCGTGTCGCCTCCGCCCCCAACCCCGACCCCAACACCCCCTCCGTCGGGAGGAGGCGGGGGCGGGGGTGGAGGGGGCGCGTCTCCACCTGCGCCGAGTCCAACACCTACGCCGGCGGGAACCGCTGACACAGCTGTTATTTTTTCGGGACGCGCTTACCCTTCGACGGAAGTAACACTCCTCAAAGACGCAACTGTGGCGGCAAAAACGATTGCCGGCGGGGACGCGAAATTTGAAATCACCTTAAAGGGAATGTCGGCAGGCTCGTATACTTTTTCACTCTATGGAACGGACACTTATGGGAACAGGTCTTCGCTTTTTACGTTTCCGGTAACACTCACGCTTGGCGCCACGGTGCGTATCGGTGGTATTTTTATTGCACCGACAGTTGACGTTGATAAATCTGAAGTGAAGAAGGGAGATACGGTAAGAATTTTTGGTCAGACATCAAATGATGCCGAAGTTGTTATTTCCGTTCATTCAGAAGAGGAATTTCTTGTGAAGACAACATCGGATACCGACGGAATATATTTTTATAATTTTGATACGACGCCTCTTGAAATAGGACCCCATACGTCAAAATCAAAGGCAATCGTTGCGAACGAAATAAGCACATTCGGCAAATCGGTGGCGTTTAAAGTCGGAACTCAATCAATCGATAAGTCGAAACGCAAAATTTTGAAAGGCGATCTCAATTACGACGGGCACGTCAACCTGATAGACTACTCAATCGGTGCGTTTTGGTACAAGCGAACTTTGAGTGAGGCATTTAAACCCGTCGAAGCGGAAGCGCTCAACAATGACCAAGTGCTGAATCTTACCGACTTTAGTATCATGGCTTATTATTGGACAGGCTAATTATGAAATATCTCACTATTTTTATTGCACTGTTGTCCTTACTTGCCCCGTCAAAATTATTTGCGGCGAGAATATTCGCTGAAATTTATAATGCGCCCGCGCGAGTTGGTGATGAGATTGAGATCGCCGTGTTTGTGGATTCGGAAGGAAAAAATTTGAATGCGTTCGAATCAAAAATTGAATTTGATGCGCGCTTTGATGCCATCCACGTTCGTGACAATGCTTCTATTGTCACGATCTGGGTTGAAAAACCGCATGTGTCTGGCAAGACAATTCCATTTTCAGGTTTCACCCCCGGTGGATTCGATGGAAATCGCGGGGAATTGTTTCGTGTTCGGGGAAATGCGCGGGAGATAGGGACTTCATTTTTTAAATTTATCGGAACAAAAATGTACTTAAGTGACGGTAATGGAACCAGTGATTCTGTTTTTGAGTCCGCGCTTTCATTCGAGATAGATGAATCAAAAGGAGAGCCGAGTAGGATTTCCGAGAGCGCCGACACTATTCGACCCGAGCCATTCGAGGTTGTCATTTCGCGCGACGCTAATTCATTTGAGGGAAGGTACTTCGCGACTTTTTATGCAAATGATAAACAAACCTCCGTTGGTCGCTACGAGGTAGCCGAGCCGCGCTTGCCCTGGGGAAGGAAGAACTGGCGTACAGCGACAAGCCCATATGTTCTGGAAGATCAATCAGGAAATAGCTGGGTTTTTGTGAAGGCTTGGGACGAGAGTGGAAATTGGCGCGTGTCCTCTGCAAAACCGGTAAAGTGGATATTTCAATATCTAATTCTCTCGGCCTCGATTATAATTATACTCATTCTATGCACCCTGTTATTTCTAAGAAGAAAGGGGAAGTATCGACGCGCGCACTCACGATAGCTCTGTCGCTGTTGTTGGTTTCTATTTTTTTTCCGACTCTGCTTTTTGCCGAGCGAATGGATGTGTCTCCAACCACGGGCTCTTATGTTGTCGGAAGGACATTTCCAATGCGGATATTTCTCTCTACAGAGCAAGCGGTAAATGCTGTGTCCGGAGAAATTAAGTTTTCTGCCGATAAACTTGAAGTTGTGTCCTTATCAAAAACAGATTCGATAGTGAATCTGTGGGTTCAGGAGCCGTCGTTTTCAAACGAGACTGGGCGGATAAACTTGGAAGGTGTCATTCTAAATCCCGGATATACTGGTACAAATGGCAGAATCCTCACAGTGAATTTCCGCGCGAAAGCTACCGGCACAGCACTCGTGTCTTTTGCAAACGCTTCAACCCTAGCTAACAATGGAGAGGGTACAAATATTCTAAAAAGCAGTGGCACAGCAAGTTATCTCATTGCAAACAGTACAATAACGCCGACACCCGAGCCGCCGCCGCTTCCGGTTGGTCTTGCTATCACATCCTCTACTCATCCCGACCAGTCGAAATGGTATCAGTCGAGCGATCCGGAATTTTCATGGCGAAACGATAGGACCGTAACGGAAGTATTTTTGTCATTTGGTCGCAGAAAGGGTACTCCAACCGTTTCATATATACCCCCTGTTTCGTCAAAGTCGCTCGATAATGTTGAAGATGGCGTCTGGTATTTCAATGTCCAGCAGAGGACAGACAAAGGACTTGGCACTGTCGCTTCATTTCGATTTCAAATTGATTCTGTAAAGCCGGAATTTTTGGATATTACTGAACTTGCTCGCGCCGACCGCACTGATCCCGTAGCAAAGTTTAGATTCAATGCAAGCGACGCTATGTCGGGTGTCGATTATTTTGATATTCAGATTGATGATGCACATATCGGAACGTGGCCGGAAGACAAGGCCTCAAATTACGCCACGCCGCCAATGGGTCCCGGCAAACATACACTTCTTGTAAAGGCGGTCGATCGCGCGGGTAATTATCTGGTAAATACAGCTGAATTTGTGGTGGAGCCGATCGAGACTCCGATTATAAAAAACTACAACAAAGAACTCGGCACCACCCAGCTTTTGTCTGTTGAAGGTACGGCAAAGCCCGGATACTCCGTAAAGGTTTACGTAACCGACAAAGAAAATTCAGAAATTACAGCTATCGGCGCGGTCGATCGCGATGGCGATTTTCTTGTAACACTCGAAGCGCCTCTAAAAAGCGGGGCGTACAAACTCTGGGCTGAAGCCGTTGATACGCGCGGCGCGCGCAGTCTTCCGACAGAAAAATACTCTGTAAAGGTACGGCCGTCCGCATTTGTAGAGACTGGAACATCCATAGTGAGGTTTCTCACTGTTCTGATTCCGCTTCTCGGCCTTGTCTTGTTGCTTATTTTAATGCTTATGCACTTTATTAAAAAAATGCGCGAAGTGCGCCGAACCCTTAGAAAAGAAATTCATGATGTTGAAGATGTCGTCCATAAAAGTTTTGCCGACTTAAAGCGTCAGGTAAAAGAACAGATCGGGTATCTGGAAGCGGCCCATACGAGACGACAGCTTACAGTTGAAGAAAACAGGATTCTAAAACAGTTGAAGGCGCACATTGATGCCGCCGAAAAGGTCATCACCAAGGAGGTCGAACATGTGAAAGATGATATTGATGCGTAATTGGCTTATGAAGCCGAGTATCCTTTTTTTGAACGCATGGTTTTTCGTCCTCATTTTTATTGCGGGATTGCACTCGCCGCCTGTTGCTCACGCTGAAGACCAGTTTATTCGTGTCTCACCGACGATCTACAAGACTTCACTCGTTGTCTCGCCCAGAAATCAGACCATTATCGACGGCTCGACATTTGATGTCGGAATTTATCTCGATACTAAGGGACAATCGGTAAATACTGTCGAATTGAACATAAAATTTTCTCCGGATAAGCTGACCCTTATAAAACCTTCCGCCGGCACATCGCTCATTTCAATTTGGCTTGAGCCGCCGACGTATTCAAATAGCCTTGGTTCGGCGCGCTTGGTTGGTCTAATTACAAATGGCGTTACAACTGAACGAGGTTTGATAACAACTCTTACATTTAAGGCCACCGGCTCCGGAGTGGCGAGTGTAAAGGTTGATCCCACATCCCGCGTGCTTATGAATGACGGTTTTGGTTCTGAAGCGGAGCTCGAATATGGCACAGCGCTTTACTCTATTCAACCAAAAGCCCCGGACGGACCCGTGGTTTATTCCGATACGCATCCTTTTCAGGAGGAGTGGTATAACAATCCCTCACCCGTCATTTATTGGGATAAAGAACCGAAAGTAACGGATTTTAGTTATGAATTGGACAACAAGCCATTCACCATACCTGACAATATCGCTGAAGGTGAGGACGCAATTATTGCCTACGAAGATTTGCCTGACGGACTTTGGTATTTTCACGTCAAGTCGCGAAAGAGCGGTGTTTGGGGAGGGACAACCCATTTTTTGGCGAGAGTAGACACGACGCCGCCAGCGGTTTTTACCCCAAGGATTGATGTGGTTTCCGCTACTGTCATCAGAAAGGCGCTCGTTGAATTTTTTACAACCGATACGCTCTCGGGAATTGACCATTATGAGGTAGGAATTGTTAATAAGGATTCAAACTCGTCGCCCGGCTTTGTGCAGGCTGACAGTCCATATCAAATTACGAATGTCATCTCCGGAGAGGTGAGAGTGATCGTGCGGGCTTTCGACCGAGCTGGAAATATTCGCGATGCGTCGGTAGATGTGTACGTCAAGCCGTACCGCGATCTCGCGAAGCGTTTTGCCCCGACAATCCTCCTCGCTCTTCTCGCACTCATACTTCTGTTTGTTTTACTGCACTTTCTTTTTGGGCATCATTTTGTTGCGAAGGAAAAAAAGACTTACGAGGATTTACACGACGAGAGTAAGAAGAAAGTTCCTACCCTTATGCCAATTCCAAATGAAGACCGTGTTATTTCGACTGCGCCTACCTCAAAAAAGCCTGATGAGGAAAAGGTTTCGAGTCCGCCCGAGATTGCCTGATTGCTCTTTTTTCGGAAAGATTTTAGACTTAACATAATTAAAAAATAATTTATATGAGAAAATTGAACGTAGGAGAAATTATCGGAGTGGTGCTCGCTGTCGTGCTGATCGTGCTTATCTTTGGCCAGACGTATATTTCGGGTACGACTCCGATTGAAACAAATATCCCGAATATCGACGGGTCATCGGCGACTTCTGGCGGACTCGTAATTGAAGATATTGTAGTCGGAACCGGAGAGGCTGTCGCCAATGGAGATCTTGCAGTTGTTCATTATACGGGCACACTTGAAGACGGAACTAAGTTTGATTCTTCTCTTGATCGGGGCGAACCGTTTGGCTTTATCGTCGGCCAGGGTCGAGTAATTTCAGGATGGGAGCAGGGAGTTATCGGGATGAAGGAGGGAGGAAAGCGTAGACTCATTATTCCCCCGGAACTCGCCTACGGACCGACTGGCGCTGGAAATGGAGTGATACCGCCGAATGCGAAATTGTTTTTTGATATTGAACTTATACAAGTCGAACGTCCTCCGGCGGAGTAGCACTGCCTTTTTGTAGCCGCGCGCATCCTCGGCGTTTGATGAAGTGGCGGAGGATATTTCGAAATTCGTGCCCGAGGTGGTATGCTCTTTTTGTGTCGCTAAGATTTACCATTGAGAAAAAAAGAAAAGGTCTTGCACGTGCTGGAAAAATTGAGACGATGCATGGCACAATAAATACTCCCGCATTTGTAGTGGTGGGCACGAAAGCAACAGTTAAAGCGCTGACTACTGAACAGGTGAGGGAACTTGGCGCCGAGGTGGTACTCGCAAATACCTATCACCTATATTTGCAACCTGGACACGAGCGGATTCAAAAAGCGGGTGGACTGCATAATTTTATGAATTGGAGAGGCCCAACGATGACTGACTCCGGAGGGTTTCAGGCTTTTTCATTGGGATCGGCTTTTGGTAAGGGTCTCTCAAAAATAAGTAGCAATAGCAATGTTTTTACACACAAAGGTTCGACCTTTGTACAAGGCGCACAAAGGTCGAACCTT
>MHRX01000007.1:17844-18034 GCA_001822655.1 Candidatus Taylorbacteria bacterium RIFCSPLOWO2_01_FULL_45_15b
AGAAGGGGTCAGTGCGGTTTTGGCCGAGGAAGTTTCCCCGCTTGCAACGATTACGGAAAACGGTGTGGAATTTAAGTCCATTATCGATGGCAGTCGGCATTTTTTTTCTCCGGAAAAATCCATTCAAATTCAGCAGGCTATCGGCGCCGATATTATTTTCGCGTTTGATGAGTGCACGTCGCCGCACGCT
>MHRX01000007.1:18101-19872 GCA_001822655.1 Candidatus Taylorbacteria bacterium RIFCSPLOWO2_01_FULL_45_15b
ATAAAATTGGTGCAACCTCGCAATCGCTTTTCGGCATTGTGCAAGGAGGCCGTTTTGAAGATTTACGCAAAGAGAGCGCGAGAATTATCGGCGAAATGGATTTTGACGGCTTCGGCATCGGAGGATCATTTACGAAAGAAGACATGTATAGCGCGGTGGGCTGGGTAAATAGTATTTTGCCCGAAGAAAAACCGCGCCATCTTCTTGGTATCGGAGAGCCGTCAGATTTGTTTGGGGCGGTAGAAAATGGGTGCGATCTTTTCGATTGCGTTGCGCCAACGCGCATGGCAAGAAATGGCACTTTGCATACAAAATACGGTCGAATCAACATTACCAATGCAAAATTTACGGATGACTATTCTCCCGTCGATTCCGAATGTGAGTGCTACACGTGCAGAAATTATACTAGAAGTTATGTCGCTCATCTCTTTAGGTCAAAAGAGATTTTGGCATCCACGCTTGCTTCAATTCATAATTTGTATTTTATAATTAATCTCGTTAAAAAAATGCGAGCGGCGATCTTTGAGGATACTTTCGATGCATTCAAAGCAGACTTTATTTCGCGATATTATTCCGCGGATTGATCTAAGGAGTTTTCGTCACATGTCAATCATGTGAACATCGTTTTGGTTAGAACTCATTTCAAAACCCTATCGCAATCCAAAGATTCGTAGTATTCGAGGAAAAAACGGTGCAGACGAGGAAGGTGTAGCGAGCTACTCCGACCGAGGATAAGCCGTTTTTTACCGAATACTGCGAATCGACGATGCGAAATGGCTTGAATCATATTTGCCATGGTAGGTTTTGAAATGAGTTCTGGTAAGATTGGACTACAAGCGCTCAACTAAAACAAAGTCATGTCAAAAGAATTGTTTCAACTTAAAAGCGCATATGCCCCGGCCGGAGATCAGCCCCAAGCGATAGAAGACCTATACAAAGGTTTTGTCGCCAGTAATCGGGACCAAACGCTTCTCGGCGTTACCGGCTCCGGAAAAACTTTTACGGCCGCAAATATTATAGCCAAGCTCGGCAAGCCGACGCTTGTTATCGCTCATAACAAGACTTTGGCGGCGCAACTCGCTCAAGAATATAAGGAATTTTTTCCGGAAAATGCCGTCCATTATTTCGTCTCTTACTATGACTTTTACCAACCGGAGGCATATCTTCCCGTAACGGATACCTACATCGAAAAAGAAGCGCAAATCAACGAAGAAATCGACCGTTTACGCCATGCTTCGACTCAGGCGTTATTGTCGCGCAAGGATGTGATTATAGTAGCTACGGTTTCATGCATTTATGGTTTGGGAAGTCCGGTTGAATACGAAAAAGTTCACATGAAATTGGCTCCAGGTATGCAAATTGACCGAACATCTCTCATTCGAAAATTTATTGATATCCATTATACGCGGACGACCGCCGATTTAAATCCGGGGGTCTTTCGCGCTCTCGGCAATTCCATCGAGATAATGCCGGTGAACGAGAGAATTTTGTTGAGAATTGATTTTAAGGAAAATACAATTCACACACTCACGACCTATGATCCAATTTCTATGGAAGTTCGAGAGGCGGATATTAAATTGTTTTATCTTTTTCCCGCAAAACATTTCATCACGGCTCCGGGACAGCTCGGAATAGCGCTTACAGGTATTGAAGAAGAGTTGCTTAAACGCCTTGACGAGCTTGACGGGCAAGGAAAAATTTTAGAGAGAGAGCGATTAAAGCGTCGGACGAAATACGACCTCGCGTTGATTCGTGAGATTGGGTATTGCAA
>MHRX01000008.1:0-19857 GCA_001822655.1 Candidatus Taylorbacteria bacterium RIFCSPLOWO2_01_FULL_45_15b
TGAGTATTCATCTGAAATTTCCATTGAAATTACAACTGATTTCGTCAGGATTCTCGATCCGATTCAAAAAAACGCACTGATAATCGAAAATCGTCGTGTCGCAGATACGTTAAAGCAGATTTATAGAATGGTTGAAAAAAGTATTGAGAAGCATTGAAAATACCGAACACATTTTGCAGTTTCTTTTTCACCCAAGTGAGGAAATAATTGCCCGAAACATTACGGATCGCGTCGGCGCGAGCATAGGAATTTGCTCTCAAGCGAGTATCCGTGTTTCGGACAAATATCGACTGAACGACCACTTATCCACAGTTGTCCTTTACACCTCATCAAGGACACACTAATATTCATATCGGACAGGGATTAACAATCGAAGAAAAATAGAGGTAACCAAGGATGTCCTTGAACTTTCTTCAATTCTTAATTTCACAAAAAGTTCTTTGACAGGTCTGCCCCGCCAGACTTGTGATCATATTAGTTCTCATTTTTTTTCAACGAACTTGCCTTTAATGTAACTTATTGATCACCTCTCGCGCGGCAAAAACCTTTTTCTCAAAGCCGCTCAATTTTGGGTTTTCTCCATAACCGCCCATTATAGCGGCTTTCTCTTGCCAAAAAATAAGAAGCGAAGCGACTATATTTTTTGAGCACCCCGTATTTTCACACGCGGGAACTTAAATTGGGGACAAGTTTTCACCTCATTTTGTGTCAAAATCAAGAGTTTGTGCCCTCAAAATACCTTGGGATATCCAAAAATCTGCCGCAGCGACTAAGTTTCTTGTGCTTGACCAGTCTCCGATTGTATTAATCGCAACTCAATACTAAATACAAAATACTACATACTAAATACTATTCTCATTTCACCCAATATTTCTTTCTAATTTCCTCGACAATTTTTTCATCCTCTTCCTCGCGCGCAAGTTTGGCTTTCTCGCCTATTTTTTTTAACTCATCAATTGGCAATTTAGCCAGCATATTGGCCCTATTTTCAAGATATTCTTTCGTATTTAATTCCGGATTTTCGAGCACTTCCTCAAGAAGCGCGTGCAAAATGTATCCGATTTCCCTCCCCGGTTTTAGTTCGCAAATACTCATAATATCCGTGCCATTTATCTTGAGCATTCCCACCGTGAGCGGCGAGCGAAGCGCCTCTTCAATCATGGACTGGTACTTTCTAAGCCTATAAGGACTCTCTTTCGGCCTACCGGTGCCAATTCTGTCGCACATACGAACATTCATGAGATCCCACACGTTCTCCGGGCCAACATTTGTCGCAAGTCTTCTTACGGCGGAGAGCGTAATAGTTTCCGTGTCAGAAAAGAACATGTGCCACCGCACGAGTCGGGTCACCTTGTCTATGATTTCATGTGAAAACTTTAATCTTTCTAGTATGACCCTTACCTTACGTGCGCCAACAACATCGTGACCATAAAAGGTCCACTCACCTGTAGATGGGTTTTTCCGACGTGTTTCAGGCTTTGAAATATCGTGAAGTATTGCCGCAAGTCTTATATGGAGCGGCCATTTTTTGTCCGCAGAGTGTTGGAGTGTCTTTAATAAATGCTCCCAGACATCAAATGCATGAGCTTTGTTCTGCTCGATACCAATCCCCTCCTCGAGCTCCGGTAGAATGTACTTTAGAATACCAAGCTTATGAGCCAATCTTAGTCCATCCGCAGGCATATCGGACATAAGGATTTTTACAAATTCATCGCGTATTCGCTCTGCGGAAATATGTCCGAGAAGATCTCCGTCAGCAATGAGTGCCGCTTCTGTATCTTTGTCCAATACAAATTTCATCTCGGTTGCAATTCGAACAGCCCTCAATACTCTGAGGGCATCCTCCTTAAATCTCTCGTCTGCCTTCCCAACTGCTCGGATAATGCCCTTTGTGAGGTCTATGGAGCCTCCATGGGGGTCAATAATGCTGAACTTGTGTGTTTCACCTGAAATCTTTTCAATGCTAAGCGCGATGGCGTTTATAGTGAAATCTCGTCTTTTTAAATCATCCTCGAGAGTTTTTGCGAAAGTAATTGTGTCAGGCCGCCTCTTATCGCTGTATTTTCCTTCAATCCTATAAGGTGTTACCTCTATAACTTTTAATGTTTCATCTGAAATATCCTCATTTACGATTCCTACGGTTCCGTAATCGTTTTCATAGAATGTATTAGCAAAAAGGCGCTCTATCTTTTCGGGTTGAGCATTTGTCGTGACATCCCAATCCTTTGGCTTTCTGCCGGAAAGGACGTCTCTAACACACCCACCGACCAAATAGGCCTCAAAACCGGCCTTTTTTAGCTCCTCCGGTACACGTGAAACTTCTTCTGGGATATTAATTGAAGGCTTTTTTTCCACAGTCTAATTATAACCCGATAGTAAAAAAATATATAATGAACGGTATGATCGTCGTCTGTGCGAATTCGTATATGCCATGAATCAAAAAAGTATTGAAATGGGACAGGCCCTTAAGTTAAGACGTGAAGGGCATACTTACAATGAGATCGCTAGAGCATTGTTGGTATCAAAAAGCTCTTTGTCAGCATGGTTGAAAGACATGCCGCTAACTGAGAATGAAAAAAAAGTCTTGAAATGGCGAAAAGATGCAAATATTACAAGAGGTAGAATAAGATCATCTGCAAATAATCGATTAAATCGACTTGAAAGAGAAAAGCAATTATTTATTGAGTCAAAAAGAGATTTTGACAATTATTTAGGCGATCCTCTTTTTTTCTGCGGAGTTTCACTATATTGGGCAGAGGGCGCGAAAAGAAGCTCAACTTTTCAGTTTATGAATTCTGATAAAGACATGATCAGGTTAATGATGACATGGTGCAGAAAATTTATGCCTAGTCGAGTCGGAGATATTCGGCTTAGGCTTTACATTCATCAACCATATGCCCACGAGAATTGCGAAGCATACTGGTCGAAAATTACTGAATTACCGCTTAGATTGTTTAGCAAAACAATCTATAAGCCTACATCTTCTGGCGTAAAGATGAGACCCGCGTACAAGGGCTGCCTGCGAATTGAAATTAGACGCGGATTAGCCGTACTCAGAAAAATGCAATTCTGGAGAAATCTAATGCTTGATTATCTTTCGCGTAGGGTAGTATGATTAGCCAATTGCGCCCGTAGCTCAATGGATAGAGCATCTGCCTTCGGAGCAGAGGGTTGTGGGTTCGAGTCCTGCCGGGCGCGTCGGTACAATGCTGTGCATTTAAAGTAACGTTGAGTTTGATAAATTAATTTTGCGGGTATGGTTTAATGGTAGAACGACTGGTTGCCAATCAGTCGGCGGGAGTTCGATTCTCCCTACCCGCATAAAAAAGGAGCAAAGCGACTATTGTATACGGGTAGAGAAAGCCGCCTGCGCGGCTTTCGTGGAGAATCGAATACCGCAGCGATGTTTCGCTTACAAGCGAAACCGCGAGGGGAGGGCTGCGAGTTTTGCGAGTGTCGACGAGCAAAAACTTGTAGCCGATTCTCCCTACCCGCATAATAACGAGCGAAGTGAGTATATTATGTGCGGTAGAGCAGGTGAACTGCTTCACTTGCGTGGAGAATCGAACAGCGGAGTCGTGTTTTTTCAGTAGAAAAAACAGACGAGATGGTGCCTAATCCGGCCTGAGTGACGACAAGGGGCGAGGCGAAGGCGATTCTCCCTACCCGCATAAGAGACATTTGTCCATAACTGGCTTTTACGCAAGACGCAAACTACGCAATATATGCCTTTTTTAACATAAGTTGTGGATAACTCTGTGCACATGTTGATAAAAGACACTATTATAAAACTTAACAAATATATCGTAAAAGTTTCTTATGAAACATATTTCACCCGAAACGCCGCCTCTCGAAAGGAAAATGGTTGGAAAAATTGGAGAGGATATAGCGTGCCGTTATCTAAAAGAGAGAGGATATAGAATTATTAACCGAAATTATTCAAAAAAATGGGGAGAAATTGATGTCATATGCGAAAAAGAAGGGAAGCTGACTTTTGTTGAAGTAAAGACTGTTACACATGAAATCAATTCCTCTGCGGATCTTGGGTATAGAGCGGAAGAAAATATGCATCCGTGGAAGATAAAGCGACTTAGCAGGACAATACAGTCATACTTGGCTGAAAAATATAGGGTAAATGAGCCCAATTGGGCATTGATGGGGCTTACCGTCCTACTCGATGTGGATAAGAAGACTGCGAAAGTGGAGATTCTGCGGGATCTTGTCCTATAGAAAACTCTTATAATTAGGTCTATTCATTTTCGAACTACCGAGTTCGAGAATGCCAAACTAACTTAATGAAGCTCTGCCGTTACTGCAAAATGTTATACCCCGAATCAGCTTTTGGGGTAGCATTAACAACTTCATCTAAAGTCTACAGAAGGCATAAGTGTCGTGACTGCTATAGAACAGCGAAATATAAACTTCATATGAATTATCGTGATCTTATAAACAATTACAAAAACAGTTTGGATGCTCTAAGTGCAACAATAAAGATTATAGGGTACTCGAGTTTCATCATTCAGGCAAAGATAAGGAATTTAACATCTCGGACAGGGCTTTTAAGCACATCGGATCGGTAAGACTGGAAAAAGAAATAAAAAAGTGCATACTGTTATGTGCTAACTGTCATAGAATTTTGCATTACCTCAAACGACAGGAAGTGTATATAAATAAACGGAGTGTGGTGCAACGGTAGCATATCTGCTTTGGGAGCAGACGATTCGAGTTCAAATCTCGGCACTCCGATTGAATAAAGTGCAAGAAGTAGAGCCGAGATTTGAACTTGAATCGGGCGAGTCCCGCGCATCCACGGTTTTCCGCACATAAAAAGCAGTCGGATTCCATTTCGGCACTCCGAGAAGAAATATCCAGTGCGTGGAAATAGCGTATTTTCGCGCTTTGAAAAATGTTCTTATGGATGAAATGGGCGAAGTGGTTTACCGAACTTGGGTTGAGTGGGGACGGAGGGCGCGGAAATGCGTAGTTTTTGTCCCAAGGGCTTTGAATTGAGCTCTTTTTTTTGTATGATATTGGAACATGAAAAAAATTCTTGAGCGGTATATTGATGTAAAAAAAGTTTCGACAACCATCGGAATGGTTATTCTCGGAACCTTGATTATTGTTATTGGTTTGCAAACCTACGTAAATTATCAAAATCGTACATTGGCAGGAAAACAGGCGGAGCTTTTTCTTTCTGGCATGATCGCCGATAGTTTGAACGCTGAGAGTGCGACAAAGGAAGATACAAAGGGTAAATATGTTCAGACTGGGGCACAGATCTCAAGCGAGCTTGGATCGGGAAAAGGGGAGAGTACGGAAATTGTTGACCCTAACGCAACGGATGTATGCCTAGGCGCGAAGCACTCTGATTTTTCCTGTTATGACGAGTTGTTTAAGAATCTAACAAACGAAAAGGGGAGTGCGGCATCTTTCGGGCTTTTGCGAAAAATTTATCCGATAAACGACTATGTTCGTTCACAATGCCACCCAATTACTCATGTCATCGGACGAACCGCGGCGCTTTTGTATCCTACGGCCGCCGAAGCTTACAAATATGGCGATAGCTACTGTTGGTCCGGGTATTATCATGGAGTCCTTGAAACAATGGTGTTCAAGATTGGTTATGAAAATCTCTCCAAATCATTAAATGATATCTGTGCTCCGCTCGAACAGGCACGAAAATATTCATTTGACCATTTTAATTGCGTCCATGGACTGGGTCACGGCGTCATGGCGGTCTACGGGGACGATCTCTTTGAATCCCTCAAAGCCTGCGATGCACTCACCGACTGGTGGAATCGCTCCTCTTGCTGGGGAGGAGTGTTTATGGAAAATGTCATCGTTGATAACACATACCACAATTCAAGATTTTTAAAACCGGAGGACCCGCACTACCCATGTAATGCTGTTGGAGACGCATATAAGCAGACATGCTACCTAATGCAGACTTCGTACATGTTGAAAGTCAATAATCAGGATTTTGACAAGGTATTTGCTCTCTGTAGCCAGACGGAAGACGCGTATAAAAATACCTGTTATCAAAGTCTCGGTCGTGATGCTTCGGGAGGAAGTTTGAGCGAGGTTGCCCCGACGGTCGCCAAATGTTCTTACGGAGACGACACCAACCAAATATCAAATTGTATTATCGGAGCGTCAAAAGATTTCGTGTCTTATTTTCACGGCACGTCTGAAGCGAGAGAATTTTGCAAAGCATGGGCTGATCCAAAATTACGAGAAGTATGCGATTCGACAGTTACCGCTTATGCGCAAGTATTGTAGAAGCTTAAGTAAGAGAGAACAAAGTGTCAGAAAATTTTGACAGATTGAAACATGAGGGAGCCTTGACGGTAGAAGGCTCTTTTGCGAGATTATTCTGATAATAATGGAAAAGAGATTCACTCGTAACATCGAAGATTTTGTTTGCGGCCACTGTGGAAAAGTTGTGAGAGGGAATGGTTATACGAATCATTGCTCCATTTGTCTCTGGTCAAAACATGTTGACGTGAATCCGGGCGACAGGGCAGATACGTGCGGAGGGTTAATGAGCCCAGTCCGATATGAAAAGAAGCATGGAGAGATGAAGGTAATTCATGTCTGCGAAATATGCGCTTTTGAACGACCGAACGTACTTGGTCCCCACGATACGATTGTGCCGCTTCTGTAAATTTTCATTTATTCTTCACGCAGAATATTAAACCTCTCGCTCTCGGAGGACGATTGGGCGAGCAAATACTACTGCGATAGGGAAGAGACAAGTTTTGCGGTAAGGGCTGGAGCGACGTCCTTCACGAAGCGGTTCGCGGCCTCGTGGAGATTGCCTTCTAGAAATGTTTTTAATTCGAATCCGGAATTCGCTTTGAAACTTCGCGCAATATGAAGCGGCGTTATAGCGCCTAAAAGTCGCTCATTCGTTGTTGCCGCGTCAGTTACTGTAACGACGAGGCCCGCTATCTCGCCCGCCGCGTTCATGACCGCGCCGCCGGAAGATCCCTTTTGCGCCAAGATCGAGCCAGAAAGTTCAAGGAATTCATTGTGCTCGCCGTCAAAACTATAGACATCATTTACTTTCGCAAAAGAGGACGCGCTATAGAGATCTTTTGCAATTGCAATTCCTCCAAGAAACCCTGCTGGGTATGCCACAATAAGCACCTCGTCTCCTTTTGCTATTTCATCACCAAGGGCAAGTGGCATTGCCGCGAAAGAAGAGGGAAGTTTTTCATTTGTGTCTGTTTTGCCATCAACAAGAAGGAGCGCGTAATCATCCTCCCCGGTACCTCGCGGGTTTGTTTCGATTAAATTTGTTGGATTTGCATGAACCCACGACGGTGGAAGGTACAGCAACTTTGCCGTGTAAAGAGAGCGGGCTGGATTTCCCGTCCTGACAGTGCATGTTGTGTATTCAGGAGTCGGGTAGTCTTTTATAAGCAGGCTTTGACCAATGTGGGCGTTTGTGAGTATGACGCCGCGATTATTTATGATGATCCCGGAACCGGTGATCGAACGCACGACGGAATTATTTGTGCTGATGCACAAGATATTTACGAGTGCCGCTCTTGTGTCTGCGTTTATACTTTCAAAATTGGCGACTGCGCTTTTTGTAGGTGCTGGTTGTTCAATTTCAGGAGTAAGTGCCGCAGGGGGTGCTACGGGTTTGATGGTTATGGGTGAATTGATTGAAGGAGTGGGTGGTGCAATAGCCTTTGGAGGAGAGGAGGGAGTGGTGGTAGCATCCACAGCTTTTTTTGGAATTTCTAAGTGTGTCAATCGCTCAAAAACATCCTCATCAACGGCTGGTAGCTCTCTCATAGTCAAGAGCTTTGTTTTGGGCATTGTAGCAATAGAAAGACTTGCCACCACGATAAAAAATTTTGTAATAAGAGACGTAAACACATTTTGCATTATACACGTACTTACATTGATAAATAAAGCTGAACACTTATTATATGTATGATAGACTTATAAATGTGAAAAGCTTATCAATAAAAGAAAATGCAATAAAGCTTAGAAAAGAAGGTTTTTCATATGGTCTCATTAAAGAAAAAACCGGTGTTTCTAAGTCGACACTTAGTAATTGGCTTTGTGAATTAGATTACCTTCCAAATCAAATAACTATTGAAAAGATTGGAAAAGCAAGAGCGGCATCTACCGCGGCAAAACAGAAATTAAAATTTGCGTCTATACAAGAAGCGCACAGACTTGCCGAAAAGGATATTGGTGACTTAAGAAAAAGAGATATTTTTATGCTTGGCCTAGGGTTGTATATCAGCGAGGGGACAAAGTCTTCAAGTGATATCAGGATAATTAATTCTAATTCGGAAATAATCAATCTCGCTATTCGATGGTTTAGGGATGTCATCGGAATACCTCTGCATAATTTTCGAATGCGATTGCATCTCTATCCCGATAATAATGTTGAAGATTCCATTAGATTTTGGAGCACTACGACAAAAATACCGATAGTTCAATTTCAAAAAACACAAATTGATAGAAGAAAAAATAAAAAAATTTCAAAAAAAGGAAAACTTCCGTTCGGCACAGCTCATCTTAGTGTGAGAAGTGGTGGGAGTAAAAATCATGGTGTTTTTTTAGCACGGAAGATTGATGGCTGGATGAAGATCGCCTTAAAAAATAAGTTGTTTACAGAGTAGGTGACTTCTCTATATAATGGGCGACATTGCGGGTGTAGTATAACGGCTATTATGGGATCCTTCCAAGATTCAGACGCGGGTTCGACTCCCGCCACCCGCATAAAAAGGAGCGAAGCGACTATTTTATGCGGGTGGAGAAAGCTGCCTGCGCAGCTTTCGTCGGGAGTCGAACGCCGCAGTCATGTTTTGCTAGTAAGCAAAACAGACGAGGCGGTGCCCAGACCAAAACGAGTAACGACGAGTTTTGAGTCGCGGGCGACTCTCCCGCCACCCGCATAAAAAGGAGCGAAGCGACTACATTGTGCGCGGATAGAAAGCGCGGGGCGCTTTCGTGGGACAATCGAAGCCCGATTGAGTATATTTTATGAGATTGTCGCAATATCCAATCAATGTACTTTTGCTGTTATTCCGTAAATATTGCATTATTACATTATCATGGTACAGTCTAATAAGATTAAGTCTTATATGTCTAATAAATCTATTGAAAGCCCGATAACGGATAGTGATTTGCGCGAGGCGAAAGATCTTAGAATGCTAGTCTCTGCACATAGAAGAGTGAGGCTCGATAGATCTGTCGTCCAGGCTTTCAGGGATGAAAAAATAACTCGGCAGCAACTGAATGCCTATTTCCATCCTGAAGTTGATCTTTTGAAGCGTCTCCTTCGCGAAGCGTAAGCTTCGTTTTTTTATTTCCGCATCAGTGAGGACAATAATCCTAGTTATTGTCGAGCGATACCCGCCCGTACCGAACAGTACCCGCCAGAATGATTCTGATCGGGCTGGCGTTCGGGCGGGTGCCCCGGGGTTTAATACCTTTTATTATCATTTCCAGGTGAGCGACGACGACAAGCCTACTTATAGTTTGAGAGGAATGCCAGAGTTTTTTATAGCGAGGACGAGTCCCCTAAAAGCGGGATTCGACAAAATGGTACGGTTTCGGAGTTCATCTTTTTGGATTTTTTTCTCTATCATAACGCCTTCCAAAACAGCGATACCTTCAGAAAACTGTTCCGCCAGCGCCCTGTTCTTTTTTGCCGCGTAGTCGCCGTATGAGGCAAATTGCAACATCAATTCTGCGTAAAGCATTTTAATGACAGGATCTTTTTCCAGCGCACGCTGGTTCAGCGCCTGATCCCTCTCCATTGTGGCGATGCGCAAAGCAGAAGCCATGTCCGTTGCTATAACAACCTTCGGGAGCTGTTTAAGCGGACCAACAAAGGTATTTCCCCCGTGATCAGACATGAAATACTTAACATTTGAAAGGGTTCCTTGATCGATGTCCTTTTTGATTCCTCTTATTTTTTTTACAATCTCATCTGACTCAACACTCGAGGTGAAATCAGCTCCGAGGACGAATCGATAAGGATTATTTTTTTCTGCACTTTGTCCATGAAGTATCTCAATCACTGCGTCATTGTATTTATTCGTCACATCATCATATTCTGAAAGAAGCACTGAATTTGCCTTCTCACCAAAGATTCTCGCACCTCCGGTAATGTTTTTGTGAAGAGCAATCTCGGCAAGAACTCCGGTTTCATTGCTTTCTCCTTTCCACCCGGCCTTTATTGTTTCAACGGTGATTAGATCTCTCTCTATTTCATCGTCGGGGTATATTCCTTTGCCGATGAATTGTTGAAGTTTCAGCCGCATTTGATCACGCTCTTGTTTTGCGGCTTCTACTTCAGTTCTAAATTCAAAAGATTCTCCTCGCATTGCGAAATTATACCCTAGGAACTATTTGCGTCCACTATTTAGTAATTAGCACAAAACCCGCCGTACGGCGGGGTTTGTGAGATGAAATAAAATAAAGATTATTTAACCGCATCTTTCAAAGCCTTTGCGGCTCTGAATTTCGGTACCTTCATAGCGGGCACCGTAAGTGACTCACCTGTTCGAGGATTTCGAGCCTGTCGAGCGGCGCGCTGTTTTACTGAAAAAATACCGAGGCCTGCGATTGATACTTCCTCGCCTTTTTTCATCGTGTTAACGATTGAATCAATCATCGCATCTACGGCTTGTTCAGCTTGTACCTTCGTACCACCGAGAATCTGGTGCACTGCATCAGCAATTCCTTGTTTGTTCATTTTTTCTATAAAAAATTACTTTTATAACATTCGACCACTCCTCTGGAAAGCAGGTAGCTCGCCAGTAACCTAACAATGATTATATATGAGGCCATTTTTTCGGCAATTTGCACTGTGGAAGCGCACCATATTGAAGAGTTTGTCAAAAAAAACCTATTTGTATTGACAAAAAGGCATAAAACATTATATAATAACTAACAGATATTGATTCTAACTCGAACCAAGGAAATTGAAATGAATAAAACTTCCTCATCACTTTGGAATATTCAGTACAAGATTGCTTTTTTCGTCTTGTTTCTTGTCGGCGCAATGTTTAGCGTGGTTTCGGTATGGTTGTTTCTCGTGGCGCATCTAATCGCTGGAGTTGTAGCCTATCAGAATCTCGGACGTCCCAACGCATTCCGAAGCTGGAACATGCCGAAAACGGGCGCATTAAGCGCCTGTTCAACGCTCGGATTCGCGGCTCTTGCTGCGGTGGCTTGGAGACGGTGACACATAGAGAGGATTATTGAAAACTTTTTTTCTGATAGCAGGGGTAGTGGCGGCTCTGCCATGCTACTACTTCCTCATTCGAGGGATACTCGACCCCAAAGAAAAAACGGAGCAAAGTATGGCAACGTGGGTTCTGTGGGGTATTCTCGACGCGCTGACGCTCTGGAGTGTTCGCGAACAAGAAGGTAATTGGCCTATCTTGGCACTTTACGTCCTCGGCAACATATCGGTCTCGATCGCACTTCTCTACACAAGACAATTTTCTTGGACAAGCTTTGAAAACTTTATAGTATTCCTCGTCCTCGGATGTCTCGTGTTTAGGCATTTTGGCGGGCCCATATGGCTGACAGGTGCTGGTACCACCGCGGTCGCCCTTGCGACACTGCCCCAGATTAGGGACAGCTGGATCAAACCAAATCCTGAAACCGTCTCTATTTGGTGGGGCTTCACCATTGCAAATGTCCTGTCTTTTCTCGGTGGCAAAGATTGGTCCATCGAGGAGAGACTGTACCCTGGTGTCTGCGTAGTGCTGTGCCTTACTTTGGTCATTGCAAATAAGCGGCACAAGAAAAACCCCGGCATCTAAACATTTTGAAACCGAGTCTCACATGAGACTCGGTTTTTTCTTTCGGAGTCTCGAAATTTATCGTCAGTTAGAAATTGCTTGCGTGAGGATAAAAAGTGTGTTATTTTTCAACGCGGAGGTAAAAAATGAGACTAACTATTAATTTCGAATGTAACCTAGTTATCAACGAAATCGGAAAAAATTATTCTGGCTCGGTCGAACTTTGGGTTGGCGAGGAAGAAACGATACTGTTTTATATTCTTTATCTGAATCCATTTCGAGGACGTGAAGCCGAATTCGCGGTGTATTTTGATGAGGAACGGAAGCAAGCATACGCGGAGGCTCTTGGTACGGAGAGTGTTGCGGAACACCCGATTTCTGGATTGGACATTACGACCCTTGATTTCACTCACGAGGCGGATGATGGGAAAATCGGATTGTTATGGATTCTTGTTTCAATCTTTTCTGAAGCAATTCATAATTCAACGAAGAAGATAGCCCTGGACCGCCAGCATGCAATAACACCAATCTGCATGAGGTTTAGTCATGAATGGAGCCAAGACTTCGAAGGTGAGGCAGAGAGGTATGCGCGCGCTTTCTTAAAGTCATTCGAGTAGTTTGTAACCGGGTTCCCTTTTTAGGATGGGGAACTCGGTTTTTTCTTTGAAATAATCGTGATGATCTTATCCGTGGAACGGAGATTCATATGCATAACCAGGCATTACCTCCAGAATATCTTCGGGCTGTTGGCGCATTGTTCATTGCGGGATTGGTTGTTTTTATTGTCGGCGGCGGTCATAATTTTCGTAACGCTCGTGTGGCACGAGGGAGCTCTTCTGTGGGGAAGTCTTGTTGCCGCGCTCGGGGTGTACGCTCCTTCTTGTGGGAATAGAGCTTGCGGAAAATTGTTAAAAGCCGGGACGTTGCTCCTCAAAAAAATCAATCGGTAATTTGGATTGTGCGCGTGGAAAGTACAATCCTTTTTTATTTCAATAATCTTTATCGGGGGGGTGAAGTGCTCTGTTTCGTTAGGAATACAACCGGGAAATATGGAAGTTGTCGCGTAACTACCCACCGTCACGGCGGCTATATTAACCCTCCACACCCATCTCTTCCTAATAGTTCGCCAATCGGACGATCGTCGTACGTGCGAACAGGAAACAATATCTTACCGTGCACACTGCGGGATTTAACGCATATTTTTGAGCGATCCCGCCTTTGAGACTTCAAAAATATGGACATACTCAAGGATCCGCAGAGCTTTAAGATTATCCAAAAAGCTCTTTGGTATTTTCTTTTTCCCGACAAAAACGCTCCTATGCACCATGGTAAGACCAAGTATCGCCAAGGCTTCTCTTAGCCAGTTTCTTTCCCGCCGCATTTTTTCTGGTATGTCATAAGTAATTATAGTCACGGATTCTGATGGAGCACTGTTGTATGTGTGATCCGGCATCGCGGTTTTAAGCCTCATTTCCAATTGTCCGCGTCTCGTCATCCCTTTTTTAGTGATTTTTACGGATGTGTCGCGTTTGTTGACCAACCCGTCTTTTTCTAATTGATAGACCAGTTTTGAAAAGTTTCTTTTGAGTTGGCGGGTAATGAGAAAATCCGAAATAATTTTTTCATTGCGTGCAAGAATTTTATCCGTTTTTTTATGCAACTTTGGAGCTGATGCACCGTACCCAGAGCGCAACGCGGCTTCGAAAAACGCCACGCTTCCCATAGCGGATTCTCCAAGTGCATTCAAAACCATTAATGTAACTCGTCCCTTCATATATTCTTGTATAGTATAGCAAGAATTCGCGAATCAGACGATCGTCGGATTGACGAACTGGCGAGGAAGTCTTTTTGTGTCGAACATCCATCTACGGATGTTGTTGGATTACGCGCGTATTCAGAGAGAACTTGGGAATTGTTTAAGACTTATCTTGCAAACTCAATCACCCGTGTCTCGCGGATTACCGTAACCTTTATTTCGCCCGGGTACTTCAACTCTTTTTCAATTTTGAGTGCGACTTCGCGGCCCAATTTTTTCGCGTCAAGGTCCGTTATTTCATTTGGGGTTACGAAGATCCTGATCTCGCGGCCCGCTTGAAGTGCGTATGACTTCTCAACGCCGGGGAAGGATTTAGCGATCCCTTCCAAATCCTCGAGCCGTTTCAGATAGTTCTCCACTGAATCGCGGCGTGCGCCCGGACGTGAGCCGGAAATTGCATCCGCAACCTGAACGATAATAGATTCGGGCGTCTCATATGGGTATTCTTCGTGATGAGCCTGCATGGCTTTGATAACATCTTCGGGTGCTCCAAATTTTTGAAGGATTCTTCTCCCAATCTCAACGTGCGTTCCCTGCACCTCGTGATCTACCGCTTTACCGATGTCATGAAGTAGTGCTCCCGCTTTTGCCGTATGAACGTTTGCGCCGAGTTCCTCCGCAAGCATTCCCGCGATGTGAGACATTTCTATGGAGTGTTGGAGAACGTTTTGCCCGTAGCTTGTTCGGAAGTGGAGGCGTCCGAGGATTTGTAAAATACGCGGGTCGAGATTGATGACACCGCATTCAAATGCGGCCTGCTGACCCTTTTCTTTTATAATTTTGTTTATATCTCCCTCGGCTTTTTCGACCGCTTTCTCTATTTTTGCGGGTTGGATTCTGCCATCTAGTATGAGGGTTTCAAGCGTAACTCGCGCGATTTGTCGTCGAACAGGATCGAATGAAGAAAGGGTAATGGAGCCTGGCGTATCGTCGACGATGATTTCGACTCCCGTCGCTCGCTCGAGGGCCTTGATGTTTCTTCCTTCCTTTCCGATGATTTTACCTTTGAGGTCGTCCGACGGAATCGTAATGGTCGTCGAAAATACGTCCGCAGAAACAGAATTTCCGAGACGGTGAATTGTCGTCGTGAGAATCTCTTTTGCACGCTTCTCCATAGCGTCTTCGCCGGCGTTCTCCAATTTCTGCATGCGAACTATAAGATCCTCGGCGTAATTTTTCTCGATAGTGGAGAATAGTTCGGCTCTTGCCTCATCTGCCGTTAGTCTCGCTATTTTTTCTAGTTCCGTTTTCTTCTGCGCTTCCTGGGCGAGTACTTTCTCTTTTATTTCCCGAATTTCGGCGATTTTTTCCTTTGCCGATGTTATTTCTGAATCCAAATCTTGCTGACGTTTTTCAAGTTGGTCTTCTTTTTTTACTATGCGGTCTTCAGTCTTTTTCAGTTTCTCTTCTTTTTCCTTGATCTCCAGACGTATTTCTTGAATGGTCTCAATTGCTTTTGTCTCTGCGTCAGCAATTATTTTTTTCGCTTTTTCTGCCGCCTCCGATTCGATTTCTTTCAGCCGCAGTTCCATCGAACCCTTTTTTCCGAGTGAAATAAGGACGCGGAAGGTGTACCCTAATGCGGCTCCTCCCAAAGCGGCCGCCGCCATGAGAAGAAATGCTACTTTTAATGACATGTCGTTAAGCCGAACGGCCTACGGCGCTTGTGTGATTTGAAACAAAACCTTTTTTAAATATAAATCCATGAAGGGAGTAGGGAGCGTTTTTGGTCACTCGTCGTAGTCGTGCGGTAAATTAAATCCTGTAATGAATGCATATTACAACAAAGCACTGCGTTTGTCATTTGACAGAGATTAATCGGATTGTAAGGTAACAAATAGAGGAAAAAAAAGTTCGTATGATAAAGGAAGAGAGAATTGCCGAGTTTCAAGCCCTTTATAAAAAATGCAGACTCAACCAAAGCGAACTTGCTAGATGGCTTCACGTCAGTTCGAGCTATGTGAATATGCTTGTGCATAGTAGGAATGGAGAGAGTCCCTCGGAAACTGTCCTCGAATTGTTCAGGCTTAAAATGGAGCGGCTAGAGGGTTTTGACCCGCGCTTTCAACCTGTTGCTGAAGCACTTCTTTCATTACCGCCCGCTGATCAGGATAGAATTTTGCGCGGATTCCTATCGTTTGCGACTGCTTACGGCAAAGAAGGCAGTAAAAAGTCACAAGGAAAAAAGTGATGACAAAAAAACCGACAATACGTCGGCTTTTTTATCTGGCGACTAAATAATTAATTTATTAGTTAACCTTTCTTCGAAACGAATACTTTGTCGATAATTCCGTACTTTACAGCCTCTTCCGCCGTGAGGAAGTAGTCGCGATCAACGTCTTTTTCAATCTGTGCCGATGTCTTTCCGGTGTTTTTTGCCATAATTTTATTGAGTCGCTCTCGAAGTTTCAAAATGTTTTTCGCGCGAATTTCAATGTCTGATGCCTGACCTTGTGCGCCGCCAAGTGGCTGGTGAATCATTATCTCCGCATTTGGAAGTGCGAAGCGTTTTCCTTTGGAACCCGCAGAGAGAAGCCATGCACCGCCTGATGCCGCCATTCCAACACACACCGTCGCGACTTCGGGCTTGATGTGGTTCATCGTGTCGATCATTGCTAGCGTTGCAGATGCTGAGCCGCCTGGAGAATTGATGTAGAGATAGATATCCTTTTTCGCGTCTTCCGATTCCAAAAAAAGAAGCTGTGCAATGATGAGATTGGCGGTATGGTCGTCAATTTCTCCGCCCATGAAGATAATACGGTCGCGGAGCAAGCGAGAGTAAATATCATACGCGCGCTCGCCGAATTGGGACTTTTCTATAACGGTTGGGATTAACATGGTGGATTCAAGAATTAAGATTCCCGATGGCCGACCGCGACACCAGTCGGCGGGGCAGGCAGGATTCATGAATAATAGGGAGAGTTTAGCAGGTTTTTTTAGATTTGACAAGTAAAGAAATTACTTGTAGTGTCTTTTATAGTAAACGAAGGGTCTTCCATGAACATGAAAGAATATGTGAGGGATAGTAGGTTGAAATCAGTCAGCGTCAATGTTGCGGCAACATTCGTCGCGCTTATCGTCTCCCTTCTCCCGTTGTGGATCTATATTACTTTGCACGCCCTAATGGAACCCGCAGGCTTTTGGCAGACACTGGCCCTGGGAGCGGTAGGACTATATTTCCTGGGCAGTTTGCAAATTCTCGGCCTAGTTCTTTTCGGGCTTTTTATGAAGCTTATCTGGTTCGATTGAAAAATTCCCAGGCTCGTCAGGCTCGCGTAATCTACGCGATGCATATAATCAAAACAGTACCTTCACGGTACTGTTTTTTCATTTTGTTTACGATTTACGAGTGGTCGTTGGTAAATCGTAAAGTAAATTTCAATGGAGAGTAAATTGAGAGAGGGTAAGAAAAGGCGGAAAAAAACTTGACACATTCTTGATTTGTCTGTAGTGTCCAAAATGGTAAAGGGTACGCCCGACGCCAGTACATAAACAACAAACAATGAAAGGGAAGAGGTATGCCTCAAACCGAAGCTAAGTCACCGTTTAGTCTCATTCTTAATCAAAAGAGAAAGTTTTCAAATCCTGATGTGATGATTTTAATCGAGCACAGAAAGGCTCAATTTCTGGCTATCGCGGATAAAATAACTATGAAAACCCTTGGGTCTATTGAATTAGCTGCAAGAGACAGAAAACACAGGCTCGTTCTACATACGATTCGGGATGACGGGCTTGTAGGTAGCGTTCTCGAAACTCAAGGGTTTTATAAAGTCTGTGCTAATGTGCAGTATTATCCCAAAGACGCTAACGAGATTAACGGCTGGGTGAGTAGGGGGTGGGGTATAACTAGAAGAGGTTTCTGGGTGAAGACCTGGCTCCAAGTAGATATTGTTGAATACCCGCATCAAAATATTTACGCATACGAAAAAGCTATCGCTGTGGCGCTTGCGTCCAGTGATCTTAGTGATCTCTTGACGTGGCTTTGGGGTGATAAGGATTTTGAAGATAACGATCGATTCCGGATTTTGATGGGTATGTGGCGGGATATAGAAGAGGAGACCCGAAGATACTCGGCGGACGCGGAAAAAAGAACTTTGGAATTAAAAGATTTGGTCAATACCATGGCTCGAGATTCATCCGTACTTCATGAGATAATGGGATGACTCAAAACATGTCGCCGCTGCAGAAATGCAGCGCTTTTTTATTCTAAAACTCGCTTTTTTATTACTATTCGCTAGACTCATGGGGAAGATGGCGGAGTGGAGAATCCAGAATTTGGACCAAAGAATCGTAGTAAATCCCAAATTCCAAGCACCAAATTACAAACAAATTTCAATATTCCAAATTCAAAACAAGATAATTCCGTTTGAAGCTTGGTGTTTGGATATTGTTTGTAGTTTGGAATTTCTTCTAAAGGATTTTGGATTAATGATTTCGGGTTTTTATACTAAATACTACATACCATATACTAAATACTAATTATGAAGATTCATCGCTTTTACATTTCTCCCGAGAAGGCCGAAATCGAGGCTAAATTCAAAGTAGATGACAGCGAACTTTATAATCAGTTTAGAAATGTTTTGCGTTTCACCGCAGGTACGGAGGTTGTACTTTTTGACGGATCTGGATTTGAATATAAAGCCCAAGTTGTTGAAATGTCTCGCGGATCGGTTCATTTCAAAGTTTCGGGAAGGAAAAAAGGCTGGGTTCCGGAAAAAAACATTTCGCTGTATCAAGCGATGGTGAAAAAAGATAAATGTGAATGGATCGCCGAGAAGGCGACTGAAATTGGAGTCGAGAAAATTTATTTTTTTGTATCGGAACGTTCAGAAAAAAAAGGGCTTGATATGCGTCGGGTCGAGAAAAAAATAATTGAGGCCGCCGAGCAATCGGGACGAGTCACAATTCCGAAGGTTCGGTTTGTAGAAAATTTTGAAAAAGCGCTTTCAGAGAGCAGAAATCCGATTCTTTTTCACACGATAGGCGTGTTACTTAAAGAGAGGGAAGAGCTTAAAATGAAAATCGCTGACTTATTTGTGGGACCGGAAGGAGGATGGACAGAAAAAGAAGTTGAGACTACGCTGAAGCAGGGAATCCCCGTTGTCACTCTCGGCGAGCAAATTTTGAGGGCTGAAACCGCTGCGATCGCGACTCTTTCAGTGCTTATGTTCTCCTGAATGATCGTCGTGATTGTGTCCGTCGTGATCGTGATGATCGTGCGGGTCTTTCAATTCGCTTTTCACTCCCGTTTCAAGAAGTTCAAAAACCATATCGTTTGTCAGCATCATCTCAACATAATTTTTCACTCGTTCTTTGTCCGCTTCTTTGTGATGTTCAAGTATATGACTAACTTCACGTGCCACTTGTTTGTCTGAGGGCGCAATTTTTTCGTGAAGCGAAATTTTATTCAAAAGAATTTGAAGGATCACTCTCTTTTTTGCGTCTTCCAGCCATTCTTTTTTTATCGCTTCATCTGTCTTTTTTGCGTCGCTCAAATATTTTTCGTATGTGGTTCCCATGCGGTTCAAGTCCCCTTCAAATTGAGCCTTCATTTTGGCGAGTTCTCCCTCAATTAGTACTTCCGGCAATTCGGTCTTTACTTCCTTTACCAAAAGGTCTGCGATGTGCGCGCGTTTTTTCTCTTTTGCGCGCTGTCTTCGCTCTTCACCGAGGCCTTTTTTTATTTTTTCCTTCAGGTCTGCAAGTGAAGCAAAATTGCCGAGGGATTTGGCGAAGGCGTCGTCGAGCGCAGGAATTTCCGATGAAGTTTGTCCGATTTCATTTTTTTTGATCTTTCCTCGGGCTTCCTGAAGTTCTTTTAGGGTTTTCTCGACATCAACATCAGTTACCTCGAGTTCTTTCGGACTGGTGATCGGAAGTTTTTCTTGGATTTTCTTATATTCAGGGAGTTCTATTTTGGGGAATATTGCGACGCGTATTTTGAAACCGAGAGGATTTTCTTTTGCAATTTTAGTAAATTCAACATTCGGGCGGCTGATAACCTCGAGTTTCTTATCGGTAACTATTTCCGAGTAGATATCTCCGAGCAAATGCTCCGCGGCGTGTTCGAGGATGGCGTAGTCTCCAATTTTTTCAGCGGCAATTTTTTCTGGAACATGTCCTTTTCTAAACCCTGGCAGTTCGATTTCCTTTGCCAGTTCTTTTAGCGCACGTTCAAATTCCGCCGACATTTCATCGGCCTCTATCTCACCCCTGATCTCAACTTCGGAAGATGGGAGTTCCTTTATTTCT
>MHRX01000008.1:19888-20086 GCA_001822655.1 Candidatus Taylorbacteria bacterium RIFCSPLOWO2_01_FULL_45_15b
AACAGTCTATAGTAAAGCTCTGTTTTAGGAAAGAGTCGCGCGTTATTATGATGTTGATAAATAACTTGAATACGCGACGATTTGGAGTATTGTTGTCGCAGTACGCTCATTATGAAATTTTCTCATTCTAAACGGCGTTATTGCTACCGCTTATCTGTAAACACACTTGGGCTCGCGGCAATGTCCCATCGTTGTTGG
>MHRX01000009.1:0-11680 GCA_001822655.1 Candidatus Taylorbacteria bacterium RIFCSPLOWO2_01_FULL_45_15b
GCTCGTTTCTTCATAGAAATTACAATGCGACTATACTAACACAAAAAAATGGGGTCGCAATTAATAATAAAAAAACGGCGGAATTTCTTCCGCCGTTTGCTCGATCATTATTTTTACCTCATCAAACTTTTCCACCTGTCAGTCTCCAAAAAAGAAAGAACATCCCAGGCGAAATCATGATGGTGATTGACGACAATCTCTCGTAGAGGCAAGGTCAATTTCGAAAAGTACTTCTGATCTTCTTTTTCTGGGACTTCTCCAACTGCAATACAGACATGCGAAATTGGATTACCATATGGATGATCACTCCACGGATAAGTGTAAAGTTCTGTGACAAACCTTACCGCGGCGCCATCGAGTTCCTGACGAGAAACTGCTTCGCAGGCTTCCTGAAAACCTTTTGACTTAACCCGCCACATTGAACCAGGGATATGCCAACCTGCCCAATATTCATCTTTTCGATGCGTAAGAAGAATCTCTGGCTCGCCATGAGCCAACGATCTCACCATGCACAGTTCGGCATAGGGTTGCTTCACCAATTTGTGATACGGACCCCATGCTTCGTCCGGAATTCTGCACCCATGTTGCTCAACAACCTCGGTGAGCAATTCGCCGAGTAATTTGGCTCTGTCAGCCGACATACCAGCCATACCGTTCCTTTCGTTTGATTAATTAAGAACACTGGTTTTTATTATATCACAATTAGAATAAAAAAGCAAATTTCATGGTTCAGGGCCAAATTTTTATCATTGTGAAAGAAAAGGACATCTGACCAGGGCTCATCTATATCACTTACTACCCATACTTCCTGAACCATCACATCAAATTCTATTTTGAATTATCAAAGAATGATCGTAACCGCTTCCTACGAGTGAGGATGATTTTTATTGCTTTGCTAGGCGCTTAGCATGCGACAGAATTTTGCGCGCCCTCTCGTGCCAAGTGTACTGCTTTACCAATTCCTTGGCACGATCCGCGGCGGTAAACGCAACTGCGGGTTTTTCGAAGACACTCGTAATCACGCGGCCGAATGATTCGGGGTTGTCCGCCTCGGCTAAAAGCGCGCTTGAGTCGTCGACTATTTCGAGAATAGAGGGAATTCGTGAAGCAACGATAGGAACGCCCGAAGCCATATACTCGAACAATTTCATAGGAGAAGTGTAATAGAGGGAGACTTTTTGCTTAGCGGTATTCGGCAGGACAAGAACATCGGCGGCACGGAGCCAATAGGCAACTTCCTCATGAGGGACAAAGGGGACAAAGACAACCCTTTCATGGCACGCTTCTTCTATTTTCTCTTTCATCGCGCCAATGTCTTTTTTTGAGCCTCCGACAATATAGATAAACGCATCTCGTGGGATAAAATGAAAAGCTTTAAGGAGCGTATCCACGCCTTTCCAGTCAAAAAGCGCGCCTACGTACAAAATAATTTTCCTCTCCTTCGGTATGGCAACATGAGAGAGCGCGCTGTCTCTTGAAATAGCGGCAATCTTGCCGCTATCAGTGCCGTTCGGCCAATAGACAATTTTCTCTGCTTCAATTCCAAAATCTTTTTCAATTTCCTTGGCCTTCCAAGATGTCTGCACCGCAAAGCCAAAGGATTTTTTCATCACGCGCGCGTACATGAAGTTTTTACCGGGATAATGATGAATGTCGTAGTAAATATTCGACGAAACAAACGTCAAAAAAAAGAGCGGGATATAGTCATGGGAGAAAAAGATCGCCGATGGATCTTTTTTCTTCCGTGGAAACCCGTAAAGCGCCGCAAAAAAAGAAAAAGAAACCATCTGCAATAAAAATGTAAATTTCTCGGGAAGTGGCAGAGGAACGAGATCGATACATGGAACTTTCGTTATCTTAAAATTTTTCTTGACCGCATATGCTACATACGGATCGCCTCCTCCCGGCCGCCATAATCGGGGGACCAAAAGTTCGACCGCAGAACCTGATTCGGCAAACGCCTCACAAATCTTCACAGTAGCGAGCCCATGCGCTTTTTCAGTGGGAAGCCTTGTATTTGCAACGTAGAAGAGATTCACGGTGTCTATTTTATAGCATAGATATAATACCCGGAAGTTGTCGTGCGCTTTTCCGTCTTGAAAATCCGGTCGAGAAAATCTGCAACCGGGTCAATCAAAAATCGAAGCTTGTGCTGAAAAGGCATGAAAAAAAACAATGCCGTAAAATATCCTCCCCTTTTTTCAATTTCGAAATGTGAAAAATTCCCAAACATAACCAGAAGCGTGTCATCGAAAAACCTCCAGTAATCCGGATAACTTCCTTTCCGCGCATGATACGGATAGATCGACGGTACATGAACGAATATTTTCCCGCCGGGCCGCAAGATGCGGTGCAATTCTTTTGTCGCAAGCAAAGGGTCGCGGACGTGCTCAAGAACCGAGTGGCAGATAATCGCATCAATTGAATTTTCGGCGAGCGGAATCTTGTGGATATCGCCGATCACATCAGCACCGGACGCGGGATCGTAATCCATGCTTTTATACGCGACATCTTTGAACAGTTCCTTATAAGGGGCGAGCCATTTTTGAAAACGTTCTCCTCCGCCGATATCAAGAACGCTTTTTTCTTTGGCAATTTCCTTTATTTTTTCATCCACAAAACGCTCACGTTTTCTCATAATTCGTTAGCTAGAGCATACAATGCTTGGCCGAGCTTTGCGAGCGAATGTTCCGTTCGCACATAATGGATAAATCGATCACGATACATTTGTCTTTCTTCGCTCGTCATCCTCAATGTCCTACCAATTGTGTCAGCAAGACTTTGTGAATTGCGTTCGCTGAAACGAAGTGTCTCGGGCACAATATCGAAAAAAGCCGGACTCGATACGATGGGAATCGCGCCGCAGGCCATAGCTTCAAGAACCGTTTTGTCGTAGTTTCCCCTCGGAGTGAGGTTTACAAAAATCTCATGCGACGAGTAGAGTTTCGGAGTTTCGGAGTTTAGAATGCCGGGATGGACTCGAATGACGCTCCTACCGAGACTTTGCGCTGTTGCCTTCAATATCGAATCATAATAACTCTTATCACGCGGAAGCGCGTCCCCATAAATATCAGCATGCACTGTGTCGCCCTCAAGCCCAAGATGCTGAAGCGCCTGAAGCAGTATGTCCACATTTTTGACCGGAGCGATCCTGCCTATATATAAAACGGAATTTTTTAACTGCTCGGCATTTCCCGTTTGAAAGATGTCTGTCGGAATTCCTGCCGGCATTTTTCTAGATTTTGAATATCCTGCGGTAAATGCATACGGCGATGTGTGACACACCCGATGGGAAAGTGCGATGGCAAGGCGCGCTTTCCAATTTCCGTCGGTATGGTTATACCAAAGAATAATTTTCTTACCCATGAGACGCCACCACAGCCCCGCAAGGACGACATACTCCGCGTTCATATGAACAAACACCGTGTCGTATGCATTGTGCCACTTCCATATTGCACCGTAAAACCGCCGAATGTACTTGAAGCGGGACGGCCCCTGTTCCTTGCCAAGGGACCAAACTTCACAACCCCCCGAATATTCTCCTTTCAAAAGACATACCACTTTCACCGACGAAGCATGTTTTGCAAACATATCAATCCATCGCACAAAAAAACCGAGGCCCGGATCCTTTTCATCTACTTTTTGGGTAATGATTAATAGCCTCATTTTTTTAAATAAACTTCTTCAATGACTTGCTGATCCTTGCCAGAATCACGAAGTAATTTTTTATTAAAAACTTCGATTGCTTCTACGACGGATTCGGCCTCCGCACTAAGGCGTGTCTTGCCAAGAAGCGCGGCAAAAGCGGCGTAATCTTTTATGAGACAAATTCCTCCGGCGCCGCGACCGCTTTTGTGAATCGGTTTGGTGTGCACAGGCCCAGTCATTGGATCGGCCGCGGCCGATGCCTCTATGTCCGGCCAATTCATTTTCTTTTTCTTGGCGAAATCATAGAGAATATTAAAATACACCACTTTCGCATAATAAAATGTATTGCTCGCATATTTTATGAACTCCGATTCGTCAGATCCTGTAATTATCTCATACGGCGCTTTCGGCAAAAGAGAAAGCACACTCGATGCCTTAGTGCGAAAAGTTTTCGATTCAATGGGGATACCGATAATGTTCCGCGCAGGGTGTTCAGTATCGTAGGCCGCTGTAGCTTTTGTGAGAAATTCTGGAGAATGTAATACATAAATATGCGCAAATTTTTTTTGGAATCTTTTTGTCGTACCCGGTTCAATCGTCGACTTTATGACCGCAGTGCTCCCCTTGCCGACGAGCGCCAGACTTTCTTCAACAATTTTGCTATCCACCTTGCCCTGCCGCGTAGGAGTCGGCACGGCAATAAAAACCACATCAGCGCCTCCGACCCGTGCTTTGTTTTTTTCGTATTCAGCCTCAAGAGAATACCGAGTAACTTCAAAGCCGCGAGATTCAAAGTTATCCGCGTAATTTTTTCCAATCCAGCCCTGACCGACAAAAGCAATCTTTGGTATTTGTTTTTTTTTCATGTTCAAATTAACTGTTCGTCGAAAGGAAATGTTCCAATGCCTTTCTGTGAAGCTCGGCATATTCAGCCATATATTCACTTTTTGTTATTTTGGTCAACTCCTTTGCGCGTATTCGGATCCGCTCGGACATCATTGTCCGCAGACGAGGGTCCTGAAGAAGAAAGGTAATTTTTTCTGCAAATTCATCCAAATTATGCACATCGATCACAAATGAGTTACTGCCGTTGTCAACGAGTTCTTCGGCAACCCCCACATTCGTTGTTACCATAGGCACTCCGGCGAGAGCCGCCTCTATAAGGGCGATCCCGTACCCTTCATAATAAGAAGTATGCAGGAAAACTGTTGCTTTTTGAAGTATTTTTTCCGGCGTCTTCAGCCAGCCAGCGAATGTTACACTGTCAGTCAGCCCTTCAAACTCCGCAAGTTGCTCGAGTGATTTGCGCTCGCTTCCATCACCAATAACTATAAGACGCGTATTTCGATTCGCGTCATGAACCTTTTTAAAAATACGGATAGCGGACTCTATATTCTTTTCCTTCTCCAGTCTCGAAAGAGTAACAACGGTATTTTCGCCGGTCTCTTGTCGAGGAGACAGAAATTCTTTTTCCTCGACGAAAATCGGCAACACATCAATCGGCGCGCTGATATGAATATTGGACTCAATCAGCGAACGGCGTATCCTCTCCGAGACGACGCGCACACCATCCGCGCACTGCAGTACTCGGCGTGCGGCAAGAATTCGAACGGGATTATACACACTACCCCTCATGAAATACCCACTCAAAAAATCAGTGTGTACCTGCACCTGTAGAGCCACCTTAAACCGACGCTTCAGATACTTCCCGACCCATCCAGTTTCAAACGGATCAGACACAGAGACAACCACATTGAGAAACCTTGACTGAATACTCGGCAGTAGCTTTTCTCCAACAGCTCGAGCGGAAGTAATGTGATGAAATTTCGTCAATGAGTTTGTGGGATAAATGGTGTATCCATCTCGCGCAATTTTCTCCTCCTGACCTTTTGTTGCAAAAAGAATAATGTGAAGTTCACCAAAGCATCTCGCGTATTCCTTCATGCGTCCCGAAACAGTCGAATCCTCTTTCAATATGTGACGATCCATGGAAACCATCACCACGGCTATCTCTTTCGGTGAAGTATTCATGTCTTTGTAAAAATCTTGACCAAACTTTCGAGATTTACAGTACTGTCATGCTCCCTCAACCGTCGCAGTGCATTTTTTGCCATTGTCGCGGCAACTCGTCTGTCTTCAGAAACTTTTTTTATAGCATGAATCCAGCTCTGTTTATCGTTATATGGCAAAAGAATCCCATCACTTCCTGACTTAATGAGTTCACGGTTTCCTCCTTCGTCTGTGGCAATAACGGGAACTTCTAGGCTTACAATTTCGAGAAGGACGTGTGAAAAACCCTCGTAATAACTATTCAATAAAAAAAGATCGGAGGCCTTGGCGAATTCAAGAAGAGTCTGGCGGTCAACTCGACCGAGCAGAAATACCCTGTCCTCCAATTTAAGATTGAGAAGTACTCGCTTCAATTGCGGCCGATATGGTCCGTCTCCGGCAATAAAAAGACAGGTGTTTGGCTCAACTTTTAAAAGTTCCGGCATTATTTCGATAAGCATCTCAAAACCTTTCCAGGGCACAAGCCTGCCCGCAGAAAAGAGGATGTTTCCATTGAGCGAAAATTTTCTTCGAAGTGCCTCTCGCGACTCTAGGGCCGGCAATTCATCCATAGAATTGTAGATGACGTGAATTTTTTTATCATCAATCCCCCACGAGATGATGATCGATTTTAGATACCAAGAGGGGACGATTATGAAAAGCGCCTTCGTGGCGACTTTCTTTTGTATAGTCTTAAAAAACCATACAAGGAATCCATATCCTCTTCTTCGCTTGGCAAAATCGTTCAAATGATCGGTGACGCCGGCTCTTTGCATGCCCTGTTCCCACGCATAATCTCCGACAATCTTTAGATAGAATTGTTTGCCGGCGATGATTGACGCCAACATCGCTGGTAAACCGGTACTGACAGGGTCTTGCGCATATATTATTTCAACGCCGCGCGATCTCATCAGAATCTTGAAAAAATAAACGAAATGACGCAAAACTTTCGGAAGATGTCTGACCTCATCGAAGGTAACGACTTTTGTCATTATTCCAAAGCGCGGGAGGTTCTCTTCGAGAAATCGAGTATACGTCGCAGGGCCACCAACCGATGGCGGGTAGATACCCGTGGCAATGAGAACAGTCGTGGGGCTCTGACTCAAATCAATACTCATCATATGGCTAGCTTACACCACAAAAAATCATTCCGCAAAATTCTTTTTGCCGTCATTAAGCGAAGGAAAAAGTGGAAAAACTCTCTGACCGCCGCGCGAGAAACGCTGTGTCACCTCGTGAACCTTGAATGGGGTTCGGAAAATCAATTTGAAAAAAATATTTTCCTCATTTCTTCAGAGATTTTTTTCCATCGATAGTTCTCGGCAATGTTTCGGCTATTTTCAATAATGCACGCCCGCAAAGAATCGTCTTCCACCGCTTCGCGAATAGCTCGAACTAGATCATCTGGATCATCAGAGGCGTGAACAATCCCCGTTCGTCTATCAATCAAGAAATCTCGAATACCTCCGACGAGCGGGGCGACAACAGGTACTCCAGAAACAATCGCTTCCAGAAACGAAATCCCGAGTCCCTCCGATCGAGAAGGTCGCGAAAAAACATCTGCTTTTTGATACAGAGCGGGCAAATCGGCGTTTGGCACAGCGCCAAGAAAAGCGACTCGCGCATCCAGAGAAAGAGACCTAGTGAGATCCTGCAGAGATTTTTTTTCCCCGCCTTCCCCTGCAATTACAAGAAAAAATTCGGATGGTAATTTCACTAATGCGCGGATTAAAATATCAAGACCATTTTTTTTCACAAGCCTCGAAACAGACAAAATCGTTTTTTGGCTTGAAGTCTTCTTAGAAATGACTCGCTGAAAAAAAACATCATCAACACCGTTCGGCACAAGAAATAGCTCTTTCTCCGGCACAATACGTCTAGCCCGTTCAAGTAGGTACCGGCTGATTGCCGTAATTCTTTTCGCTCGATGGAAAATAAACCGATACCAGGGCCTAATCAAAAGACGATATAAATAACGGTTTCCCAGAACATAACGGTGCAGATGTTCCTCCTCATCTCCCTCCTGTAACGTCAGGACAACGGGCACATGCGGAAAGATGAAAGAAAAAAATGCGGCCGCAACACTGGCCTGACTCGCCATCATAACCCACACCGCATCAAAAGATTCCTCCCTTTGAAGACGCCAAGCCTCAATGAGGCCGAAAAAAGGCAGGAGAAATTTATCGAAACGAATGCCGATACCAATGCGATGCACGCGAACCGCTCCAATCTTTTCTTTTCGCGGCAATGAAGCCGACATCCGCGATGTAATCAAGACGCACAAGGCATCATCTTGGAGATTTGCGGCGACGTGGCTCGCGGCAATTTCCGCGCCGCCGATATGCGGAAGATAATCCGTTGAAAAAATAAGAATCTTTTTCATCGTCCTAGAATATTCTTTTTTTCAAGATCGGCAACATCGCGCTCAATGATTGTAAAATCTTCGGCCAAAAGCTCTTCAGTACCCTGCTCGCCACGAGCGACAAAAATAGCAAGTACAGCGCCAAGAAGTGTGAGAACCCCCGCTCCCGCCGCAAAGAATTTCAATGACCCTGTGTTCTCTCTCTCGTCAATGCCGGAAAGTGGAATGGACGCTATTGCATCCTCAAAATTAGTCTGTGGCGGCGAAATTTCTTGTTCGCCTATTTGTCGATCTGTAACTTCACCCTTTACTTCTTGTTTTACAAAAACAGAATTCACTTTAATCTGTTTTATCTCCAGAGGTTTTAGAGCTGGCGCAATTTCCTCCTTTGGCGCCGAATGGACTGTCGCAACGACACGAGACTCCGCGGGAGTAGCGGTGGGCTTTAACAGAGGGACTGCAACCCCAGATGGGTAAAACAATCCCGGTGGAACAAGTGCGACGCCCGGGTATGTATAGGTAACTGTGCCGTGTGCCAAAATAAATGAGTTTTTTGGAAACCGCCAGGATTTCTCCACCCTTGCCAGAATCCATCCAGACAGATCAATCTCAACGCCCGACACATTTTTTATTTTTACATAGTCGCTCGTATATTCGACAATTTCGAGTTCCGCATCATGGACGTCTACCACAGCGGTTGCCGACGCTGAATATTCGGCAGACGAAACATCAACCACGACTTTGTAAGTGCCAGGATATCGGTACATGCGAAGAACCTTGCTTCCTTCCGCAACTTCACCATCTCCAAAATTCCAAACAATTCTTTCATTTTTTAGCTCGTATCCTTTCAAACCTTGAGTCTCCGCATTAAATTCAGAATCCGCCCCCGCAATCAACTGTTTTGGAATCTGAACGGCAATTGCAATCTTTGGCTCGGCGCCTTGAGGCGAGACAGCGCTCGTCGAAGTTTTCACCGCGTTTTGATCACCAGCATCGGGCGACGATGCTGGTGGCGGTGGTGAAGTCGCCGGAGTAGATGCGTTCGTAATTCCAGGCGTTGGCAGAGCGGAAATAAAAATTGCTCCCGATTTCTGAAGAGAGTTCCCGTCACCATTCGCTCCCTGTTCTTTAGTATAAGTAAGCGTTGCAACCTCTTCCAAATCTTGATTTTTTATCCCCAATGTTTCGCCGTCATTATCGAGTGAAAAACTGCTATCGAAAATAACTCCGGTAAATGCCGGCCAATCGATCAAGAACTTTTCAGAATCATCTGCAATAACCGCAAAACCATTCGGGGATATGAGGCTCGAGGCACTCGCCAGATTGAGTTTGTGATTTACTCCCGCCTCAAAAAAACGCCATGAAAGAACATCAATCGGATCACTTCCGGTATTTTCTATCTCAACCCACTCGTGGCCCAAATCAGCTCCCGCGGCATCATAATATATTTCCGAAAAGACTACGCCCGCAAGGACAAAATTTGGCAATAGAAAGAATGAAAAAAAAGTTGCAATTAGTTGGTTTCGTATCATTTGTTTCCTTCCCCAACCTCGAGAATCTTTCGCAAGACATCTGATGAAACCTCTTTTCTTGATGCCGAACTATTCGCATTTTCGATAGACGCGCGGGGCGACCCGGTCGTGGGATTCACTTTCTGATCGTCGGAAACTAGTGGCGCAGAGGTCTTCAAAACCGAGGAAAGCGCGGCGCGAAGATCCGCAACATTTTTTTCAGAACGTTCCTTTTTTTGCTGTAACGGATTCGCCGAAAGTGACTGAAGTGATACCGTAGGCCTTGTCTCGGGATTCCGAGGAAAGGTTTGTCGCGGGAATGGCGGTTGTGGAAGCGGTTCGTCAATTTTTTTGGCGACATCGGAAAGACCGGCCCAACCTTCTTCCTTTTCAAAATCCGGACCTTGCGCGACACTCGGCCCGCGAGGAGTAGGCGGACGTTGTGTTGAAAATGATTCCGAATTTCGCATCTCTCCGCTCCGCGCGACTGATGTCACCCTCGGAGATACTTCCTTTGGGGCATCTCTCTGTGGCGGCCTTTCTGACCTTTCAAAAGCCGCGGGGGCGGGGCGGGGGTTTTCAGACCGAGGCGTCGGAGACCGCCGCTCATACGGCGGTGGAGCCATTCTCGGATCTCCGCGTTCGCTCCGCACATATTCTCGCGGGGCATCCTGGCGCCGATCGCCTCCTTTGAACGCGGGCTCTATAGGCGCGTGCCACTCACGGATCTCTTCTTCAACGACCTGCCGCGGGCGGGCGAATATTTTTCGGGAATGGTCACGGATAGTTTCCTTCATTGAAACTACCGGACGAGCGATCGGCGGCATTGTAGTCGCCGAAAAAGGCGGTGAACCTACTCCATCAATCATAAGCGTCAGATAAATCTGGGCGAAACCGAGGTTTACAATATCTTCAATAAGAAAATTGGGGGAATAAATCTTTTCGAGCACCTCCGCGTCAAAAGGTCCGACGCGAAATGTAACCGTTGTACCAACGTTTCCGAATACGGCATTTCTCACCTCCTCCGACATCTGCTCAATGTACTGGTGGGCAATCGTGAGATTTAATTTATATTTTCGAGCTTCCGACAAAATGTCGGCAAATGATTCGTTGGCAAATGACTGGAATTCGTCAACATAAAGATAAAAATTTGGCAATTTCGCGATCTCCGCCTCGGACTTATCCGCACGAGACATCGCTGCAAGATAAATTTTGGTGATCAGCATGCTTCCCAAAAGATTTGCATTGGCTTCCCCCACCTGCCCTTTTGAAAGATTGATGATCAGGATTTTTTTTCGATCCATGAAGTCTCGAATGTCGAACGAGGATTTCGGCTGGCCAATGATATTTCTGACGAGTGGGTTTGAGACAAATTGTCCGATTTTATTTTGAATCGCCGCGCCCGCTTCCTGCATATATTTGTCGCCATACTTTGCAAATTCATCGAGCCAGAAGGATCGCACAGATGGATCAGAAATATTTTCAACCACTTTTTTTCGATATTCCTTATCCGCAAGCATCCGATTTACGCCAATAATGGTCGCATCGGGGTATTCAAGAAGCGCGAGAAGAATATTATTCAGAATATACTCCATTCTTGCCGACCATGCATCCACCCAAATCTTCTTAAAGGCACTCATGAGTCCGTTTGCGACGAGATGTCGCTTATCGGGCCCGACATCTTCCATGACATTAAATGAGACGGGAAAATTCAGGTCGAATGGCGCAAAATACAAGACATCAGGAATCCTGTGTTCCGGAACGTACTCTAGAAGGAGATCGGCTGTTTTGCCGTGTGGGTCGATAAAGGCAAGTCCCTCTCCCCCTTGAATATCTTGAATCGCCATGTTCTCAAGCATGGTAGATTTTCCCATGCCCGTCTTGCCGATGATGTACATATGACGCGAACGATCACGTCTCCTAATACCGAAAGGAACGCGCCGGTTCCTTGAGTCCGTGTATGCAAAATAGGTGATTTTATTATCTTCCATAGTGCCACTTTTACAGCAAAATTATAGCAAATAAAAGGAATCGCCGCTTCATATCCATGAAGCGGCGGAGTTTGAGGAAAAACGACTTGGTGCTACCTGTAGTCCGGTCGGAGGGACGG
>MHRX01000009.1:11695-19310 GCA_001822655.1 Candidatus Taylorbacteria bacterium RIFCSPLOWO2_01_FULL_45_15b
TTATCATCTGGTACCGTATCTATCGACACCTCTGTAACGCCCCGCAGGACGCGCGTCGGCATACCCTTGGGGTAACACGGTTGGCCATGATTTACGACGTTTCGATTTTTTCCTCTCGGCATAACTTACGCTTTCCTTGTTGGTTTTGTCCTTGTTTTACGGCAACCTCCATTTTAGCCGCCGCAAAAACTACCTCTGAAATTCTCTCTCCGCTGTGGATATATGTCAAGTGCATAAGGGGTTTAATTATGTCGGGGGCGGGAGAGTCGCCCGCGACTAAACTTTTGTCGTCACAAAAGTTTGTCTGCCCTACCAAAGGACTTCTATTTTTATGAATAAAAATATGTCGGGCACCGCCTCGCGGCCTCGCGTGCTCGCTCGGCATCGCTCCGGCGTTCGACTCCGCCGTCTTGCTTCGCAAGACTCCCCTCCACAAAAAATGTTCATTTTTTGTGTCGGGGGCGGGAGTCGAACTTTACAAGTTCAGTACCCCAATTGGATATTTTTTTCGCGCGCTCAAAAATATCTCAATCGGGCTTCGACTCCCGTCGAAAGCTTCCCCGAAGCTTTCTCCTCCGACACTGCACTTCGTTTGTGTCGGGGGCGGGAGTCGAACCCACAACCGGGCGCTTATGAAGCGCCTGCTCCACCATTGAGCTACCCCGACAAGTAGGAACACTATAATATATGCGGTCATTAAAAACAAAAAAACCTCGCCACGAGAACGAGATCAAAATTCAACAAGAAAAACATCATCGAGAGTAGAAATAATAAAACCGTCGCGACTTCTGAAGAGCACTCCCTGAATGGTCACGCCCAACCAATACTTACTCTCAATGACTTGCCCCTCAAAAAGACGATGGTGTTCCGAACCCCACGCAAGCTTGAAGATCTTGATCTCGACAGTCGTCGGAGCAAGCAGGACAGCGTAATCCGCATCATAACATGTAACCGTCGCATACATTGGCTTTCGTGACTGAAACAGCAAGCAGAGGTCATCCAAAAGCGGTCCGTGGATGGAAATGATACTTCTTTACCCATGATGAATTAACGGCTTCTTGTAGTGTAAGGAGCATAAATATCCTAAAAGGATAGGCAAAAACTGTCCTAATGTAAAGATGATTTCATTTTGTTTTCATTATTCAAATCTAGTTTGGATTTTAAAATTCTTCGATTGTGAGTGCGTATACGATGACAGTTTGCACATACGAGTTCACAATTATTTATTTCTGCTTGAAGCGTCTTTATACTTAAGATATGTTGACTGTAAGAAGCAACATCAAATTTCTTTTCCTTAATATGATCAAAATCTAATACGTGAGGATATGGACTTCCTGAAAAACCACAATCAACACAGCTTCTCTGTATCTTAAAGTCATTGATGAATTTTTGCAATTTTTTTTTAAGTTTTTTTACAGCAGTGATATGTTTCGACCTATTTTTTGGATACCACACTTCACGCATGTATCGTGAGTGATACTTCTTACTTTTTTCTTTATCCTTATAGGGCACACTTAAATAGTATCATAAATCTAAAAATATTTATGACTCCTAATCAATTATTTTAAAAAGATGCCTTCTGTAGAGTCCTGCTTTTTTTCTTGTTGCGGGGGCCAGAATTGCACTGGCATCTCAAGGTTATGCTGTACCGCTGCGATTTTCATCGCTTCGCCTCGGGCGAATTTGTGGTCTGGACTATACCTTCATCCCTTCCTGCTAGCAGGAAGGGAGCTCGTCGTCTAGTCTCTACACCTTCCCCTCCCTAGTTTTGATTTTATTGAAATTTCTAAAAACCAAAACTAGGGAGGGGCTTGGCTCGGTATTGCCATGCACCTATGTGCGACAGGTTTCACCGAATTTGGCGAGCGTTCCATGATGCATTACTACTTCATGAGCCCATTTGAGCCTTGCGAATTACTGTTACTCTACCCCGCGATGGGATGTGGCACATTGTACGCATTTCTAGCCCACCTGCAAGCACGACTGGTTGACATCTTTTCCAGTCCTGCTATTCTGGAAATAGGTAATATATAAGGTGTATCAAGAGTGTGAAGATACAATCCTAAACCATATGCTCACGCATTGGTCGGACAAAAGGGTTATGGCCCGACGCTTCACCGGCAACCGAGCACCACTTCCGTAAACTACTGTTAGATTTTAACTATGCCGTTTAGGCACATTTATTTCCCGCAGTAAAGTAAGCGTAAGTGGTGCTTCGGTGCCAATTCCATCCCCGCTTCGCAGGGAAAGATACTTCTCGAAAATCTCGAGACTGTTTTTGGAAATCTCCTTGATACACCGCCCGAATGGGCGGTGTATTTGTTATGAAACAGTTCATTGAAAGGAAAATATGTATAGCAAAACAAAAATTGATGAGAAAGAGGAGTTCCGGATAAGAGAGACAAAACACGCTCACGCTTGTCCCGTCTGTGGAAAAGATTCCGGCACTATAAAGGAACTCGTGAAAATCGGCATATATCGAGTATTCCGAGGATCCTGGCCAGCAGGAAGTTCTACACGCATAGAATACGGAACGATAAGCAAAAGATTCGTGGAGGTAATCTGCCCTCAAGCGAACTCCAAGTGGCACAGAAGGCTAGAGAAAGAAATTAAAAAATTGCGAGAAAAAAACGAAAAAAATAAGAGCGATAAAGCCAATTGAAAAGAGAGGAAAATATGGAAAATAGCCCAGAAGAACTCATCGATCTTCGAATAAATCCGCCGAAGTATCCTGGAAAATACAGGTGTTTACAAGTATACCAGTGCCGCGTATGCGGATGGATGACAAACGGATTCAACATGGACTGGGCGGGACTTCCATCTCAAGACTGCCCTTATCTACGTAAAGATTGGCTTTACGAGTTAGAGAGGAAAGTGGTACATGCAAAGCTTCCACACCCTAAATCATATGCGGAAGAATTACAGAAAGAGATTGAGGCTGAAAGATCCATTCACTCAAAAGAAATTACTAGCGACATTGTCGGTAATCCTGATTTTTCCCAAAAGAAAAACGGGCTTATTGCTCATCAGTTTCTAGGTTCGGGTGAATTCATTGGAAAATTTTGAATTCTAAAAGAAAAATATATGAGTTACAGAAAAGTCTATTCCAATGATGTCTCCTGCAAAAACGTAAACGCTGCCGAATACGGACGGAAACCTATTCTCTGTCCAGTATGCGGGCAAGCAAGCACAATCATGCGTCTCAAAATAACTCGTAATGGAGTTGCAATCTACTCATGGATTGCCGCAGACACCGATGATCTATCAACCGAAGAAATTCTGGAAGGATTTGTTTGTTCTTCTGCAAAAGAAGAATGGCACATCGTAAAGAAACATGAATTGCGGCGGTCTGGCGAACTAAAGGATACACAATATAGAGACGGCTACATGTACCACGATGGTTTTCGCGAGTATTAAGAAAAACAACTTCTACGGAGTCAGGCCTCGTAAGATGACCACAAAAGGCATGAAAGTTTGGGATAGACACGAATGGAGATTCCGTTTTAGAGAATATGGAAAACAATTCGGAACCCCGCACGGCGTTTGTATTCCAAAATCAAGAATTAGTTAAACAAAAAGTGATTACCGCCAAAAACTCGGCGGTTTTTTATTTCCGTAAAAGAGAGAGTGTACGATATATCGTACACTCACAACTTAATTCCAATGCCACAGGACCTTACGATATATCGTAAGGTTTTTTCTTTTTCCATTTTTACCTTCCTAACTAACAAACTTCCCAACTACCCAACTTCTTGATTCCTATACTCACACTGATACTACCTTCCCCATACTAAATACTCTATACCAAATACTATATACTTTTTAGATATACCGGTACTCCTCAAACACTTCCCTATACATATTCACCACCCTTCTTGCTTCCCGATGGCTAATGACAAAATCCCCCCCTTCGTGCGCGATGAGATTTCGAATCTTATGCGCTTCCCACGCTTTATCGATTGAATTCATATCGCTTTTTTCCACTTTTTTTAATTTCTCTCCCAGAGTGTCACCGTGATAGCCGAGGTTCTCCATAAATTCGTCGAGCATAATGTCGGCTTCAAGAATCGCAAGTCTCCAGTCATTCGCATTCGCGGATTCGACGTGCTCCATGACACGCTTCCATTTCACATTCTCCTGCTTCATCGGTCCTGAAGAGATTGCGGTGGTGATTGGCGTCGCTTCAGGTTCCATCTTGCGCAACGCCTCGTCAAGCGCAATCTCGTCCTTGCGTGTTCTCGCCTTCAACATCTCACTCTGGCGTATAAGTACATAGATGATTGCGAGAATAAGTCCGAGCGAGACAAATACAGCGATAAATTTGAAAATAAACCAAAATGAATAGAACCAATCGAAAAAAGAAATTCCTTCGGAAGAATTTGCAAGAAATCGTTTCAAGAAGACGATGAAACTGCCAAAAACATCCGGAATGGGCGCACCGGGAATTGTTTCAGCAAAATCAGTTGTTGTAGCGGAAGGAGGCATGATTATTCGTTATTAAACCTTTTTCCGACCTCAAAGAGATGTTCTTCTCTATTCCACGGAGCCGCAAACTGAATTCCAAGCGGCAATTTTTTTCCTCCAACTTCCTTCGTGCCGAAAGGCACTGAAAGCGCCGGAACGCCCGCCAAGTTTGCCGTTACAGTAAAAATATCTTCAAGATACATGGAGAGCGGGTCATTATCTTTTTCGCCGATAACGAATGCGGGCGTCGGGGCGGTTGGCGTGAGAATCAAATCAACTTCTTGAAACGCCGTGCGAAAATCTTTGCGCAGCATTTCTCGCGCCATGTTTGCCTTGTTATAATACGCATCATAATATCCGGCAGAAAGAATATAGTTGCCGATAAGAATTCTCCTCTTTACCTCCTTCCCAAAACCCGCGCTCCTTGTTTCGAGATAATCAGACAGAAGGCCATTCCCCCCGTCTTTATGCAAACCGTATTTTACACCATCAAATCGAGCGAGGTTCGACGACGCTTCCGCGGGCATAATAATGTAATACATCGCAAGAGCGAATTTCGCGTGGGGCAATTTGATATCTTTGGTCTTGTAACCAAGCTCCTCTAGTTTTTTTACCGATTCATTAAAATTCTTAAATACAATTGGATCGAGTCCAGTCTCACTTACCAAATCCCCGGGGATTCCAATAGTCATCGGCACTCGCCCATCGGAAGCGGCGCGCAGGCTTGTTGTGTTATCAAGCGCATCGCTTCCTCGAATAACATCAAAAAGGATTTCAGCGTCTTTTACCGATCGGGTGAGCAAGCCAATCTGATCTAGTGATGAGCCCATCGCAATCAGCCCATAGCGCGACACAGCTCCATAAGTAGGCTTCAGTCCTACTACGCCGCAGTAAGATGCCGGCTGACGCACCGATCCGCCCGTGTCCGAGCCAATCGCCGCCGTGGCGCTTCCCATTGCGACAGCGGCCGCAGAACCTCCCGAGGAGCCTCCTGATACGCGCGCGTGGTCGTGCGGATTCCGAACGGGACCATAGGCAGAGTTTTCGTTCGACCCGCCCATCGCGAATTCATCCATATTCGTTCGTCCGATAAAAATAGCTCCCTCGGCTTTCAGCCGCGCTATGGCGGTCGCGTCATAGGAAGCCCGGTAGCCCTCAAGAATTTTCGACGCCGCGCCAGCTCGTTTGCCTTTTATCAAAATATTATCCTTAACCGCAATCGGCACCCCGAGAAGTTTTCCATCACCGCCCGATTTAATTTTTTTATCGGCCTCCCCGGCTTCATAAAGGACATCATCAAATACTTCGAGGTACGCGTTCAGTGAAGCATTTTCTTTTTCAATCGTTGCCAAATATGCCTGAACAAGCTCTGTCGAGCTCAACTCTCCTCGGCGAAAAGCCTCACGAATACGGTCTATTGTGAGCGTCTTAGTATCGCGTTCCATATTATTCAAGAATCTTTTTAACTTCGACGTGGCTCCCTTTCCTGCGGGGAACTGCGCTTAGAATTTCTTCAGAATATATTCCCGGTGCGTCGGGTTCCCCATCACGCCGCAGAGTACCGGTAGGGCTGTCCGTGCCGCGCTCGACGGTCTCTATTTTTTGAATTTCTCCGACATAATCCAGTATTGAAGGTAAATCCTTCTGCATAACCTCTAATTCCTCCGCCGAAAGTTCAATCCGCGAAAGCTCCGCGAGTTTTATTATGTCTTTCCTCTCAATCATGCGCCGAATAATAGCACGTTTTTTAGACCTAAACTATGAGCCTTCACAGTGATTTTCTCGCCAAAAATAGACGAAATTCCTCTTCGGAAAGTATTGGAACGCCGAGCTCTAAAGCCTTATCGTATTTCGAACCGGGTGATGTTCCGGCAACAACGAACGAGGTGTCTTTGGAAACGGCGCTTGAAATCTTGCCTCCGCGTTCGCGAATAAGCTCCACAGCTTTATCCCGAGAAAAAGCAGTAAGCGTTCCCGTCAGCACAAAACTTTTACCTTCGAGCAGACGATTGGCTTTTCTGACGACACGCTCGAGAGTAATGTGCCGAAGCAAGTGTGCGACAAGCATTTTATTTTTTTTGTCCTGAAACCAATGCTTTATTGACTCCGCAACTACCGGGCCTATTCCGTCTATCGCCAGAAGTTCGTCGAGACGAGCCGTTGCAATTTTTTCGACTTTCCCAAATTTTTCCGCGAGGAGCACCGCGGTCTCTTCACCGACATGATCGATTGAGAGACCAAAAATAAATCGCGCTAACGTTACCCTCCGAGCACTCTGAATTGAATGAATCACATTATCCGCTGATTTTTCCGCAAAACGCGGAAGTGTGAGAATATCTCCCTTGGTAATCTCAAAAAAATCAGAAGGCGAAGACACAAGATTTGCCGCTACCAGCGCATCAATGATTTTCGGGCCAAGCCCGTCAATATTAAAAGCCTTTTTTGATGCAAAATGGTAGAGGCGTCTTTTGTTTTGTATAAACGAATCCTTGTTCACACAGCGCCATGCCGCTTCCCCCGGAATTCTCTCAATTGATCCATCGCCTCCACAAGCTTCGACTTTTTTTGGAAAAAGATAGGCTTTTTCGCCTCCGCTCCGCATTTCAGTCATGACTTTTACAATTTCTGGAATTACGTCCCCGGCTTTTTGCAAAATGACCGTATCGCCAATACGAACATCAAGACGCTTGATCTGATCCTCATTGTGAAGTGTTGCGCGAGAAACAGTCGAACCCGCGACTGACACAGGCCGAAGATGCGCAACGGGCGTAAGTACCCCCGTTCTTCCAACCTGCAAGACAATATCCTCGACGGCGGTCGTTACCTGTTCCGCGGGAAACTTGAATGCAATCCCCCATCTCGGCGCCTTGCCGGTATAACCAAGCGCTTCCTGAAATTCACGTTCATTTACCTTTATAACAACGCCGTCAATCAAATAATCCTCTTTTGGCGCTTTCTTTTGCCACTCTTGCCAATACTCGAAAATGTCAGCAACACCCGCGCAAATTTTGCGATGAGAATTTACCTTAAAACCGAGCTCTGAAAGTAACAAAAGTTCCTTCTCTTGAGTAGAAGGAAGGGTTGAGGAAAAACGAGCAACATCATATATAAATGTGTCGAGATTGCGCTCCTTTGCTATTCGCGCATCGAG
>MHRX01000010.1:0-134 GCA_001822655.1 Candidatus Taylorbacteria bacterium RIFCSPLOWO2_01_FULL_45_15b
CAATATTGTAGGTCTCATTTTTTTCAGTGTTTAGTAGCCAAATTCTGGAAAGACTTCCTATCTTGTATGCGACCAATACGACCGTCCCGTGAGTTGAGTCAGCACCATCTCGCATTTGGCTACTATGTTGTTCG
>MHRX01000010.1:143-4183 GCA_001822655.1 Candidatus Taylorbacteria bacterium RIFCSPLOWO2_01_FULL_45_15b
GACAGGAGTAACGCGATCAGCAAGGTAAAGGAGCGAATTATTTTCATGACGTTTATTTGTGTAGGTACAACCTCCATCTAGTATAGTATCATATGTCTATCAGTATGTCAATTCAACAGGGGGCAGGAGTTTCTCGACTTACAATCGCAATACCCGTTTCCCATTTTCTCAAAGCACCGGCTTCTCGAAAATATGGGATAACGGCTTCGAATCCTGCCACGTAAGTAAAGCAGTTTACTCGCTCGATGAGCTTGTAACGCAAAATCGCCTTTCGGCGATCTATCGAGTTCCTTATCTTCACAAATCAATTCTCTGCTCCCCGGGCAGGAGTTTCGATCCCTACAGGATCAGGTCACAGATATTTTCTCGCCAAAAAATTCTTCGACCCCGTCTCGCGCCGTCGCGCTCCGACTTTGAATTGCTTCAAATTTCGCAATTCAACACCTTTTCTGTTTCTTATTGCTTCGCATTAAAAACTATCAAAGGTCTTCGAATCCTGACACAAGCTCTCCCAGAGCTGGACCGCTTCGCGTTTCTCTCCTTACAGGAGCGGTACAGTTTTCGCATCTCACTTCGTCTTTCAGACTTGCTTCGATATGCTCAAACTTTTCGAATCCTGCCCCGCGAGTGAAGCAGTTCACTCGCTCGGCGAGCAAAATTAAAAAGCGTTTTACACGCTCTTTAATTTTGCTCCCCGGGCAGGATTCGAACCTGCGACCAATCGCTTAACAGGCGACTGCGCTACCGCTGCGCCACCGGGGAATATTTCTAAAATCTATCTGATCACTTAAAATGACCAGAATTGACTCTACAAACGCAGTCACCTTACAGGCTCCGTCACAGATAATTTTCTAGTGAAAATTTCTGCGACCCCGTCTCGCGCCGTCGCGCTCCAACCTTGCGGAATGGGTCCCAACCCTTTCCTCACGCCACTCTGCGCCACCGGGGAATATTTCTAAAATCTATCTGATCACTTAAAATGACCAAAATAAATTCGACATAAGAACGAGTAAATACTATCAGAGAAAGTTGAAAAATCAATCAATCTGGCAACGAGTCGCTAGCTTGGAGGTAAATCCTCTGATTCAAACGAGTCTCTGCAGGAGAGCGGAGAATCGTGCCGATTAAGCGCAATTTCGAGGCAATACATACCGTATTGTTTTTTATTGCCGAATAGGATTGAATAACCCTATGTATATGCATATTAGGGTAACAGCAGGGGCAAAGAGAGAAACGATCACTAAAGCAGATTCGACACATTTTCTAATTAGCGTACGTGAGCCGGCTAAAAGAAATCTTGCAAATAAAAAAATCATGGAGATAATCTCCCGTGAATTTAAGGTTCCGGTTTCTGGTATTAGAATCATTTCTGGCCATCACAGCCCGTCCAAGATTATTTCTGTAGATTGTTTTTGAAAATCAATTGCGAGCTGGTATAATAAAAGAATAATTAACAAAAAAATATGTTTCAACTCCAAATCACCACAAAAGCGACAAACATAGAAGTTACCCCAGCAATTTCCGACTATGTTCAGAAAAAAATTTCGTCGCTTGAGAAATTTATTCCGACTGGTGATACAAGCGCCAAAGCGGACGTCGAGGTGGCGAAAACCACAAAGCACCATGCGGGAGGAGACGTATTTCGCGCCGAGATCAATTTTCATCTTGGCAACAAGCATCTCCGAGCCGAATGTATCAAAGAAGACCTCTATGCGGCAATTGACGAAATTAAGGATGAAATCGCTCGCGAGTTGAAATCAAGCAAAGAAAAAGACGTGACCCTCTTGAAGAGAGGTGGCCGAAAAATCAAGGATATCTTGAGAGGAATTCGTGGCTAACATTTTGATTTGCCGATGAGAAACGATATAACCTCAACCCTCAACAAGGTCGCGAGGTTTATTCTAATATTCTTGAGAACATTAGAATAAAGCATTTTGGTCAATATACTATAAGACCGCTATAGCGGTCTTATAGTATATGGGTGATAGGGCAAAATAAAGCGGAGTGAAGTTACTGACTCGCACCCATCTCCATAGTGCAAAAATTGTCCGCTTCGCCCCCGGCTTTCTGCTTCGGCAAAAATACTCCTTACTACAACCATATTACAGCGTGTCGTTTTTGCCTCCAGCGTGGCGGCGGAAACAAATCAGACAATTTTTGCGATGCTAGAGAATTTTGTGAGGGTTAGTAGTAATTCCTCTCTCGTAGGAGGACCATTCCATTTCCTTGCCCCCCTCGGGCACAACGCGAGCAGGAATGAACTGCCCATCATGAAATAATGCCTGCCTAATGATTATCCTTTTTTTGCCTCCGTTTTGATGTTCAAAAAAATAAACGCCCGGACGGGGAGTCAGAGCCTTGTATTTTAAAAAATTCTTATATGGATCATCGTCAAGCGAAATACAGCCGTCGTTTTTCTCAATTTTTTTAGTGTAGGTCGCGCGCGCATGTTCCTGCTCTTTATAAAGAAGACAATCGTTTTTTATATCATGAAAAGCCTTCACCAAGAGCTTCGCTCCCTGATCAGCAAATATTTCCCGTGCCTCCGCGCTCGAAAGCGGCCACGCCGGGCCTTGTTCTAGTTCCGATAATTTCCATTGCGCAATAATCGGTCCATGATCCATTTTTTCGTCCATGAGCATTAGCGACACGCCGGTATCTCTGTCATCTCGGAGAATTGCGCTTTCGATAGGCGACGCGCCACGATATTTTGGGAGCAAGGAGGGATGGATGTTTATCGCGCCCTTCGAGGGTATCGACAATACTTCATTTGATAAAATTGCTCCGTATGCGGCGACCACAAATACGTCGGCGTTGCTATTTATCAATTCTGTAACGGCATCAGCAATCTTCTCCGGTTGAAGACATCGTATTTTGTTTGCGTCAGCATACTCTTTGACTGCCGGCGGCACGACAATTAGTCCTCTACCTTGAGGACGGGAAGGTGCCGTTATAATGAGCCTGGGCGCTAGTGAATGCTTTTTCAAACCCTGGAGCACTCGGACAGCAAATTCCGGCGTGCCGAAGAAAATAAATGATGGGGAATTATTATTCATTGTTCTTGCGCGTCATAAGGAATTTCTCGCAGATCCGTCGCATGGTCAATAAATAAAATTCCGTTCAGATGATCTACCTCATGCTGAAATATCTGTGCCAAAAGCCCGCTCGCACCGCGAACAAACGGCTTTCCATTCTCGTCATATGCTCGAATCGTCGCCTTGCTCGATCTCTCAACCATTCCAAAAAGTGGCCGCACGCTCAAACACCCTTCTTCCATTTTTTTCCGATCCCTTGAAAGCTTTGTTATTTCAGGGTTTATAAACACGAGGTCTGGTGGCACAACTTCAATGTCTTCTTGATTTTCACCTTTTCTTTTTTGCGTCCTTAAAATCACGCCGTTTACTACAAAAAGGCGAAGCGGCACTCCTATCTGGGGAGCGGCAATACCAACACCATCATTTTCCGCATGAAGCGCTGATTTCATGTCAGACAGAATTTTTTTTATTTTTTTTGAAGATATGTCAGACACCGGAACAGGCTTCGCGCGTCCCCGCAAAATAGCATCATTTCTTTGCACGATTGTTACCATAGTTAAAATCAGAATGACATACTTTTTTGCAGTTCGCAAATTTAGTGCCTGACAGATTTAATGTATTCGGCGATATCGTAAGCAAACAAGTATCGCGAGGAAATGACGAATTATTTGACAAATCTATATATTACTGTATCATTAAAAGGGAGTTGAAATTCACGGGAAAGCCGAATAAACACTAGCTCAAACAAAAGGCCAGAAATGAGTAAGATCAACGTAAAAGAGATGGCGGAAAGATTCGCTCTTAATGAAGAGGAAATTAATGTCGCGCTACGTACAAGAGGAAAAGCGAAATCCTATCGGCCGGGGCCATCGCTCGACGGAAAAACTCTTACAGCATTGAGAAAAATTTTTGACCGAGCAACGAATAACACTCGTAAAGAGCTGACACTTTTAGCGGCGCTTGGAATGTGTAAAACTTTTGAGGATTTTGCCTCAAACCAGTGGA
>MHRX01000010.1:4199-37168 GCA_001822655.1 Candidatus Taylorbacteria bacterium RIFCSPLOWO2_01_FULL_45_15b
TTGGGGCGTTGTATGATCTGTACACTACCGTACTGAAAAGCGTGGAACTCTGGGATGTCGCGGCCTCTGCGCATCTAGCTGTTGTCTGTGCTATGAGGAATACGTCGCCGGTCGTCATTTTTCAGAAGCTTTTTGCGAATGGCACATATATTGAGAGCGATGACTCGCTTCATGGGTGGCTTCTCGAAAAAGCAATCTCGCGTCTCAATGCAGGGCAGGCCTCAAAAATACTGACGTGGCTGGAGGATGAATTTGGCGAAGGTTGGCGTGGGGGAGATGCATGTTTGCAGATTCGACGAGTTATAAAAATTGCTTCCGCGCTTTTTAGAAAATAGCACATATCATATCAAATCCCGCAGACTGTTCTGCGGCTTTTTTTATAAAAGTGAATCAGGATCCACCTCTATATTTGCGTGTGGCGGCAATGACCGCAAAATTTTTGCAATCTCGTCTCTTGGCCAGCGTTTAGCATCAAGACGCAAAACCGCGTTCATCGAAAAAGAGCCTTTTGGAGCTCTTATATATGAAGGGAATACATCCAACTCCTCTTCGGGGAGCATTTTCTTGAGATGCGCCATATCCTCGGCAATTCTCTCCTTCGCTCCGGTAAAGACAATTTTAATTATTACTTTGAAAGGGGGAAAACCGACGAGTTTTCGTATTTCGATTTCGCTCCGTACAAATTCCGCCAAATTGCCGCTCGTGGCGTATGCAAAGACGGGCTCGTCCGGTCGGCGGGTCTGAACAATAAAACGTTTTTCGGCAAGCGTCCTTAAATCAATAATCGTGCGCAATATCTTTTCGTTCATTCGGAAATCTGGTATTGAAAAAAGAGAGTCAATTGTCGCAACGAGGATGTTTGAAATAGGGCGGTCAAGATACAAGAGCGCCATTTCTGTTCCGATAAGAATTGAGCCCGGTGTTGTGTAAAAAGACTCGGCAAGCGCGAGCGCTCGCGCATGAGATGGCGCCTTGTCCTTATCCATGACAAATAAAGTAACATGAGGAAATAGCTTTTTTATCTCCTCCTTCACGCGGTCAACGCCGATACCGAGCGCTATCAATTTCCAACTGCCGCAATGACTGCAGAGTTCGTCCGCAGAACGTTTCTCACCGCAACTTAGGCACAGAAAAAAGTTTTCTCGCACTCCAGAATGCAGAACGACCGATCTGCCACATGTCTTGCAAACGACAATGTTTCCGCAATCGCCGCAGACTGTAGTCGGTGAAAGGCCTTTCCGTGCGGCAAGAATAAAAAAGTTCTCATTTGATACCCTGTTTTCCTCCACAAGTTTTATAGCTTCCTCGGAAAAAACAGCGAACCGCTTCGGCGTTGACTTGTATGTGCGCATATCTGTCACTTCCGTAAACGCCCTGGTCAAAGAGCGCTGTTTTAAGGGTGCCAATTCGAAAGCCTCTCCGTTCATATGACGATTTGAGGTTTCTACGCGAAGTAAACTGTCCCCGAGAATCAACTTTGCGCCGATTTCCTTCGCATACTGTTCGGCGACAAAGCGGACATCAACAACGGGACGACCGATAGTCTTATATGAACGAGAATTCTCTCGATCAACGACAATTGCGCCGATATCTTTGCGAGGCATGTGAAGAAAAGCGCCGGTCGCTATGATGAGAACGGGGTGATGTGTTGTAAGAGCTTTCTTATAGACTATCGAAGCCCCTTTGGCGGATGCGCCTCCGTGCAAAACAAATGTATATTCCTCAATCCCTTTCTCTAGAATCTTCGAGGCCTTATGAATATCCTGAACTGTCGGAAGACAGAAAAAAACCGAATTTCGCTTGGCAAATTCTTCCCTGATGAGGCTCTTGTAATGAGTATATCTGTCGTCGGTTGGGCCCTGTGTTACATATATATCATGTCGTGACCGTGCGGCATGGTCAGAATTTTTATCCGCAAGAGATACGGCATCGCTATCGGCAATTGTCGGCAAAAGCGTGCGAATGACCGGACCAAGAGGCGCGACGTAGTAAGCCGCTGTCCTCTCAACAGCCCGAAGGAATTCGCTCCTAAAATAGCCCTTCGCGGAAAGAGGTACAAGCTTTTTCATCTCATAGGGCAGTGACTTTATTTCGCCTTTGGTGGCAGATACGGGCCTAATGCGAGCCACGACTCCGAAGAGTTTCTTTTTGCGAAGGGGTATTTCGACCAGTGATCCTGTCGGAATATTATCAGAGCAAAAATAGGACAACTCGTCCTTTTGAGCACCCTTGGAAAAAGGAATAACATCAACTATGTACATAAGAGATAGTGCAATAGTATTCAATGCCGAGTATTGTGTCTACGCCCTGAAAATCTTTTTTTGACCGCTAGATGATGTATAATGACAACTTAAATAAAAAAAACACTCCTTATGAATCCTCCTCACAAAGAATCATTTATTATCCAAGGACTCGACGGTCAAAAAAAACTGGACGGTGAAATATCCATCGAGGGAGCAAAAAATGCAATCTTGCCTCTGATCGCGGCGGCAATCGCCGTGGAAGGGATATCATCCTTTACCAATGTTCCGGAAATAGAAGACGTCTCACGAATGGAGGAAATACTGGCGGCGCTTGGAGTTAAAGCGGTTCACCGAAATAATGCAATGACCATCGACCCGTCGGGCTTTACCGGAACGAGATTGCCTCGAGACATCGCAAAGAGAATGCGCGCCTCGGTCTTTCTAACCGGACCAATTCTCGCAAAAAAGGGAAGAGTGGATTTTCCTCACCCCGGCGGTTGCGTCATTGGCGCGCGCCCAATTGATATTTTTGTGGACGGTTTTCAGAGAATGGGCGCGGCATTTACGGAAAACGATGAGTTCTACTCCTTCGCCGCAAAAGGCCGACTACGGGGCGCATCAATATTTCTAAAAATCCCAAGCGTTTCGGCAACGGAAACATTCATGATTGCGGCAAGTCTTGCCGACGGCAGAACGACGATTAAAAATTCCGCAATGGAGCCGGAGATCGATGTTTTGGCGCGATACCTGCGCTCATGCGGCGCTAATATTTTCGGCGAAGGGTCGCCGACGATTGTGATCGAGGGAGTCGAATCATTGCAATCGCCAAAGGAACCATTTAACAATATCCCCGACAGAATTGAGGCGGGCAGTTTTCTCATTCTGGGAGCGCTTGCGGCAAAAAATCTGACGCTAAAAAACGTGGAGCCGAAACATCTCGAAGCGGTCATCTTTGCTCTCCAAGACTCGGGCGTACCAATTAGTGTGGGCGACGATACTATTTCGATTTCCGACAATGAAACTCCGAACAATGAATTTAAAAGCTTTAATATCAAGACGCATGAGTATCCCGGTTTCCCGACTGATCTTCAAGCTCCATCCGTGATTTTTTTGACACAGGCAACCGGCGAGAGCGTTATATTTGAAACGATTTTTGAGGGACGCTTAAATTTCACTGAAGACATCGTCCGCATGGGAGCAGATATCAAACTGTGGGATGCTCACCGCGCAACCGTCAGGGGTCCGACTCATCTGAAGGGCCGTGAGCTCGAGGGACCGGACATCCGTGCGGGACTTGCGTTCGTCATAGCGGGACTTATTGCAAAAGGGGAGTCAACAATCAGAAATGTATACTACATTGATAGGGGATACGAAAAAATTGAAACAAGACTCTCGAAGCTCGGCGCATCGATACAGAGAGTGAGCGAATAATTCGATTATCAAAAAACGGCCTGATGCCGTTATGTGAGGAATATCGATTGCGGGTGGGGAATAACTGCGGACCATTGTCGGCTAGTCTCGAGATACATTGTAATAATCTTTCGAATATTTTTTTTCGAAAATTTTCTCTGCACACCGCAGGAATCGTCCCAGAAACTCCGGGTCGGAAATCTGAACATCGTTCATGTACAGACTCATGCCTTTCACAGCAGGACCATTAGGCTCCAACCTCTCAATCGCCTGAATTACTCCGACCGTCGCCGCTTGGCAACCCGTCTCTTTCATCATGGCAAGTACAGTCAGTCGCCTTGATTCATGTAACATCACCGTTAACGAAAAGACAATATCACCGACACGCGCAAGTGCAGTGGCTTGCCCAATCGACCAGTCCAGATTTAGAAGACCATTGAGCATAACCCGGGCAACGGCATGGAACCTCTGAACTACCTCGGCATTGTTTTTGTTCCACTCCCACGCAAACACAGAAAGGCGATTGAAAAGATCTCTTTCGCTGGCATTCATTTATAATTTCCTTTCCACGGGCAACAGTATCACTATGCGACAGGGCTGTCAAGTATCCCCGACAAGAAGAAACAACTACAATTCATTTAATTATGTCTATCTGGACAAGAAAGTTGGGAATCGATCTCGGCACAGCAAACACGCTCGTTTTTTTGCCGGGAAAGGGAATTGTGCTAAATGAGCCGTCAGTTGTAGCAGTATCGCAACAAGACAATAAAATCCTCGCGGTCGGCCTTGAGGCAAAAAACATGATCGGCAAAACTCCTGAAAATATAATCGCCTACCGACCAATGAAAGATGGCGTCATAGCGGACTATCGCGTTACCGAAGCCATGCTCCGCTATTACATGACGAAGGCTCTCGGACGATTCAACATATGGCGACCTGAAGTCATGGTTTCTGTTCCCGCCGGCGTTACTTCAACCGAGCGACGCGCCGTCATAGAAGCGGCAATAAAAGCCGGAGCTAAAAACGCGTATGTGGTGAAGGAACCGATTCTCGCGGCCATCGGAGCGGGGATTCCGATTCACGAAGCGAGGGGACATATGATCGTGGACATCGGCGGAGGGACGACGGACGTTGCTGTGATCTCACTCGGGGGCATCGTCGCTTCCACTTCAGTTAAATGCGCGGGAAACAGAATCGACGCCGCCATCGCGGACTACATTAAAAAAACTTTCAATCTCGCAATTGGAGACAAAATGGCGGAGGATATAAAAATCCAGGTGGGATCCGCCGTTCCGCTCGAAGAAGAACTTTCGATGATCATAAAAGGAAGAGATTTTATTACGGGACTTCCACGTACAGCGGAAGTGCGGACAAACGAGATAGTGAAATCCATAGCAAAAGAACTTCGAGAAATGATAAAAGCGATTAAAGATGTTCTCCAAGAAACACTTCCTGAACTTTCGGCGGATATTATAGACAATGGCATCATTATGACGGGTGGTTCCTCTCTACTTCGTAATTTTCCCGAACTTGTCTACCGAAGGACCGGAGTAAAAGCCGTGCTGGCGAAAGAGCCGCTTTACTGTGTCGCGCGAGGAACAGGCATCGCACTCGAACATTTGGATACTTACAAAAAAACTGTTATAGCGAAGAGATAGATGGGCGCGGCTCACAGCTAGAAGTTATTTGTTACTGGTTGAAATAGCATCAGATAAGATGGGCGCGGGGTCATGAGCGATAGGTGTGAAAGGAAACAGATAAAGCATCGATTTCTAGCGGTCTTTTAAAAAAACTTTACATGGCGTAATAACTATGCCAAGCTGTAAAAAGTCCGAGGATTTGTCCCTCTGGATTTGCTTGCTTACCAAATCCTGACGGGTAAGCAAGCATAAAAATCACGGTTCAGGTCGAGCAGGATATCTGCCTAATCCTGCCGGTATAATGTGGCAGTATGCTTGCCATAGCCCGGGAAGAGCGATCTTCCCGGGCTAATTCTTTAAATTCAACTTGATTGTTTTTTTCCACCGAATAATTTTCACCCAATAATCCCGATAAAAGTGTACGATATATCGTACACTTTTCGTGTATGGCTCATTTCCACTGTGAATGTTTCATTTCCTTGTCTATGAATTCTTCGCTAATAATCCTTCGCAAAGATTCCTTCGCAAAAAAGACTTCGTCCCATATTTTTTTTCGTAGTGCATGTTTTTTATATTAGCCGTGTAACAAAAAGAAAAAAACTTGAAATATGTCTCGTATTTGGTAGTGTGAATCGAGGAGCTCTTATGAAAAAAATTGATATTCCGTGGACGCTTTTTAACCGTAAAGTCGATCATTCGTCAACTGAACAGATGGCTGAAAAGGGGCGCAATATATGTATCGGGAAATTTGCCGCCGAAAGCTCATATTGGCTTCATGTTGCAACATATCGAGGGAGGGCCGACACGTTGGGACTGTTTATAGACAAAGGTTCTGCGATCGCTGACGAAACAGAGAAATGCTTGCTACATTTTCGCGCGACAATTGATGTATATCTTCACGGATGCTCATGGTGCCGCGGGAGAGGCTACCCCATAATTGACTCGATCACATTCCAAACGCCATTTCTCAACACCTCGCCAGTGTCCGGCTTTTCTTTGGATGCACCATATTCGAAATACTTTCTGTTACTCCTACGGGAGGCTACGGAATTGGTCGAGAGAGCCGAAATACTCACTTACGAAGCAGATGTTTATCCTTTAGAGGATTACTCTGCCGAGCCGAAAGAGCGACGCCTGCGAATTAAAGATCTTAATCAAAACAAATTTGGTTTTGAGGCCGTTCAATCATATTTGTTGAGTACGCCTACAGGGGCAGCACTACCCTAAGCGCATCTTGCGCTTTTTTATTTATAAAACACCAAAGCCCGAATTACTGTTATACTTTTTTTATGAAAAATGACTTCGTTGTCCATCATGCATATTGCATAGAATCCAATCCCGAAGCAGGAAAAAACTATGCTCGCGACCATATCGCGAAGACCCACGGAGAGTCGTTTCTAAAAACAAGCCTGGTCGAACTCATCTACGAAACTCTCACGATCGACGGCGCGCGAAAACTAATTGCACTCCAGTCGAGAACACCGCTGTATGAAAAACAATTCTTTATTACTCTAGCTTCCTCGCTTACTCGTGAGACGGAACATGCGCTTCTCAAAATGTTTGAGGACCCAACACCTAACACGCATCATTATTTAATAACACCCCGCATTGGAGCACTGCTCCCGACGCTTCAGTCGCGACTGCACATTCTCGATATGGATCGCGATGAAAAAATTGTTTTTAAAAGCGCTGAAGCGGAGCAGTTTGCCCAATCAAATATTGGTGAACGGCTTGCTTTTACCAAAAAAATGGCAGACGCAATGGAAAAGAGCCAAATTCTAAGATTTCTCGACGAGCTCGAGGTACTTCTGTACACGAAAGGACTTTCAGACAAGCGCGCGCTCCAAAAAATAATGGACGCAAAAAAAATACTGCACTCCCGAGGTGCGAGCGTAAAAATGACTCTTGACGAAATTGCGCTTAGCGTATAAAGGGAGTAGCGCGAATTGCGAGAAATCCCAGAAACCGATAGTATGGCATAACTGATGTATAACTTTACAGAGACAAAAAAGCGTTTTTCGGGAATCGAAGAATGGTTAGGAAAAGAATACCTCGGACTAAGGTCCGGGCAGGCAACACCCTCCATTCTCGACGGCGTTATGATCGAATCATACGGATCAAAACAGCCATTAAAACATGTTGCGGCAATTTCCATTGAGGATGCGAAGACATTGCGCATTGCACCGTGGGATGCGAGCCAAATTAAGGATATCGAGAAGGCGATTCTTGTATCAAATCTCGGTCTTTCGGCGCGACCGGATGATACGGGCGTTCGGGTTTCATTCCCCGAACTCACCGCGGAACGACGGACTTCCATTATTAAGGTTGCCAAGGAAAAACTTGAGGAAGCAAAAATTTCCGTCCGCAAAGAGCGCGAGAAAACATTGAAAGACATCGATGCGAAAGAAAAAGAGGGAACAATTACAGAGGACGAGGTAAAAAGACTCAAAGCCGAGCTTCAAAAAATGGTGGATGCAGTCAATGCAAAGCTTGAGGAAAGCCGCGCGAGAAAGGAGAAGGAAATAGCGGGATAGTATTTGGTATATGGTATGTAGTATTTAGTATAGAGTATAAAAATCGCTCAACACACTAGAGAAAATTTCTCTCGCAGAAATATAAAAATTTATTTCGATCGTCATTTTCAAATACTAAATACTAATTCCCCATACTACATACAACATACTAAATACTATATACTAATCCTCTATGACCTTAATTCTTTTCCTCATCGTTCTCGCAATTCTGGTTTTTGTCCACGAGGTGGGCCATTTTGTTGCGGCAAAAATTGCCCGCATGAGGGTGGATGAATTCGGCATCGGTTTTCCTCCAACAATTGCAAGCGTTCAAAAAGGAGAAACGAAATACGCTCTAAATATCATACCGCTCGGCGGCTATGTAAAAATATTCGGCGAATCGCCATCCGAGAGCGAAGCGGGGAGCCTCACCGATTCACGCAGTTTCGTTTCAAAAAATCGCGGCCTACAAGCGATGGTGCTTATCGCGGGTATTCTTTTTAATATGATTTTCGCCTGGGGACTCGTAAGTCTCGGCTTTATGACCGGTATGCCGACAGCCTCGGGTGGAGCACCAGTCACCGAACTCAAAAATCCGCGCCTGCTTGTCATTAGCCTGTATCCCGAAGGCCCTGCAGAAATCGCGGGAATGAAAGTAGGGGACGAACTGACTTTTGTCGGCACACCGGCAGAAAGCGTGGCCGCTCTCGAGCCTCAACCCGTGCGTGAATTTATTTCAAGCCACCCGAACGAGCCGATATTATTTAAAGTAAAGAGGGGAGAAGAAATTAGGGATATTTCCATCGAACCATCAACTACTTTGATTGGTGGACAGACGGTAGTAGGAATCTCAATGGATATTGTCGGCATTCAAAAACTTGCCCCTCACAAAGCTGTAATTGCGGGTTTTGCCATGACTGGAGACATTACCGTCGCGGTCGTAAAGGGGATTTACGGACTGATCCGAGACGCGATTCTTGGCCGCGCTGATTTCTCGCAAGTTGCCGGACCTGTCGGGATTGCTGGACTCGTAGGAGATGCATCACGCCTTGGGTTTGCATATCTCATTTCCTTCACAGCGCTAATTTCGATTAATCTCGCGGTGCTAAATCTCGTGCCTTTTCCGGCACTCGACGGAGGGAGACTTTTGTTTGTCGCGATTGAGGCGATAACTCGCCGCAAAATTCCGCACAAAGTGGCAAATATTGCAAACACCATCGGTTTTTCACTTTTAATTCTACTTATGATAGTTATTACTTATAAGGATATTATTAAATTATTTTAAGATCATGAAATTCGAGGCTCCCTACGCTTTTGAAAATAGCGACGCAGAAATATTAAAAACCATTAACGAAATCCAGATGGAGCTTATGAAACGGCTTTTCGGTTTTACGCCCTCTGATGAAGATCAAATGAAATGGGTAACGAAGTATTCAAAAATGTTTCGCGACATTGCGAATAGCCACCACGATATTATTCTTGATTATGCAATTGAAAATAAAAAAGAATCTGCTCTCGACCGCATTGAAGCACTCCTCTACAAACACGAGCAATTCGATACTTTGGAAGCTTAGCAACGCTCTACCGCGTAATAAATTTCCCCGGTCTCTAATCCACGCCACAGGAAAACAGAAATCTCGCCTGCAATCAAAACACACTCACGACATACCGTAAGTAATCCATAACCAATACTAGCAGTCGAAATACATTGCATCCATCTATCTATTTATCTTACTATCTAGCTATATTCCACGATCGTAAATAATAGTTTGATTTTCAAATCGATCTGTACCAGCATGCAGGCGCCGGAAACTCTGCAAGGATGTATAAAAAAACACCTCGCGGAAGAGGTGTAGAGTTGTGGCGCCTCACTCTCCATTTACGAGATTAAAGTGGGCGCTTTCGAAAGTTAGGCTGGAGAGCGCGAGTTTCTCGACCAAATATTCAGCGACCTTTTTTGAAAATGCCGCCTGCTGATCGGGGTCGAGAGGATTGTAGAGCTTCGCAAGCTCCTTGCTTTCGGCTTCATTGAAGTTGTATAGATGGAACCGAAGAAATGTCTCCGCGTCGCCGAATCGCGAATCACCTATCACCACCTTTTCAAATGCACGCCATCCTGCGACAGTATAAGGCGATCTCACTTTCACACCATAATCAATCCTGCGGACTTTGGGGTTTTCCGTTATCGGCTCGACCCGCATCACGACGTTGAATGCTGTATTCGTGAGTACATACATGTCAAGTCCGGCAAAGTCACTGCGCCGCCAAATAGGGATCATGACGAAGGAATCATAACGCCGCACCTCTTCTCCTGTTCCGGCCTTAACCACAATAGTCCCTTTTTTTATTCGATCGAACGCGGTGATCAAGCCTGTCACGAGAAGTATAAATGACAGAAACGAGAGCAAGATGCGCTTCCCGATTTTGTCGTCGCGATCGTCCGGCCGCCAAGTGATGCATTTCACCAAACCCCAAAGACACAGGATCGCAACCACCCCAAACACCGCAGACCATCCGTATGAATGAAAATGAAACTGTCCCATAATTTGCCTTTATTTGTTGAAGAACACTTGTTTATACACTATATATTTTTTAACGTTTCGTCAAGTACTGTAAGGAAGTGCGCTCCTGTATGATAGAATTCACTTCCATGAGACAATCTCAACTATTTTCAAAAACGAGACGCGAGGCTCCAAAGGATGAAGTGGCAAAAAATGCAGAGCTTCTGATTCGTGGCGGGTATATTCATAAGGAAATGGCGGGAGTGTATTCTTTCTTGCCGCTCGGACTCATCGTCCTCAATAAAATCATTCAAATTATCCGGGAGGAAATGAATGAAATAGGAGGGGAGGAGATCTTGCTTGCGTCTCTCCAACAAAAGGATACCTGGCAGACAACAGACCGGTGGGACGATAAGAAAGTTGATAATTGGTTCAAAACGAAATTAAAAAACGATACTGAATTGGGACTTGGCTTCACGCACGAAGAACCATTGACCGCGCTTATGCGAGAGCACATCCGCTCTTACAAAGACCTACCGCGATACGCATATCAATTCCAGACAAAATTCCGCAACGAGACGAGAGCAAAGAGCGGCATCATGCGAAGCCGCGAATTCATCATGAAAGATTTGTATTCATTTTCGAAGAGCCAAAAAGAGCACGACGAGTTTTATGAAAAAGCCAAAGAAAGCTACATTACAATTTTTCAAAGAATAGGAATCGGGGAGAAAACATATGTAACCTTCGCGTCCGGCGGATCATTCTCAAAATTCTCGCACGAATTCCAAACAATAACTGACGCGGGGGAAGATATTATTTATATTTCGGACGAAAAGAAAATAGCACTGAATAAAGAGGTGATGAATGACGAAGGACTTGCCGCAGTCGGAGTCAAAAAAGAAGATTTGCGCGAAGCAAAGGCAGTAGAGGTCGGGAATATATTCAGCCTTGGAACGCGGTTTTCAGAGGCGATTGGACTTACGTACGTCGCTCTGGACGGATCAAAGAAACCGGTCATTATGGGAAGCTACGGAATCGGGCCGGCACGATTGATGGGAACCGTTGTCGAGCTTTTTTCAGACGATGCCGGAATCGTCTGGCCAAAATCAATCGCTCCGTTTGATATACATTTAATAGAAGTTCCGTGCGACGAGTCGACAAATAAAGCCGCGACGAAATTGTACGAAAATCTAAAGAAAGCGGGCGTTAGCGTTCTTTACGATGACCGCGACGCACGGGCAGGGGAGAAATTTAGCGATTCGGATTTAATTGGAATTCCTACACGCATCGTCATCAGCAAGAAAACAATTGAAGAGGGGATGCTTGAGGTAAAGTCGAGAGCAAAGGGGCACGTCACAAAAATGACAGAATCGCAATTAGTTGCAAGCATAAAAAAAGCGCAGTGAAAAAATATCTTGAAAAATTTTACCGACTGGCATCCAATGACATAGGCATAGATCTCGGTACCGCTAATACACTCGTATATCTAAAGGGGAAAGGCATCGTATTAAATGAACCTTCGGTCGTCGCGGTCAATGAAAAGACCGGGCGCATTGTTGCGGTTGGGGCACAGGCCAAACAAATGCTTGGCCGCACGCCCGGCCACATTAAAGCTGTTAAGCCCCTTGTGGACGGAGTCATATCTGATTTCGAGGTTACCGAGGAGATGATCTCTCACCTTTTGAGGCAGGCAGGCAGGAATTCCAAAAAACTTCTCGGTCCGCGAGTGGTCATAGGCGTTCCATACGGCATCACCAATGTTGAATCACGGGCAGTCAGAGATGCGACGCGGAATGCCGGGGCCCGCGAAGTGCATATCATAGAGGAACCGATGGCGGCGGCGCTTGGCGTCCGACTTCCAATCAAGGAACCTGTCGGAAATATGATTATTGATATCGGCGGGGGAACTTCAGACATTGCGGTTATATCGCTTGGGGGAATCGTGCGGGCAAAGACGCTAAAAAGCGCCGGAGTTAAGCTAAACGAAGACATTATTGCCTACGTTCGAGGTGAATTCAAAATTTTGATTGGCGAGAAGACCGCGGAGGACATAAAAATCAGTATAGGTTCGGTCATACCAATGGAAGCCATGGAGTCCACGATCAAGGGCCGCGATCTTGTTACCGGACTTCCAAGAGAAGTTGTGCTTACTGATTCGGATATTCGAGAAGCAATAGCGCAGTCTGTTGATCTTCTCATTGATTCCGTGAAAGAAGTCCTGGAGACGACACCGCCAGAGATCGTGTCTGACATTATGCAACGCGGGATTCACGTTGTCGGCGGAGGAGCGCTTATAAGAGGAATGAAAGAGTTGCTCGAAGAATCAATCAAGATACCAATCCATATGCCGAGCGATCCGCTTACCGCAGTCGCGCGGGGAGCTGGGATTGTTCTTGAAAATATCGAAAACTATAGAGACGTGCTAATTCAAAGTGATGATGACTTACCTCCGCAGACCACATAAACAAAATACGTCTCATGCGATTTTATGGTGGACTGTCCTTGTTCTCGCGATGATCATCGTTACTCTTAATTTCTCTTCCTGGACGATTCCAATCGGACAGCGCTTTGCGCAAGTGGCGTGGAAACTGGCTCGCCCGATACGCACTGCGACAGCCGCCGTTACGCTACCGTTTACGTCAAAAAACGCACTCCTTTCGGAAAATGCGAAACTTAAACGCTCTATTCAACTATTTACAAATGAAAAAAATCGAATTGCCGTAATCGAAGAAGAAAATAAAGTGCTTCGCGACGTCTTCAGTAGAAGCATTGACAGATCATTTGTTGCGTCATACATGCTAAGAAACGGGGGGAGCGCGCCATATGATGTCATAGTCCTCGATGCAGGAGCGCGGGAGGGAATTCAAACGGGAGATCGCGTTTTTAGCGATAGTGTGACCGCCATCGGTGTTATTACCAGAGTCTTCGACACAACATCATTTGTGTCGCTCTTCTCTTCACCGACTGTTACGACTACATGCATCCTTGGAGCAGAGGGTGTGGTTCTTGAATGTGTCGGCCAGGGTTCCGGAAACTACGAAATAAAAGTGCCGCGAGATATTGATGTGGCGATAGGTGACGCCGTGTTTCTACCGGGAATTCGACATGATATCCTCGGAATGATTGACGAAATCATTGACGGCGGGCTTGCTCAATCTGTGAAAACTCTTCTCTTTCGCGCTCCAGTACAAGTTGAAAAAGAGTCCATTCTCCTCATTGAGGCCGAACACTCGCAATGAAAGAGAGAATTATTTTTAACGTAATCCTTCTTCTTTCTTGCCTTTTTACTCCGTGGTGGTTTGTCGCCTTGGTCATGGTGATCGGAATGATCATATTCGAAGCATATGTGGAAGGAATCTTTGGAGCTGTCTTTACGGACATTTTGCTCGGCGGATCAAATTGGTCTATTTTTTTCGGCATTAATTTTCTACTATCAATAGGAGCGATCTTGTTTTATATTTTCGCATTCTATCTCCGAAGGCGTCTTTTCTTTGTGTCGGACAAGGGGCGTTTCTAGAACTCAAAACTTCCCCGGGATTCCCAATGGCCGTATAATATATGAATGCGGAAGCGTAGAATACTCGATTTCTTCACAAAGAAAACCGATCAGCGGTCATCGGAAATTTTTCCTGAAGAGATTTTTCTCGACTCGACGAATCTGCCCTCATTTGACATTCATCAATTTGAAGGGCGTATGGAAAAGCCGATATCAAAAGGTGTCTTTATTGTCGCCGGATTATTTTTTTTTCTAATCGGCGTTGGATACCTCGTAAAAGTCGCCGACCTCCAGATAGTCGAGGGATCATCTTTCAGCGCGCGTAGCACCAACAACCGACTACAGCACGAGTTATTTTTCGCGGAACGCGGCGTGATTACGGACCGAAACGGCGTCCTGCTTGCATGGAACGGCCCCAACAAAGCTAGCCCGGAATTCTCAAGGCGAGAGTACACGGCTATTGCAGGGCATGCGCACGTCCTCGGATATGTTAGATATCCAGCAATCGACGCGAACGGATTTTATTACGAAACGGAATACAAAGGGGTAACGGGAGTAGAGGAATTCTATAATTCCTATCTATCCGGAAAAAACGGACTTAAGATAATCGAGACGACAGCACTCGGAGACATCACATCGGAAAATGCGATCACGCCGGCGGAACATGGAGAAACATTGCGACTCTCAATTGATTCGGAGTTTCAAGAAAAATTTTACGACATCATACGCGAACTCTCAAATGATGTCGGTTTTCTGGGCGGCGCGGCCGCACTCATGAATTTGAAGACGGGGGAAATTCTCGCGATGACAAGTTACCCGGAGTACAGCCCCGATCTTCTCACCAACGGCGCCGACAATGAACAGATCACCGTGGCATTGAATGCCCCCGGCACTCCGTTTTTAAATCGTATTACGAGCGGGCTGTACACGCCGGGATCAATAATGAAAGCGTACGTCGCGCTCGGCGCATTAAATGAAAAGATAATTTCACCAGATCGTCAAATTCTAAGCACAGGCTCTCTTGTTATTCCAAATATTTACGACAGTGAAAACGCTTCTGTGTTCAACGACTGGAAAGCGCACGGCTACGTGGACATGCGTCGAGCCCTCGCAGTATCGTCAAATGTTTATTTTTATGAAATCGGCGGGGGATACAAGGACCAGGCCGGTCTCGGCATAACAAACATCGAAAAATACTTTAGAATGTTTGGTTTTGGATCGCCTGTCGAAGCCGAATTTTTCAGGGGGCCTTCGGGAACAATACCGAACCCGTCGTGGAAACGCTCAACCTTTGAAGACGATTGGCGACTCGGCGACACTTACAACACGGCGATAGGGCAATATGGCGTGCAAGTCGTACCAATGCAGGCGCTCATTGGCGTCGCGACGATTGCAAACGAGGGTGTCGTACCGGTTCCGACTATTATAAAAACCGACGCGCCGTTGTTCGGAAAACCAGTCGATATCCCTCGAGAATATTTCGAGGTAGTAAAGGAGGGTATGAGGCAAGGAGTACTCGAGGGCACCGCCGCCGCACTCAATGTCTCGGGCCTCAATATCGCCGCCAAAACAGGAACAGCGGAGATAGGGTCATTGAAACAATACGTAAATTCCTGGGTTACAGGTTTCCTGCCGTACGATGATCCTAAGTACGCATTCGTGGTGGTTATGGAAAAGGGGCGGCGTTCAAACTTGATCGGCGCGCCGGCTGTGGCCAGACAATTTTTTGAATGGATGGCGATCAACCGCTGGGAAGAATTTGTCAAATAGTTGGTTAGTTTATAAGTTTATTAGTTAAGCATCGCTTTAGTTGAAATTTACCTTCCTTACTAAACAAACCTCTTCACTTCTTAACTCTGCTGGGCTCTAAGTTGCTATTTGGTAAAAATGGTGCTGGGTATATTATCTGCTTTCCGTGTCATCATGGAGAGAGCGTTGGGGCATTTGCGGGCAGGTAATAGACAGATGTCTGACGGCGCGCATACGGAACTCTTGTCACTTTCGTACCATCGCCCATTGTGATTGCTTGAAGAAAAATCTGCGTCATTATGGAGGCGGCAAATTGTGAGTGATACCGCATAATTTCGGCGCAAACTTTTTTACATTTTACATTTTACACTTTACGCTTTACAAAGATTCACCAACTACACTATCTTCGCCATGGCGAATATAGTGTAGTTGAGTGTCAAGAATCTCTCGATATAAGAGGTTTTTGAGATGGCTTCTAATTTCAAGTTACCAGTTTCTCGCCACAAGTGACATAAACCGTCTTTTTCTAGAGACGAATGGCTGGAATCTACAAAACCACTTCATCCATTGCGCTAAACGAAAAATGCCGTATACTGGAACCCATCTTAAAATAGATGGCGTTGCGAGATTGTTTTTTTATCGAGTGAAACGACGGAGTACAATAAAAGCCATTCCATAATATCCGTCGAGGACAAGCACCAAGCCATGATCGAGAAAAAACAGTCGCGGTAGCCAAGCGAGATTTATATTATTTTAACAGTCTCTCTGCGATTTATTTTATGATAAGTTCTAACTGAACAATTAACGACACAACTTTATGGGAGAAAAAAAGGAGTATCTTACAAAAGAAAAATTTAACGAACTTTCAGCAGAATTGGATCATCTGCGAAAAACTAAGCGAAAGGAGGTGGCGGAAGAGCTTGAATATGCAAAATCAATGGGCGACCTCTCGGAAAATGCCGAATACCATGAAGCGCGAGAAGCCCAAGCAAGCGTCGAGGAGAGGATATCAAAACTTGAAAATATCTTGAAGAACGCGACGATAATGGAGCATCACCACACGGAGGCGGTCGGCATCGGCTCTTCGGTAAAAGTCGAGAAAGGGGGCGATGGAAAAATTTACGCTTTCGAGATGGTGGGTTCCGAGGAAGTTGATGTAACGCAAGGCAAGCTCTCCATTCACTCGCCGCTTGGACAAGCAATGCTCGGAAAAAAGAAAGGTGAAACTTTTTCATTTGTCTCTCCAAAAGGCGCGATGAAATATAAAATTGTTGACCTCGAGTAAAAGCGCCAAACCGCCTCTTTAATAATACTTGCAACTTCGCGGGAATATTAAAAACCGTGATAATGTATATACATGCTTTGGGCTGATTCAATAGCAGAAAACGCAAAAGACCGATTTGCAGAAAAAATCAGAGAGGGGAAACCCTTGATTATTCGTGATGAAAAAACCGCCTCTGGCAGAGTGCATGTTGGTTCTCTTCGGGGCGTGGCTATTCATGGACTTGTTAGCGAAGCGCTGACCGACCTCAATGTTTCAAATGCATTTCTTTTCGAGATCAATGACTTTGACCCCATGGATGGCTTGCCAGTCTATCTTGATCAAGAAAAATTCAGAAAGCATATGGGAAAACCGTTATGCAAAGTTCCTTCGCCTGACGAGAAATCATTAAATTATGCCGAATACTTCGCCGATGAATTTATCGATGTCATCAAAGAAGTCGGGTTTTCGCCGAATTTTTATCGAGCAAGCGAAATGTATTCGAGCGGGAGATTCAATAAAGCAATCGAGCAGGCTCTGAAAAAAGCTTCCGTTATTCGCGATATATATAAAAAAATTTCAGGCACGGAACGACCAGATTCATGGCTCCCCATTTCCGTAATATGCGAAAATTGCGGAAAAATAGGGACAACAAAAGCCACCGATTTTGACGGCATGACTGTCCGCTATGAATGCGGAAACTTCGCCGCATGGGCAACCGGCTGTGGATCGTCCGGACGAGTTTCGCCATTTGACGGGAAAGCGAAGCTACCCTGGAAAGTCGAGTGGGCCGCCAAGTTCACGGTTCTTGACGTTGACATAGAGGGTGGGGGCAAAGATCACTCGACGCGGGGCGGGGCACGTGAAGTCGCCGACGCAATATCCCGCGAAGTCTATGACAGAGAGCCCCCGCTCAATATTCCTTATGAATTTTTTCTCGTGGGCGGTAAAAAAATGTCCTCATCAAAGGGAGAGGGGTCTTCTGCAAGGGAAGTCGCCAGTCTCCTACCACCCCACATGGTTCGTTTTCTCATGGCTTACAAAGAACCTACGAAAGTGATCGACTTCGTTCCTGACGGCGACACGATTCCGACACTTTTTGATGCCTTTGATAAATATGCCGCGTCATTTTTTGCGGGAACTGCCGACGATTACGCAAGAACGATCGACATATCCTTGCCGTCCGACAGCGCCTTTCGCGGAAAGCACCTCTTACCGCGTTTTTCTCTCGTCAGCTATTTGACGCAGATGCCTCATAAGAATATAGAAAAAGAAATTGCGTCCTTTTATGAAACAAAACTAAATCTGGTAGATATACAAGAACTCAATCTTCGAGAAAAATATGCGAAATATTGGCTTTCAACATGGGCTCCGGAAGATTACAAATTCGAAATTCAGGACAAGCTTCCAGAAGAAGCACTCCTGTTTAATGAAATGCAGAAGAAGACCCTGGGCGACCTTTCGGAATACTTTCAAACCCATAATAATCTCTCCGGGCCAGTCATCCACGCTAAGCTTCACGATTTTAAATCCGCGTCACATCTTTCGCCAACTGATTTTTTTTCAATGATCTACATTTCGATACTTGGAAAGAGTCATGGTCCAAAAGCAGGCTGGTTTTTGTCTGTTCTCGACAGAGACTTCCTAATTCGGCGTTTTAAGGAAGCCTCGCAACAGTAAGATGGCTTCGGGTGGCTAGAAAATAAACCTGGGGAAACAGGTTTATTTTTATTTACGTCGATTCTGTGTTGTGATCATTTCTCGCTCATTTTAGGGCATATTCATGTGGATAACTATGTAGCGTCGTGGTATGAAGTGTAATAAAATGTTGCTATGTGGGATGAAGTGGTATAAAAGCTTTTCCCACGAACACGTATGAAAATAAAACGAAAAATTGTGCGTGAGAAAAAGGGAAAAGCAATTTTTTTCAGAGTCGTGCTCTTTATGTCGGGTCTCAAACTTCGCGAGCCTGTTCTCGTTCCGGTTAAAAATCGTTAACACATGCTGATCGGAGAATACACGCATGTGCTTGACGAAAAAAAACGTGTATCGTTGCCTGCAAAGTTCCGCAAGGAACTCGGCAGAAAAATAGTGATTACGCACGGACTTGATAACTGCCTCTTTGTTTACCCAATGAAAAGTTGGGAAAAAGTCTCGGAAAAACTTGGAGCACTATCAATGGGAAAATCGGAGACGCGCGGATTCAACCGTTTTATGCTCGCAGGAGCCGTTGAGGCGGAGGTTGACAATATCGGACGAATTCTCATACCAGATTTTCTGAAAGAGTTTGCGAGTCTGAATGGCAAAGTAGTGTTTGCAGGTATTCATGACCGAGTTGAAATCTGGAACGAGGCAAGATGGACACAATACAAAGCGCGCGTTGAAAAGGATGCGGATCGGTTGGCGGAGCAGTTGGGAAGTATAGGAGTCATTTAGTTTATTAGTTATAAAGTTTGTTAGTTATTAAGTTACAACCAATCAACTAAGAAACTAATGAACTCCACAACTAAACACATACCGGTTCTTTTAAAAGAAACAATAGACGGACTCAATCTTCGCCCCGGCGACACCGTTGTTGATGCGACACTCGGCGGTGCGGGACACGCGCTCGAGATCGCAAAAAGATTCGGTCGCGATATTCATATCGTGGGCATTGACGTAGACGGCGCATCGCTCCGTCGAGCGGAGGTAAAACTTAAAAAAATCGGCGCGTTCTATAGCCTGATCCATTCAAATTTTCAAAATCTTGAAAGGATTCTCGGTGAAAAGGGCATTACACGAGTGCAGGGAATTTATTTCGATCTTGGTTGGTCAATCGACCAATTTGAATCAGGAGGACGGGGATTCTCTTTTCAAAAGGATGAGCCGCTCTCAATGACGCTCGGCGATAATGCGGCTGACTACAAATTTAACGCGCATCAGATCGTGAACGAATGGGATGAAGAAAACCTAAGATCAATCATAGAATCCTACGGCGAAGAATCTCACGCATATCGAATCGCAAAGGGTATTACAACAGCGCGCGCCAACGGCACTATTCGGACTTCCGGACAGCTTGCCGAAATCATTAATTCAAGCGTCCCTAAGTATTACACCTGGCGACGCATTCATCCGGCGACAAAGACATTTCAAGCAATCCGAATCACCGTAAACGACGAACTGAATGTTCTGAAATCAAGCCTCGGATCAGCATATAACGTTTTGGAGTCAGGTCGCATGGTCGAAGTGATTAGCTTCCACAGTCTGGAAGACAGAATAGTCAAGCGGACTATGAGAGATTGGGACGACGAAGAAAAAGGGAAAATGCTGACAAAGAGACCCATCACGGCTTCTAGTTGGGAAACAAATTTAAATCCGCGTTCTCGTAGCGCAAAACTTCGAATTTTTCAAAAAAAATGACACTAGAGTTTTTAAAAAATAATACAGACATTTCGGCCACGCGAAAAATCGTCGCGTGGACTCTCGGAATTATGCTTGTCGCTTTGGTGGCGGGCTATGTTTACTATATAAAAACAGCCATCTACAATATCGCCGAGGCAAGTCAGCTTGAATCGGATTCGGCCGAACTCTCCGGCCGTTTAAGCGAACTTGAGTATAAATATATTTCATTAAAAAACGGCATCACCGAGGCAAGGGCGAGGGAACTAGGATTTGAACCTGTCGTATATCCGCAGTATGTAAAGAAGCCGCGTCCTCAATCATTACTTTCTCTCGACCAAAGAAATACCACGCGGTAATCTAGTCAACAAATGCTCGGGCTTAAACATGCATGGCGAATATGGGTCATGATGGCCATCATCTCTTTTTTCGCTGTTGTCATAATTGGCAAGCTATATCTTATTCAAATTGCAAACGCTGAAAAATATCGAGAAAAAGCCAATAAGCAGTATTTTGGCTCGACACCGTCGGAAAGTATTTCCAGAGGAACGATCTTCTTCCGAAGCAAGGACAACAGCTTGGTTTCGGCCGCGACGCTAAGAACGGGCTACACGCTTGCCATCAGTCCGCCAACAGTTACCGACGCGAACAAAATTTACGAATCAATCAATGCAGTTGTTCCCATCAATGCTGATGATTTTTTTGCCAAAGCTGGTAAATCAGATGATCCTTACGAGGTAATTGCAAATCATGTTAGTGAAGATAATGCGCGCACTCTAAAAGAAGAAAATGTTAAAGGCATTATTTTGTCGGACGAGCGGTGGCGATATTACCCCGGCGACTCCCTTGGGGCTCACGCCGTCGGGCTCATAGCTTATCGAGAAGATGAGCTCGCTGGGCGGTACGGTCTTGAGAGATACTATGAGGACACTCTCAACCGCAAGGGTGAAAAATTATACAAAAACTTTTTTGCCGAAATCTTTACCAACATAAAAAAATCTGTTTCATCTGCCGACAATCATCGCGGCGACATCATTACCACGATTGAACCATCGGCTCAAATTTCTCTGCAAAAAGCGCTTCAAGCAGTGCAGAACAAATGGGATTCGAAGACTTCCGGCGGTATTGTTATCAATCCAAAAAATGGAGAAATTTACGCAATGGCCATTGAACCAACCTTCAATCCAAATGATTTATCAGCCGTTCGAGATGCAACAATATTTTCGAATCCGATCATAGAGGACGTATTCGAGATGGGGTCGATAATAAAACCACTGACGATTGCCGCCGCAATGGATGCCGGATTTATAACAGCAAGCACGACATACAACGACCGGGGATTTCTCGTCATTGATGAGTCGCGCATTTCAAATTTCGATGGAAAAGGCCGAGGCATCGTGTCTATGCAGGAAGTGTTGAGCCAGTCGCTGAATACCGGCGTAGCCTATGCTGTAACAAAGATGGGGAAAGACATATTCCGCGACTATCTGAAAAAGCTCGAGATCGGCGAGGAAACTGGAATTGACCTCCCAAATGAGGCGCACGGCCTCATTGCAAACCTCGACAGTCCCCGCGACATTGAATACGCTACAGCCTCATACGGCCAGGGCATAGCGCTCACTCCCATCGCAACAGTACGCGCACTGTCAACTCTAGCCAACGATGGAAAATTGCCAAATCCCCATCTCGTATCAAAAATTAATTATTCTATCGGGTTTTCAAAAGCGACCAGCTTCCCAGAGGGAAAACAAGTCATAAAAGGAGAAACCGCCAAGGAGATAACGCGTATGCTCGTCGAAGTGGTTGATACGGCGCTAAAAAACGGAGAAGTCAAAATGGAACACTACAGCATCGCGGCAAAGACGGGAACTGCCCAAGTCCCCAAAAAAGATAAAAAAGGCTACGAGGAAAACATATTTTTCCATTCATTTTTCGGATACTTTCCTGCATTCGACCCAAAGTTCCTTGTCTTTCTCTACACGATGGACCCTAAGGCTCGCTACGCCTCCGAGACTCTGACAGATCCATTTATTGACCTTACGAACTTTTTGATTAATTATTATGAAATTCCGCCGGACAGATGAGTTAGTTTAAAAGTTTAGAAGTTTGTTAGTTTGTTAGTCTCGCCTTTCAACTAATAAACTATATAACTAAACAACTTCATGCGATCCATATTCAAAAAAATCATTTCTAAATTACTTGAAATCGAAGCTCGTCTCGTCTTGCGCAAATACAAACCTCGCATCATTGGCATCACCGGAAGCGTGGGCAAAACCTCGACTAAAGACGCGGTATTTGCGGCGATTTCTTCACATTTTCATGCCAGAAAAAGCGAGAAGAGTTTCAACAGCGACATAGGCATCCCTCTGACAATAATCGGTCTCCAAAACGCTTGGAGTAATCCTCTAAAGTGGATGGCAAATATAATATCAGGCCTTTCGGTAATTCTTTTTCGCGGTGACTATCCCAAATGGTTAATCCTTGAGATCGGGGCTGACAGACCTGGGGACATTAGCCGCGTCGCCAAGTGGCTGAAGCCAGATATAGTCGTAATTACGCGTTTTGGCAGTGTACCGGTACATGTTGAATTTTTCCCATCGCGCAGAGATCTAATCGCTGAAAAAGGAAAACTTGTCGAATTTATGAAAGATGGAGGAAATCTCATCGTAAACGCTGATGACGAAGATTCGTTCGCCATGACAAAACTAACCCGCAACAAATATACCGCGTACAGCCTTGGCGGCACCGGCGCGGTCGTCGGTTCACACGAAGGAATTTACTACGAAAAGAATTTAAATGGCCAGGATATACCCGCCGGCACCACATTCAAAGTGAGCTACGGCGGCAATTGCTTGCCCGTGATTCGAAGAGGCGTCCTTGGCATTCAACACATATATCCAACGCTTGCCGCAATCGCTACGGGACTGACACTAGGCATCAATCTAGTAGAAATAGGGACATCACTGGAGCAGGATTTTATCACACCCGGGCGTATGCGACTTCTCGACGGAATCAAAGAAACATACATAATCGATGACTCGTACAATTCATCTCCAGTTGCACTGCATGAAGCTATTCGGGTGCTCGGCGAAATCAAAATTAAAAGAGCCAGAAAAATCGCCGTCCTCGGCGACATGCTCGAACTTGGGAAATATTCGGTGGAAGAACACAAGAGCGCCGGCGAAAAAGTCGCGCGCGTCGCAAAAATTCTCATTACCGTGGGAGTGCGAGCACGCTACATCGCCGAGGGTGCGCTAAACGGCGGAATGAATGAGGCGTGTATTTTTCAATATGAGGATTCGCGTAGCGCGGGAAAATTTCTCGATACCATAATAAAAAGGAATGACATTGTGCTCATCAAAGGTTCACAGTCGATCAGAATGGAACAAATCGTTGAAGACCTAATGGCAAATCCAGAGGAAAAAGAAAAACTTCTTGTGCGGCAAGATGCGGATTGGAAAGATCGCTAAGCAATCGGACAGTAAATTCGCTCCCCAAATACTCAAATTTTATTCTGACATTCTTGAGAACATTAGAATAAAAAATCACGCAGTAAAGATGCGCCTGAATCGAGCCTGATTCTGAAACCCGCAAGCCCGCCTTCGGTTATTTTTGTGCGCCTTTCTTCTCTCGCTTCGACATAATGAAAACAAATACCCATGTCAATACATCAACAAAAAAATCGGCCGAGGCCGATTTACTTCTAATCTTTTAAGTCCATCCACATCTCATCCATCACTTCAGCTTCCGTGGGTGATTGAATCGTCGGTTTAGAATTTAAAAAAACAACTCCGAAGAAAAAAGTGTCGTTTCGAATCATATATCGAGCTCTAATAGCTCCGTCGTAAAATCCGACGCGCCTCACAATTATTCCCCGAGACGTTTTCAGCATTCGTGCTACTGCTTTCATCCTGGGGGTCGCCATATTACTCAATTCCGTACTTGGCACACCAGCTTCATGAGTTGACGTTTCCCAGAGTCTTTTGAGTGCTTCGTCCGTAAGATAATCACGGATCTTGCCCTCAACATCAACAAACATCGCATCGCTTGCACTGTGCAATACAAGCAAACATCTCGGCAAATAATCCGCCAATTCTATACCCGGTCTCATTTCAGACTCAATCATAAAGATGCCTTTCCATTCGAGACTCTATGCATATTTAGCTCACCTGTCAATGAGTAGCGAATTTACAATACTCGTCGCAATGGAGACGACGCAAAACACGGCGCTAATTTCGATTTTTTAAAAATAATGGTATGCTTTTTTTGCTTAGATTCTTATTCTAGATTCGATATTCTAGATTCCAGATTCTATGTCAACGGCTAAAACAATTCGCAGCGAATTGTTCGCCCGAACATTTTGTCGAACAAAATGTTTTAGGGCACTATCGTCTATCGGCTAGGACATCGCCGTCGAAAGGTGAGGAATGGGTTGGGACCCGTTCCGCAAGACCTTTTGAGATATAATTGAGCCTGCGAAATTTTATCCAAAGAGTGTACTGGTCCTGTAAAGATGCGAGCAGGTGATATAAGATAATAGAATATGCGGCCCTATCGGTTGTGATAGGTGCCTGTGGACGGCCCTATCGTCTATCGGCTAGGACACAGCCTTCTCAAGGCTGGAAGCAGGGTTCAATTCCCTGTAGGGTCAAAATACGAAAAAATACTGAACTGCTTCAATATTTTCTGAAAATTTGAAGACGGAGTGTTGTTTTGTCAGCAGGCAAAACCGCGAGTCCGAGGCTGGAAAATTTCCGTCTGACGAGACGGAAATTATTGTGGCACATGCAGGGATGTTTCAACAGTATTTAAAACCGCTAGCTGGGGTCGCGAGTACTTACGTATTTTAGAGATTTTTATCTTTAAAATACTGCGGCGAGCAAGAAACCGATGCGACCATTTGTGACCCGCGATCTGCCATGATCGTGGTTTTTTCTTGTCTAAAGTTATATATTTCATACGATATATCGTATGAAATACGTTATGATTCAAACGCATACGTTAATCAAATTACATTATTCATCAACCTACATTATTCCCGCGGTCGCGTGAATAATGTAGGTTGCCAGTGAACTACCCTGCGCACAAGCGCAGGGTGTTCTGGCGAGAAGTCATAAAAGTACACGGCGACGAGTAAAATATTCGTGGCCGGTTCCCTGTAGGTCGTTTCCCAAAATACCAAGAAACTTTTTCAATCAGAATATCAAATGTGATGCTGAAAATAACAAAATATTTGACATATTATACACAGTGTGCTTATATAATTTATAGAAGAACTTCACAAAGGAACTCAAATGAAAAGATTGATCGTCGCAAGACACGTCCGCCCTGATCAGAATGGCCGAGTAAACTATTACGAAGGAATCAAATCCGTGGAGGAGCTCTGCGAAGCTATTCAACGTCAGTTTCAGAATCTCGGCCAGACGGTTATTCTCACTTCAACATTAAGCCGGGCCAGAGATACCGCAGAAATTCTCTCCAAAAAACTTGGGGCGGATGTTGGGGCACATCCCGAGCTTAGTCATGACGCGCTGGAAATGCACGAGGAAAAGAAAAAAATTGCTGTTGCTTTGGTGATGAAAAGTGCCAAACAGTATGACACTGTCATTGTCGTAACTCACCATTCCTCAACTTGGTGTATTCCTCGAGAGATCGCCTTTATGTGGTATGAAAGCGACAGAGAGAAGTGGAATGTATTTAATGAGTGTGAACGCTTCACCATCGCCGAGTATGCGTGCGCAAATGTACTCGATATGGAAACAGGTAAAGCAATCGCAAATTTAGGATGGACAGGCTAGCATATACGAAATGATTTATAAGAACCTTCCCCCGATTCCCGTCCCGATCACGCAAAAAGAATTGAAAGTTGAATTGGTCCCATGACCAGCACCTCCGAACCCGTCATACGAATGACGGTTTTTTAATACCTAATAAGGTTTTGGGGAAACGTTGTGTAAATAATCCATCCGTCAATCGTCTATAAGGAAGACATTGAAATAATGTTGATTTTGACCTATAATGCTCCTTCGTGTCTAAAAAAAACGATTTAAATGAAAAATATTTAGTGCCAGTAATGACGAGAGGCGAGAGGCTCCGTTATTTTTTGCTTGTCGGCATGTGGCTTTTTTGCCTCATCTATTTCTGGACGTGGTGGCTTCAAAAAGACCACGTATTTCAGATCTCAACCTTTCTTATTAGCAGTCTGATTATTGCTTGGTCTACCGTAATTCCTGGATATTTTTTCTATTTTGTCGGACGAATGTCGCGCTTCAATCCCGAAATCCCGATTCCGAATCTAAAAGTCGCAATGGTTGTTACCAAAGCTCCCTCGGAACCATTTTCAATAGTCGAAAAAACACTCCGCGCGATGCTCTCTCAAAAGCATCCGCACGACACATGGCTCGCGGATGAGGACCCAAGCGAAGAAACCACGAAATGGTGCGCGAATAACGGCGTCTATCTTTCCACCCGAAAAGGAGTGCATGGCTATCACCGACACACTTGGCCACGACGCACACGTTCGAAAGAGGGGAATCTTGCGTATTTTTATGATACCTACGGATATGAAAAATATGACATAGTCGTACAAATGGATGCCGATCACATTCCGACCGGGAATTATCTTGAAGAAATGATCCGACCATTTGCTGATCCCAAAGTCGGTTATGTTTCGGCTCCGAGCATCTGCTCCGCAAATGCGAGCGGGAGCTGGTCTGCGCGGGGACGACTGCATGCGGAGGCCATTATGCACGGACCCCTTCAGGCGGGACACTCGCGGAACTTTGCTCCGCTTTGCATAGGTTCGCACTACGCGGTACGAACAAAAGCACTAAAGGAAATCGGCGGCGTTGGCCCGGAGCTAGCGGAAGATCACTCCACGACCCTTATGATGAACGCGCATGGCTGGAGAGGAATCCACGCATATGACGCATTTGCGGTAGGGGACGGACCTCTTACGTTTGCCGATTGCATGACTCAAGAATTCCAGTGGTCGAGAAGTCTCATGATCATTCTCTGCGTGTGGCTTCCCAAGTATTGGCGGCGGTTGCCCCTCCGGCTCAAATTTCAGTTTCTTTTTTCGGAATTGTGGTACCCGTTGTTTTCATTCACGATGCTCCTCGGTCTCTCGCTTCCCGTGGCGGCAATTCTCCTGCGGAATCCTCTCGTTTCTGTCACATACACGGATTTTCTGCTCCACGCCATACCCATAAGCGCCTCGATTCTCGCTGTGGTCGCATTTCTAAAAAATCACCGCTACTTGCGACCCACCAACGCGCCAATGCTTTCATGGGAATCTGTCCTTTTTGTGCTTGCACGGTGGCCGTGGTCCTTATATGGTTCGTTCGCAGGACTCTTCTACAGCGTCTTTAAAAAAGTTCCGCATTTTCGAGTAACACCAAAAGGGAAAAGCGAGTCGTATGTACCCTACAGAGTACTGACTCCTTATCTTGCTATAATCGCTTTATCGCTCATTCCGGTTCTTATCCGGACTGACGCCGGAAATGCGAACGGGTATTTCTTCTTTTTATTTTTGAATGTATTTTTCTATGCAATACTCGTAAGCGCCGTATTTATTTTACATAGAAGAGAGACAGCTAAATAATTAATGCATGAAACGAATCCTAGAAATAATCCTTATTGCGTTGCTTATTGCAGTACCATTATTTATTGCTGCGAAAGATGGCAGACGTGCAATAACAAGCCTCCTGTGGCAACCGGAGGTGGCCACAAAAACCATACCGCACATTCCTGAAGAAGGAAGTATCGCCCTTCAATTTGGCATTTATGATCCCAAAACAGAACTCTCGACCTCAAGCGCTTTCGAGATTGAACAGATTTTTATCTCCTGGATTGACTATGATAAATCGGACCTGCGGGCGGGCTTGCAAAACATCAATCAAAGAAATCGAATTCCATTTGTGACGATAGAACCGTGGCCGCGCGCTCTGAAAAAAGAAACACTGCTTGCGGATATTACCGGAGGAGAATACGATGAAACCATTTTGGAATTTTGCAAAATACTAGAATCAACGAGTGAGGAGATCTTTGTTTCGTGGGGACATGAAATGGATCAGGATTTAGCGGCGCGATACCCATGGTCCAACCAAGAACCAGGCTCATTTATAACGGCGTATGCGTACGTCCACGACAAATGCTCTACCGCTCCCCATGTAAAATGGGTATGGGGACCCGTCATGAAGGACACGACAACCGCATATTATCCCGGCGAAATATATGTAGACGTAGTCGGTTTCCCGATTTATAGTTTCCCTCAATACGATAGGCAAACTATTGGAAGAATCCGTCCGTTCGAGGAGGTCATGAATGAAAAATATGAGCGCGCAAAAAAATACGGTAAACCGGTCATGATTACAGAAATGGGAGTTACAGGGTCGCTTGAATTTCAACAATTGTGGCTTCAAAACGCCGTCGAGAGTTTGGCGCAAAACAAATGGCCGCTTCTTACGACTATTATTTTCTTTAATAGCGTCGATACTGGAGGCGCATGGGGAGCCAATTTACCAACCCCAAACTGGCATATCAATCCCGAATTTTTAGACGGATTTCTTTCGTACTATAAGAAGAACGAATAATCCTAATATCATCTTCGATTAACAAAAAAGAGCTCGAACGAGCTCTTGAAAACCTGCCCACGACTTTCAAAACCTTATAGGCCGATACCCAAACTGGCTACTCGCGCGTACCGCCCACCTGTTGTCATATGGTGCAACAATAAGCGTCGAGCGAAGCTGACTTGGATTCGGCATTCGTAATAGCCAGCTCGTGTCAATATACAAGCGTCCCTCATATTCTCTAAAGACGCTGTAATTTGGTGGTGTCGCCATCAACACGCCCTCCTTTGTCCACGGCCTGTCTTGAAAAACCTCGTAAAGGATCAGAGCGGGCTGACTGTCGTCATTTTCGCTCCGTGCAAACTGAACAAACGGCAGCCAGTGTATCCATTCTCCAATTTTCTCCCCATTCGCGAGAATAAATCCCACATGCTTTAGATCAGACTGAATGGACGAGAGATAGAGCACGCGAGATGGACCACCTGGCTTTCCATAGTGGAGCAACTCCTGCCTTCCCTCAGGGCTCATATCGTGCTCACCGAGAAGCCCGCTACCGGCAAAGTTTTCTTCATAGCCCGCCTTGCCGGCATCTCCAAGAAAAGTGACAAATCGTCTCATGCTCTTCACGCCATCAATTCCATGAAACGTTAAACGAGTACCATTCAGGCGTACATACTCCAGGTCCACAACTTTTGGACGAGCATTTGGAAGCTTGAGGATACGATTTCCGGCCGCGCATGAAACAATAAGTTCCTGCGTAATGTAGTTCACAATAACGGCAAAAATCGGCACACCTCTTCGCACACAGCTAATGGCCGAGGTTGCGCCAGTGATCGAAACAGGGAAATCGAATTTCTCTTCCCATTTCTTTACCGATTCTGTGTCTCCAAGTATTTCTCCAATCTTCGCATTTCGTGGAAAACTGTTCAGAAACTCTTTCAGTTGGTTTGACCGGTCCGTCGGATCGCAAATGAAGACCGTACGAAACGTTTGCGGATCATTCGGCCGAAATGTGTCGCTGACTTGCTTTCCTCGTGACCCAATTTCCTCAGTTACAACAACCGCTCCCGCATCATACCGACCCAATTCTTCGCAAATCGTGATTTCCGGACCCGCATCCATACCGAGAGTGTCTTTCGTCTTTTTGCTGCCATAGGCGGCAACGGGTCGAAGAGCATCGTCAACGGTCGAATGTCGAAAGTCATAGTACGCTTTTAGCGCCGCCGATATAGCCACGTTCAGATGTGATATTTCTACTCCTTGCATATGTTTCCTTTCAAGTAACTCCCTAGATTGTTCTCCTGGGAACGTTTTTTCTTTCCTGACATTATTCCTGTATCCCTAGTCTGTCAATCGAAGGCTTGGCAAGATTTGTCAAAAATGCTATCTTAGGGCTTTAGACAAGTCTCTACAGTAAAATACCATTAGTGGGGACTTCTTTAATCTCCCGCTCTTTGAAAAAGATAAACAAACCGGCTGACACCGGATTTTTTGTCTCAAAACCTCAAACGAAAGGACCTATGCGACCGCGATTAGAGTTCGAATTACTGGATCAAATTTCGCTCGGTGAAAATATTTGGGTATTCGCCATCACGGGCGGCCCCTGCAGTGGAAAAACAAGCGGCCTCGCGTATCTCGAGGAGAAGCTGACAGCTCGGGGATACAAAGTTCTCATCGTCCCTGAATCGGCCACAAAACTGATATCGGGCGGCATCTTGCCCTGGGAGATGGCCACCAGTCAATTCCAGCGAGGAATATTGGTTGATACGCTCGCTGTAGAGCAAGTATTTTTCGAAGCAGCACGCTACTACAGAAATCATGGGAAAAAAGTAATAGTGCTGTGCGACAGAGGGACCAAAGACGGCGAAGCGTACATGGGGAAAGACCCATACGCTCGACTATTAAAATCCTTCGACTACTCTGAAAACGAGCTCTGCGATCAGCGGTATCACGCCGTATTTCACCTTCGCACCGCAGCAATAGGCGCGGAGAAATTCTTTACACTGGAAAACAATAAGGCGCGAAAAGAGACACTCGAGGAAGCGCGAGCACTCGACGAGCGAACGCTCGAAGCGTGGCAGAGACACCCGCATCCGCGCGTGATCGACAACAGCACGGACTTTGCCGGAAAAATGCACCGGCTGTTCGCAGAAATCTCGGCCGTCCTTGGCGACCCAGTCCCGCTGGAGATCGAGGACAAGTTCCTGATCCTGAAAATTCGTCCAGAGGATATTATCGTCCCGTTCCACACGGCGCACATCATCCAGAACTATCTCGTCTCACCGCAAAAAGGGGATGAGTACAGAGTGCGCGCACGAAGTGACGGGGAAGGTACGACATACTTCTATACGGTGAAAACAGAAATCGAGCCGGGCGTCCGGGCTGAAAAAGAGCGACTGGTTGATTCGCGAGAATACCACTCGCTTCTCTCGCTTCGCGATCCCGAGTGTGTTGAGATCCGCAAGAAGAGAATTTCTTTCTTCTGGCGGGATCAATACTACGAAGTTGATCTCTTCGAGTCCCCGGATCCGACCCTCACTCTAATGGAGGCGGAGAGAACGGACCGAAACTCCAGTCTTCAGACACCGCCCTTTATTCCGGTAATACGCAATGTGACAGGGAGTAAAGAATACTCAAATAAGGAAATTGCACGAAAAAAATAGGCACTTACTATATCTAATCCCGTCAGGCAATACTGATGGGATTTTTTGTTGGCGCAACGCAACCTCTCCGCCTCCGTTTGATAAAAAATATTAAATTATTAAAAAATACTTGATCAAATACTTGATTTAAATCACATACTATAACTCCGCTATAGCGGAGTTATAGTATGTGAATGTTAAAAAAAATCGCCGCACGTTATGGTGCGGCGACAGTAGTTTTTCTCGACGAGGCTATGCCATCGTTCAAGACCGCGGCAATGGCGCGGCCGAAAACAAATAAATTTCTTTTGGTGAGATTCTGCGGTCTAAACAAGAAAGCCTTTCTGCTTCGCTTATCGAGACGCATCGTAAGATCAATAAATACCACGTGCGATCGGACTCTAAAAAACGCATCAGCTCCGTGAAATCGGTCGAGCGCTGTCCCTATACTGCAGTAGAGCATGAGATCCTCCGCGTCAATTTCGTCGAGGTGCGCTTTGACAGACGCAAACAGACGGCGGGCGATTATTGTCGAAGGGGCCTTAGGGTCCCAGCGCCGTTCGTCTTGACGGCGCGCCGCGTCAGTAATTGCCAACGCGAGATCAAGATAGTCGGGAGTGTCAAAATTGGAAGCGCAACACCCAAAAACCCTCTTTTCCCAAAACATGCCCGCCGAAAAAACTAACGGATTTCGTTCAAGGTACATTCGGATATATTCATATCACTAAAGCAACCAATCGGTCAAACGATAAAATCGGAGACCTTCGGCATCTGTATAAAAAGTTTTGGCCTCCGCAAAAATGCGGAGGCCTGTGTGAACTCATCCCCTAAGATAACAGGGGATTGGTCGCGTAGCGCGACGCTTAAATCCAGGAATAAAATTACGACTTGCCTCGGTATTCGACTCACGATTTCCTCGGCGCTTTTCTGACGCACTTTTTTGCGTAGAATCAGCGAGAGTTAATTTTTGTGGGATTCTGATTGTCGGTTGAAACAAGCTGACATTCTTGGGTTTAAACATGCTATACCTTGGGTTTATTTTACTGTTGTTTGAGCCAAACCGCCTAACACTGTAGTTTTTTTATCAAATAAAGTCAATTCAATTGTGGACACGCGAGCTGTAACCTCCTGATCCCTACTATACCTATACACGCGAAGCAATATGGTGATACATAAATATAAAAGATACGCATCCAGAGAGTGATGGCGCAGGTAATTATTATTTTTTTCTCTTGCTGTATTTTTTTACGACAAGACGAGCAATATCCGGATCCGCGGATGGGGGAAGCGTGTTTTCCTTTGCAATACCGTCTTCAGGAGTTGGATTTTCGATCCTATCTCGAATTGCGTCAAAATCCGAGCTGAAATCTTTGGGCTTTTCCATAAAAATCACGAGTTACTTAAAAAGTGATTCAACAACTTCTTTCACATCGGCTCCGGCAGCTTTTCCCTTGAGTTCCTTCATCACCGTCCCGATAAACTGACCGAGCTTTGATGCATCCGCAATACCGAGCTCTGCCTTTTTTGCCTCTGCCACTCTTCGTATTTCGTCTTTACTCATAG
>MHRX01000010.1:37199-39919 GCA_001822655.1 Candidatus Taylorbacteria bacterium RIFCSPLOWO2_01_FULL_45_15b
CTCCGCTTTTTCATCTTTAGCAAGATCCTCCCGGCCACCTTTCATGAATTGATCGATCGAGTCTTTTCGCTGTTTTACGGCTCGCTTTATGACAGCGAGAGCTTCCTCGTCAGTCAATTCATCCGACGGCATTCGACTCTTCGCGACAAGCTCGTTCGTAAACGCGGCCGTGAGACCCCGCAACACGCCGAGCCGCACCGAGTCTTTTTTCAACATTGCTTCTTTTATACCGCCCTTTATTGATTGATGAAGTGTCATAGATTTGTCGGTTATTTATGGGTTTATGCTATCACATCTCCGCTCATTCTGATATAATGTGCCAATCATGTCAGCGGGCCTAATCGCGACTCTCCTAATTGCCGCCATTGTCAATCTCGCTTTGCTTTTTTTTCTCTGGAGGAGGGCAAAGCCAACACCCGATCAAACTTCGGGACTCTCAATTCTCGCGGAAACATTTGATCGTCAGATGATTGACCTCACAAAGAGGATGACTGACCTTCACGCGACAGTCGACACAAAAATCAGCGCCGGTAGCCGCGAAATGGCGCGCGCGGTAGAAAATCAGTTCAGAGAGTCGGCCAAACTTATCAAAGACGTTACGGAAGGCCTTACCAAGCTCGATGAAACAAACCGCCAAGTGGTGTCGTTCGCCGATCAACTGCAATCCCTGCAAGACATCCTGAAAAATCCAAAACAGCGCGGGGTCCTCGGTGAATATTATCTCGAAACTCTTTTGAAAAATGTTCTGCCTCCCGGAAGTTTTGCAATGCAGTACGCGTTCAAAGATGGCAACATCGTGGATGCCGCCGTTTTTGTAAAGGAGAAAATTATTCCGGTTGACTCCAAATTTTCTCTCGAAAACTATAACCGCCTTGTCAATGAACGAGACCCGCTGGAGCGAGAGCGTCTGGAAAAAACATTTAAAGCAGATTTGAAGGCAAGAATTGATGAGACTGCCAAATACGTTCGTCCTGAAGAAGGGACAATGGATTTTGCATTCATGTTTATACCCCACGAAGCAATATACTACGACCTTCTTGTCGCCGAGGTTGGTGCGGTAAAAATAAATACTCGCGACCTCATAGAATACGCCTTCAAAGACCGACACGTAATCATCGTGTCGCCTACATCATTTCTTGCGTATCTTCAGACAGTCTTACAAGGTCTGAAGGCCCTGCAAATCGAGGAGTCGGCCAAAGAAATTCGCGCGCAGGTCGAAAATCTCGGTAAACATCTCGGCGCGTACGAGCAATTCATGACGTCTCTCGGCAAATCTTTAGGGACAACGGTAAATCATTACGATCGCGCATATAAAGAACTTATGAAAATCGACAAAGACGTCGTAAAGATAACGGGGCAGAGCGTCGGTATAAAACCGATTTCACTTGAAAAGCCTGATGGTCTTGAATAATTCATGGCCAAAAAAACGCTCATTATCGCAGAGGTAAAGACAAAATCCCCATTCGGCTGGAAGTCATCTGATACATGGAAAAATTTATTTAGAATCGCCGATGAAATTGGCGACATTATTTCAATTCACACTGATCCTCGCTGGGGCGGCTCTTTGAAGCTGATCGAGAGAGCGCGCGGACTCACAAAAAAACCAATCCTCGCCAAAGGCATTCATCGAACCGATGAAGATGTCAAAGAGGCTACCGCGGCGGGGGCTGATTATGTTCTAGTGGTCGGAAGAATTCCTCTGGTTCATATGAATAAATGCTGGATCGAACCGCTCGTCTTGGAGGAATTGAATAAAATTCCTCTTCGTTTCAAAGTGGTCTGGAATACGCGAGACCAATACAGCGGGGGCAAAAAACACCAGACGTTCTCGGAGGCTCGCAAACTATGGAAGGGCTGGATATGCCAAGCGTCACACATAAGAAATATTGACGACATACAAAAAGGTGCAGATGCGGTCCTCGTAGGAACGCATCTCGTAGAGTTCGCAAAATCCTTAAAACACGACCCGAAAGCAACAGCAAGGAAACTCACAAAATCCTAGGCATTAGACTGGAGATAGGCTCTTAGACATGGGTGGGGTTGCTTTTTTATGCCCTTTGTATATCATTCCTCTCATATAAATATGACTGAATTCGCTGTAATCAAAACAGGCGGCAAGCAATACCAGGTCAAAGTGGGGGACGTACTTTCTATTGAGAAATTTGCGAATCCTGTAAAGGTGGGCGATAGCGTTATATTTGACCATGTACTCCTCGTTGATAACGGCAAAGAAACGACTATCGGAACGCCTTTCATCAAGGGTGCTAAAGTAACCGCCACCGTCGAATCTCAGGGACGAGCGGCAAAAATAAAGGTTGTAAAATACAAGCAAAAAAGCCGCTATTTAGTGCAGAGAGGACATCGCCAGCCATTTCTCAAAGTAAAAATAAACACACTCGGTTAGTTAGTTAAGAAGTTTTTAGTTGATTAGTTGGGAAGTTAGGATGATTTGATTAGTTAAAAAGTTTGCACGTTGGTAAGTTGAAAGGAAGTTTTAGTTCAGTAGTTTATTAGGTTAAAAAAAAATCGCGGGCGTTTGCTCGCGATTTTGTTTACGCCACTTTTTTGACCGGGAATTATCCAAAGAGGAAATCGAGCACGGGAGTCGGAGCGACACGTTGAATCTCAACGTCAGACCCGATTCCTATATCTGCACACGAATCGCAAAGATTCGGATTTTCTCTGGAAGTGGGATTCTTCAGCGCGGGCATGCTATGGCC
>MHRX01000011.1 GCA_001822655.1 Candidatus Taylorbacteria bacterium RIFCSPLOWO2_01_FULL_45_15b
ATGCGTATATCTGAACTCATTAACTTGAAACGGGTCCAAATCGATGCTACGGGCAGGGTTTTTATCCGAGGCAAGGGAAAGAAGCAGAGATTTATTTATCTCACCGAGAGAGCTAAAAAACATATAGAAAATTATTTGAGTGCCCGCGACGATGATTCCACGTATCTCTTTGTTCCTGAAAAAGGGCAAAATGCCATGAAAAAAGACAAGAAGATATCGGCAAACTACCTGCAAATGAAGATAAAAAAATACCGAGAGCTCCTTGGTATGAACGTGCCGACGAGCGCTCACTCCTTGAGACACGGGTTCGCTACATACCTCGCCGAGCAAGGCGCGAATCCTGCGGCTATCCAAATCCTTCTTGGCCACGAGTCACTTGATACAACTACCAAATACGTACACGCATCCGATAAATATGCAGAGGACACGCACAAGAAGTTTCATCCATTGAGTGAGTAAAAATGATATTTCAAATAAATAAGCGCTTTTTGGAAGCTAAAATCCGCTCATATGCCGTGGAAGAGTCCCCGAATGCTATTAGAAGTGAAGGGTCTTGTTTTTCACTTCCGAGCGGGACGACGACAACAAGCTTACGTATTCTCCTGCTACTCTAGCGTGTGATTTGGCGGTAGATTCTCTTGATAAATTTTATCGGTGCTCGCACGAAGCCTGATAGCATGTATCGTTTAATGAGATCGTAATCATTAGAGAAGGATTTTGGATCTATAGAGTTGATAGAAAAAGGCGTATGCATATTTTTTTTCGCGACTATAAGCATATGGTGCGTTGTAAGGCCCGCTTTTTTAATTTTTTTATCTTTCCAGTTTTCAAAAAGGATAATGTCAAAGCCTGCAGAACGCACGAAATTCTGAAGTGATGTCGGCGTAAACATGTACGTGTGGTCGATCTGTGTCGCGTAGCGAACACTCCTCGTTTTTTCCATCATGGTAAGAAAATTCTGTACGACAACAATGAGGCTTCCGTCATCCCTAAGATTTTCGTGCGCCCAGAGGAAGAATTTTTTTGGATCGAGGAAATGATTCATGCTTTGAACACCAAAGATGTTCGCCGCAGAGCTTTTAGTGCTCACATAATTTTCGAACAAGCACTGTGCGGTCGGTATTCCCAGTTTCTCCGCAAAGGCGCATTCTGACATGGAAGGTTCGATGCCCATCACCGGATTTCCGGTGGTTTCTCTTATTGCCGCAAGAATGCCTCCGGAAGAAGATCCGACTTCTATACATAAACCGGACTGCAGGTGCTTTTTCACTCGCAGTATGAGAGCAAGTCCAAAAGACCGTGCCGAGTCAAAACTTTCTTGTTCTGTGTTTGGAAGTCTCCACGATGCACTTTTGTGGTGGAGGGTTATATATTCTTTGACAATGCGCCTATAGTAATCGGTTTTGTAAAATAGATCATAATCGTCTTTTACCATTCGCGGATTGAGAAATATGAGCCCGCACGATGTACATATCACTGATTGCTGTCTGAAGCCGTGGCGATCTTTTTTACTTATAATTTTATGGTCTTTGCCCTGGCATAGGTTGCAAGTAATGGTTTCGTATTTAACCTGCGACGGCCCAAAATTCATGTCGTTATTGTACTCTGTGTCGAATAACTGAACAATGCCTGTACTATCCTGCGAGTGCTGGAATGCGCACATTGTAAAAAGGTTTCTCCGGCCTTCTTTTATCGATAAGACCAATTATGAGCGGCCTCTGGTCTATTGGATTTTTTTCGCAAAGTGCCCTCTTTTGTTACAAGCTTTCCAATGTCTCAATTACCTTAAAATTTTTTTCAGAAACGGGCTGAATGGAAAGTCTTGACCCTCGTCTCAAAAGTTCCATACCGGCAAGACCGGAGCGGATTTTGAGATGCGATAAAGGGATTCTTTTTTTAAACTTCTTTACAAAAGAAAACGTGACCATATACCATATCGGAATTTTATTTGTGGCTCGCGGCTCGTAGTAGGGACTTTTTCTAACAAACTGCGTCGGATCGGGTTGGCTTTGCGACGAAACACGCGCTATCCCCATAATGGATCGCTCAACGCCGGAGTGATAAAAGAGAACTCGATTCCCCACTGTCATTTGATCGCGCATAAAATTTCTAGCCTGAAAATTTCGTACGCCAGTCCACGGAGTTTTTTTATCTTTGGCAAGATCATCTATCGAGTAGGCTCGCGGTTCGGTTTTGATAAGCCAATAATTCATATAGGGTGGTGTAAGAGCCTATCTCCAATCTAATGCCTAGTTGAAACATCCAAAATTCGGTCGACAGGGATATTGTCGACACCTGTAGACGGTGCGAAAATTGCAGATTTTAAGGAAGCATATCGAGCGTCGACAAGAAGCATGTCGACACCTGTAGACGGTACGCTGACGAAAAATATGCAATTTGCCCGCCCGAAACGACTGTTTCAGTCGGGCGGGTAGCAGAATTTTGGATGTTCGAGCAGGCAAGCCAGAGATTTGCTTCTTAAACTGCGGTTAGATTGGAGATAAGCTCTAAGTATATAGTATAAGTATTAGGTAGAGCGACATAATGCAACCTTCACAACAAAAAGTCCGCAATCGCGGACTTTTTGCTTAGCGTTTTGCTAATTCTTTTGAAGTTTTTCCCCAGCAGGGCTTAGATGCCGACCACGGCTGTACACCTTTCTGCTCGTAAAGATGTTTCGCATACGCCATGTTTCCATCCAAGGTGTATATGTCGAAACCCAATCTGACCGCTTGTTTCAAGTGGTAATGCTCATTAATTTGCATTACTCCAACATCCCGCACATCGTATGTTCCCCTAAGTATCTCACCTGTTTTTTCATTAAGGTGGCGGTAGTGCGATTCACACCGGGCGATTTCGGCGAGAATTGGAGTGTCGGTAAAATAGTTCATTACTCTTTCTTTTACAGACATCAGTTTGTAAGGTTCAGAAGCCACAGCTTCCGTTCCGGTATCTTGAATTACGTACGTTGTTTGTTCTATCACTTCTACAATTGCCGAATTTTCTCGGAGTATCGTTGATGTAGGCATGATGAAGCTCGCCGGGACCGAAGGCCCTGAAATAGTTGTGATTAATGATGCGACAGTGGTAGCTATTTTTGCGAATTGTGTAGTCATATTTTTTTCTTTTTTTCCAACAAAAAACCAGACGCCGTCTGGATTTGAAAACTATTATAGCACGATTTGATTGGGTGTCAATAATTCACCATATAAGAAAGTGTGCGTCAAATAAAGTTTTATGGCTCTATTGAGCCGTAAAAAACTTGACTGACTTGGCTGTCTAAAGTATAAAAATGGCCGAGTTGAGCGCTCAAATTCACTTCGAGATACTAAATTCTATTATACCCTTGCAGAAAGCCACGGTATCGAATATTCAGAAAAATCATTTATCAAGGTTCTCTCATGCATCAGTCTTGAGAAGCATTCCGCAGCCTGCTTCGCGCCATTTAGGGCATTGTGGGGGCGCGGTTCTTTCGGAATTCCAACATACACAGAGACCGCGTTAGAAGTAAGTCCCGAGTGTCCGTTTTCCGTGGGAGGCATTATTCCGCGGCGGATAGCATGGAAATAGCAGGCAGTGTGGAGATCGAGCGTGCGGCGCGCTAAGGGAAAGTTGGTATGCGCTCTTTCCGCCGCGGCAATTAAAAACCAATTATCAAAAGCTGTATTATGTCCTGCTATCGTGTGTTCTTCGGCAGAAAGCGCCCATTCAAAAAAATCTCTGACAACTTCAGCTTCTGTAATTTTATTTAGATCCACGCAGGCTTGCTCACTAAACCCGTTTACCGCGAGCGCTTCCTTCATAAGATGCGCGCCTTCCCAGATGCGGCATTCCTTGTAGTACACATTTTCAGGATTTAAGAAATCCACCGCTCCAATTGAGAGAATCGAGTGTTTCGTCGGACTTGTTCCTGACATTTCCATATCGAGCACGATCATGACTCATATTATACAGCAAATTTTTGACGGCACTCTGAATCTGGCAAGACCGGAAAAATCTTTCATGATAAATAAGATGGAGCAGTAGATTATTAAATGGTGTTGCGGTGTCGTGGCCACACTGCGCTCTGCTACGGACCACTATGGCAATATCATGTTCATATCTCGATGGACATAAGGGCACACTTTTGCTATATAAAGATTAGTATTAAAGGAGGTTCACAATGGCGGCATTGTTTCAAGTAAATGACGAATGTTGTTTTACTGATCCACTGAATGCAAGTTCACCACTTCATGGGAAGCTTTGTATCGTACTTCGTATTCTAGAAGCTTCGACATGGCAGGATGCAATGATTCCTGAATATGACGTGCTTTGTATAATTTATAGCACCGAATCGTTTATAGTAAAGGAATCTCAACTTGCCCCCGCACCGCCGCTTGGTGTGGTGTCGGCAGGGCGCTTATAAAAGTCTGCAGTTGCGGACTTTTTTTGTTTCGAGATAATCGGGGGCTACCACGTTTCTTATTTCAATCCTTTACAGTTTGCGGCAGGGGTATATCCGGCGGCTCGAGCGCTTTCTATTGAAGGAAAGGTAATTTTATTGGCTACAGCAATCCTCTTTGCGCCAGAGCACCACGGAAAATGATATTTTTCTCCGCTCTTTGAAGCTACCACTTCACCGCTCTTCCCTGTCGAAGCACTTTCTTTAATATTTGCTGATACTGCCGCAAAGTTTTCTTTCTGTGATATCTCACCGGTATTTTTTGCGTAGTCATCTATACCGCCTTTCGTATCATAAGTTATTTCTTCAATTGGCCCCGATATCTCGATATTCGGTCTGGTGTCTTCTATTTTGGAGAGTCTTCCCAAACCAAATGAAGCAGTTCCGACCAGAATGATTATTATGCCTACAAACGTGTCTTTTTTTACAATAGCATTGATTGTATGGCCCGCAAGGACCTTGCTTTTTCGTAATAGCTCTCGTATACTCATCGCACTATAATAATATTTTTGAGGCGGCTTGTCCCCTCTTCATACACACAATGGCAACCAAAAAAGCAGGCGGTACAGCTAAAAACCTTCGAGATTCAAACCCAAAATATCTGGGAATTAAGCTTTATGCCGGAGAAAATGCGGCCCCGGGATCCATTATCGTTCGTCAGCGAGGAACAAAAATAATGCCGGGAAAGAATGTGGAGCTTGGTCGCGATCATACTATTTTTGCGGTAAAGGAAGGCAAGGTATCATTTCGTAATACTCGAAAGACGAATTTTGATAACACCACGTCAGTAAAAAAGGTTGTTGATGTTTTATAAATTGTAGAAATTACATAGATCAGATCTATGTTAATAATGCGCGTAGGTCTGATCTATGGAAAATGTGAGATAAGTCAGAAACCCCGTTCGTTGGGGTTTTTGTTTTGAATATTTAAATATTGGATATTCGGACACTGGATGCCCAAAAATAGCCTACTCTTTCTCGACTTTCAGCGACAATTTGATCATTGTTTCCCCTATTTTGACTTCAATTGCATGATCCCCTGCTTCTTTTATGGGATGCTTTAATTCGACGGCGCTTTCTGAAATTTCTGCTCCTGAAATTTCTTTGATAAGTGCAATGATCTCGGTCTTGTGAATTGCGGCAAAAAGATTTCCCTTTTCATTCACTTTGCCTTTGAATATGAGTTTCTCCCTTATTTTCTCTAGGGTCTTTATGATTTCTGTTTCTCGGGCTTTTGAATCTGCCGCTTCCTTGGATTTTTTTGATTCAATGGATTTTACGAGCTTATCGGTCGCAAGCGCGGCTTCCAGTCTGGGAATAAGGCGATTTACCGCGAAACCATCCGGCACATTTTTTATGTCAAATTTTTTGCCGACATTTGCTACATCCTTAAGTAATACTATTTTCATATAGTTTATATATTAGCTCGCCTACCCTATCTTATTTATCTGCCTTTAGCAAATATTGAATCGCGGCGTCAAACTGCGGGTCCTTTTTTGTCTCAAAATCTTCGGCAGTGCGTGCCAGTTCGATATTTGGCTTGATTCCCCCATCAGAAATGGAATGGCCCTGCGGAGTAAGCCATCGGGCAATAGTTACTTTGAGATTCGTGTCTTTGGTGACAGATATCAGTTCCTGTACCGATCCTTTGCCGTATGTTCGTCCGCCAATCAGCGTCGCGACACCGTGCTCTTGAAGCGCGCCTGCCAATATTTCAGAGGCGGAAGCCGAACCCTGGTCGACAAGAATTACGAAATTAAGCTTATCCGTGAATATGTCGTAGCCTTTGCTTTTGTAATCGAGAGGCCGTCTATTTTCTCCAAAATCCTCGCTCACAATAACCTTTCCTGCCGGAAGAAACCAACTGGCCATGTCTACCGCCGCTTCGAGGTAGCCACCGGGGTTTCCACGTAGATCCAAAATAAGTTTGTCGGATTTAGCATCGACGAATTCCTTGAGAGCATTTCTGAACAAGTCTGGCGAGACTGCCGAAAAACTGCGAAGCTCAATTACAAAAACCCCGTCGCTTCTATTTTTTGTCTCGACATTTGGAATTGTAATAACGTCTCTAACAAGCGTCAGCTCGAACGGTCCCTTTTCATCATCGCGCAGGAGAGTCAGTTTTACAGACGTACCTTTCTCTCCGCGGATAATGCCGACCGCCTCTTCAACACTAAGTCCGAATGTTTCCGTCTCGTCGATCTTGAGGATTTTATCACCGGCAAGGACACCCGCTCGCTCGGCCGGATTGCCCTTAATAGGCGCGATGACGGTAAGGGTGTCGTTTTTTATGCCAACTTCCATACCAACTCCGTCAAAATGTCCGGCGATTTCTGTCTCAAATATCTTGGCTTCGGCCGGCGGCATGAATACTGTATATGGGTCGCCAAAAGAAGCCGCCAAGCCCTCGATGGCGCCCCACAATTTGTCTTGTTCCGCAATGACGTCTGTTGTGGTGGCGGCAACGAATTTGTCGTTCAATATGCCCCACGCTTTCCAAAGCGGCTCGAGGTCTACCGAATCCTTAACCGTGTTATTTTCTTTGTTCTGAAGGTGCGTGAGACTGTAGAGGGGTGATTTATTTTTGTACCCCAATAAGTTTCCCACCAAAAACGCGCCGATCAAGAGAACTATGAAAAAGGCTCGGGCAACGAGCGGTACGCGTAATATTTTTCTTATATCTCGAAATAATTCCATAAGGAAATGTAATTATCGCAAATTAGCAGAATTGGCGCAATTTTTATTTCCAGCCGGATATCTCGCGAGTTTTCTTTGAAGTATTTGATGCTAAACGTTCATTTTCCAGCAAAATCTCTGTCTCACGATTTGGAAACCTCTGTTCCGCTGGCAACTGACTGAAGGGCGAGTATACTTATACGCATAATCGCCACATATTGTAATCATGATATTCGATTTTTTTCGTAGGAAACCGATTTTTTTTTATAATACGCTCGTGAAAAGTAAAGAGCGTTTTCGGCATCCCAAGAGAAAGGCCGTTCGTTTATATCACTGCGGTCCGACGGTCTACGATAATGCCCACATCGGAAATCTTCGGAGTTATGTTTTTTCGGATACACTGCGGAGGGCGCTCGAAATAAATGGCTACAGGACAGAACAGGTAATCAATATTACAGATGTTGGTCACCTGTCTTCAGATGCTGACGAAGGCGAGGACAAAATGACTAAGTCGCTTGCTCGGTCTGGAAAAACACTTACGCTCGATAATATGTATGCGCTCGGCACTTTCTACATGAATGCTTTTATAAAAGACTTGGAAGCTTTGAATATCTTGATGCCCCATTTTATGCCTAGAGCGAGCGAGCATATTGCAGAGGATATCGAGCTTATTTCGCGTCTTGAAAAAAAAGGTTTTATCTACAAGACCGAGCATGGCGTCTATTTCGATACGTCGAAAGATAAGGACTATGGGAAGTTGGGGGGGATCGATGTTGATGTGAAAGTAATGCATTCACGACTTCAAAGTACCGAGAAAAAAGCGTCGCGCGATTTCGCCGTATGGAAATTCTCAAAAGACGCAATAGGTTGGGAAAGTCCGTGGGGAAAAGGATATCCGGGCTGGCACATTGAGTGCTCGGTCATGGCAATGCATTATCTCGGCAAAACGATCGATATTCATACCGGCGGCCAGGATCATATTCCGATTCATCACAACAATGAAATAGCACAATCAGAAAGTGCAACAGGCCGAACTTTTGCTAAAATCTGGATGCATAACGCTTTTCTCACTATTTCCGACGGCAAAATGTCAAAGTCTGCCGGAAATTTCCTGACCCTCGACGAATTGGAAGAGAACGGCGTATCGCCGCTTGGTTACCGGATGTGGCTTCTGCAGGCTTCTTATAGAAGCCCTATGAACCTTTCGTGGGAAGCGCTGTCTTCAGCCGAAGATTCTTATACGAAGCTGTTGAATTTTGTTTCGGCACTTCCCTCCCCGCATGGCACACCGGATAAAAAAATTGTTGGAGATTTTATCCGTGATGTAAACGATGACTTAAATACTGCCAAAGCAATTTCAAAACTATGGGCTACAATTCATGACACTTCACTCGCGCCCGATCTGAAACACGCGACGATTCTTGAAATGGATAAAGTTCTGGGGTTGAAGTTGCGTGAAGCGAGAGAAATTCTTCGCGCCCGCGCTTCACGCGTGCCGGCCGATGTCATTGCCCTTGCCGAAGAACGAGAAGAGGCGAGAAAAAACAAAAATTGGCAGCACTCGGATGTCTTGCGTATCGCGATTGAACAGAAAGGATACACCGTCGAAGATCGCGCCGATGGCTATAAATTGCAAAAAAATCCGCAATGTAGGCTTTTTTAAGGATTTTTTAAAAAAACTTTCAGGCTTTAACGTGTGACATAAAAACCCTCCTCAACGTGCCGCTATACGTCAGTGTGAATAACATGAGGAAAACTGACGGTAACTTCGGCGCCTTCGATCGCGGGAGGTGTGTTACAATCGTTCCATGAGTCGAACTTCCACCGCCCATCTACGAGTCCCTCCGCAGAATATTGACGCCGAGAAAGCGCTTCTCGGTTCTATCATGCTTCGCCCCGAGGTGATTCATGATGTCCTTGATATAGTGGCCGCGGAATCATTTTATTCGGAACAGCACCGCATTGTTTGGCGAGCAATTTACGAACTTTTTGGAAAAAATATCCCTGTTGATATATTGTCGCTCTCCTCTCGCCTTTCCGAATCTTCCATGCTTGAGAAGATTGGGGGCTCGGCGTATCTTGGGGAGCTCGTAAATTTTGTACCCTCTGCCGCGAACGCCGAATTTTACGCGACTACGGTAAGAAACAAACATATCCTCCGCAATCTTATCGCCGCCTCCGAAAATATTACCGAGCTCGGGTATGACGAAGCGTCCGACATAGAGGTAATTCTTGACCGAGCCGAAAAGAAAATGTTTGACATCACCCGCTTCAATTTTTCCCGAACGTACACGGAACTCAAGGACGCATTAGGAGAAGCTTGGGAGCGACTCGACCGATTGCATAAGTCTAAAGACGAAATGCGCGGGGTACAAACCGGATTTCGAGATCTCGACAATAAGCTCGCGGGTCTGCAAAAATCCGACCTCATTATTCTTGCCGCGCGTCCCTCAATGGGCAAGACTTCCCTCGCTCTTGATATTGCGAGACAGGTCGCCATAAACCACAAGGTTCCTGTCGGGATATTTTCGCTGGAAATGAGTACGCAACAGCTTGTCGACAGAATGATGGCCGCGGAAGCGCGAGTAGACGCGTGGAAACTTCGAACCGGAAGACTCAATATGGAGGAGGAATTTCAAATGATTCGCGACTCCCTCGACAAGCTTTCAAAAGCTCCGATTTTTATCGACGATCAGCCGGGAAATAATATTATGAAGATGCGTTCTGTCGCGCGGCGGCTCAAGTCGGAACATGGCCTCGGACTTCTTGTTGTTGATTACCTTCAGCTTATGGTGCCGATCCACAGTCGAAATAGCGACTCGATGGTTCAGCAAGTTACAGAAATTTCGAGATCTCTAAAAAATCTCGCGCGCGAGCTTGACGTTCCGGTCCTCGCTCTTTCACAGCTTTCCCGCGCGGTTGAACAGCGCGGAGGAAAACCGCGGCTTTCCGACCTACGCGATTCGGGGTCGATTGAGCAGGATGCGGACGTTGTCATGTTTATTCATCGTGAAGATAAACAGAAAGATGAATCGGAAAAAACGAATATCGCCGAAATATTGATCGAGAAGCACAGAAACGGCCCAACGGGCAAAATCGATCTTTATTTTGACGAGAAGAAAGCGACATTTTTGAGTGTTGAGAAGTCGGACTTTGCCGCATTCGAGACTCCGGCTGTTGGCGGTATGGGAGCGTTCTGACAGAAAATCGTTTACTACAAACCTTTCATCTTTAACGGTGTCCGAACATAGAAATTGCAAACATAAATCAATTTTCAATCCTTTATTTTATCATTCGATATTCAATATTCGAGATTCGCAATTCAGATCATGAACCCCATCGACAAACTTACGGAAATATTCAGCCGTTTCCCGGGCATAGGGCCTCGGCAAGCTCGGCGCTTTGTCTTTTTTTTGCTTCGTGAGGGCGCGGACAGCAGGGCCGCGATAATCCGCTCCATCGGAGAACTTTCGAGCGAGATCATTCAATGCGAAGAATGTATGCGTTTTTTCTCGAGGCAAGGCACTCTTATTGCATGCTCGATTTGCTCAAACATCGAACGGGACAGGACGAAACTCATGATTGTGTCCAGAGACTCGGATCTTGACGCTGTCGAGAAGAGCGGCGCGTTTCCCGGTCTGTATTTTGTGCTCGGAGGCAGTATTCCCATTTTAGAAAAAAAACCGGAAAGAAGAATCCGAAAAGACGCTCTACTTTCAAGAATCGAGAAACTCGCTGAATTGAGGGAAATTATTCTTGCTTTGAATGCCACCGCTGACGGCGAGAACACCGAAGTATATTTGAGATCCCTCCTCGACTCAAACGCGACAGAACGTAAAATCGAAATATCGGTGCTTGGGAGGGGTTTGTCGTCGGGCCTCGAAATCGAATATTCCGACCCTGATACTTTAAAAAACGCCTTGAAAAACAGGTCTCATTAATCGAGATGTATCCCCTAATTATATAAGTATCTGAAACGTACAATATAGAACGCTATAGCGTTTTATATTGTACGTTTCAAAAAGCAGATCATGTCATCGAGGGACAAGTGTGCACTAATCCAAAGTCTAAGACTGTTGACTTTATTCCGTTTTCGTGTATGCTTTCTGTAGATGAATCCAACAATTTGCCGATGTTGCGGCGGGGATATATCCCTGCCAAAAAATCTTAGTTCCGACGATAATCTAAATGTGTGTGAATCGTGCGTGTACGACGAGGAGGGTCTTTTGACCCCTGAAATTGCCAAACCAGCCGCAGAGCTCGTTCGTGAAGCGGCCTGAAGAGACGGCCCCAAATCAAAACCGCGAGTTTGGTTCGCGGTTTTTTCTTTTAACCTAATAAACTACTGACTTTGAATAACGAAATGCAAAAACACCGACACCTCGAACACAACACAGCCGTCTGTGATTTTAAAAACAAC
>MHRX01000012.1:0-4149 GCA_001822655.1 Candidatus Taylorbacteria bacterium RIFCSPLOWO2_01_FULL_45_15b
CACGCCAACCGCGGCAGGTTCATATACCTTTACTGTTTCAGATGGAAGCGGTGCTGTTAAAAAAACATATACGCTTGTTGTACATTCATCCACTTTGTCAAGCAATTCTATTTCGGCCTCACTCCTTGACGCCGCTTCCGACAAGGCTGGTAAGCACTCCGTCTTCGGTCCTGGGCAAGGTGCATTTTTCACGGCTCCAGACTGGCACATCGGACTCAATTTCAGTATAGCCTCTGACAAAACAATTCAGTCGATCGAAGTCAGTGCGCTGACCAACAATCAAGCGGCACTCTGGTCTACACAGAATGTGAACAAGTACCCGCTCGTTGTGTTTGAAAATGGCGTACAGAAGAATTTCAGCTACTCGAGTAATCTCGGTCTCGTCAAAGCAGGAGCTCACACATTTGATCTCTACGCCCAAAAAGACCACGCACCTTTCTCGGCGGGTGAAGTACTTATTGTCTTTACGGATGGCTCAACTATGAAGGTAGGAATTGTCGATAAGCAAGCGGCGGCTAAAACCAGCGTTCAGTACGCGAACACCATTGAAGCGCTTCGCGCCATCATAGAGCTCCTCCAGAAAGCCGGGATACCTCTGAATTTGTAGTATGTCGTATTTGTTGATATACAGTAGTTAGTATGAAGAAATAAAAAATCCGCTCGCAGTTTGCGAGCGGATTTTTTATTGTATACTCTAGTCATGGCAGAGTAGTTGGCTCTTCCACGCGCCGCGCTCGCCGGGGGTGTTGAGATCCATCTAAAATGTTAAAATAATTGTTACATTATTAACTTACTCTCGAAGAGATCGTAAGTGTTCGAAAATAAAAAACCGTGAAAAAATACATCTTCTTTTTGTTTATATTTATCACACCTTTTGTTTTTTCCGCATCCGCGAGCGCGGAGTCTGCGACATGTGTTCGCATAAATTATGTACTGCAATTAGGTAGCAATGATTATTGGCAACAGGGCGATGTTACCAGACTTCAAAATTTTCTGATCGGTCAGGGTGATATGAGCCCGACACTTTCGGACGGGACGTCCTCGAGGACTGGAATATTCGGCGTGGTAACAGAACAAGCTGTTCAGAAATTTCAAATTCGCACCGGCATTATTTCGTCTATAAATCCTGGCACGCCTGCAACAACGGGTTATGGAGTCGTTGGGCCTCAAACTCGGGCAAAAATTTACGACATCTCGTGTCTCGATGCTCCCATTGACATTCCGACCGAGGAGACTGGAAGCGTAAAAAGTCTTCGGGTTGGTGAGGATTTAGAAATAATGGCCGGTACCTCATGGGCGCTTGATTCAGGCGTTTTTTCAACCTCAAATCCACAAGTCATGACAGGTGTCTCTGGTGGCGCGCATACGATTCGATTTACTGATCTTCCTAATTTCAGTGAATCATACTCGACTTGCACGTATCCCCAAGGCGGAACAGAGTGCCACATGTCAAATCCCGGTCTCTACTCCACATCAGGTATAAGTTGCATAAGCGGCGCGTGCTCGGTGTCCGTCTCTGTTTTTTCGGACGTAACTACAAAGATTGCGATTCGTTACAGTCCGAGTTCGCCGATTGATCCCGGAACTTCAGCACTAAAGATACTACCTCTCGGCGATTCAATTACCGATGGATACCCATGGAGTGATGAAATAGGAGGATATCGGTCAGAACTTTACACTTTGCTTAGAAATGCCGGACACGACGTGTCTTTTGTCGGCTCACAAAAAAGCGGTCCGTCAGTACTCGCTGATGGAGTAACACCTTTTGACCGCGATCATGAAGGTTATCGGGGATACATGATTAGTCAAATTGACCTCGGTATCTCGACTTACATGGATCAGGGAAATCCCACTCACGTTCTCATGATGCTCGGGACGAACGATATTATTAGAGTAGGCGATGCCGCAGGAGCGCTTCTTGCCGCCAATCGCCTGTCGGCACTTATTGATAGGGTGCTTGCGCATGATTCAAACCCGACTGTTCTCGTCGCGTCAATTCCGCCACGCATTCCAACGTGGGGTACTAATGAATGGATCATCGTTTATAACGAGCATGTAAAGGAATTTGTTCAAGATAAAATTGCAACGGGGAAGAAGGTTAAATTTGTCGATATCTATAATGCCCTCACTGCGGCAGATATCATGCCAAATGACGGATTACACCCGAACGCCGACGGGTACAGCAAGATAGCCAAGACTTGGTTTTTTGGAATGCTCGACAGTTTGTCCGTTACTTCTTTACCGCCGGAGATTACCTTGTCAGCAAATCCGACTTCAATTCAAAGTACCGAATCATCCATTTTGTCGTGGAGCGCTACGCGCGCTTTAAGTTGCAGTGCGCCGTGGACTGCCTCAACAGCAACATCGGGTAATCAGTCCACCGGCCAGCTTGCCGAAAGCTCAACATTCACCATTACTTGCACTGGCGCCGGGGGAAGTGTAAGTAAATCCGTATCTGTGAGTGTAGTTACCCCGCCAACACCCGCGCCAATTGTTACGCTCACAGCGTCTCCAGCTGTGGTCGAGAGTGGACAGTCGTCCGCTATAACTTGGTCCCACACAAACACAACATCGTGCGTCGCATCTGGCTTTCAGAATCCTACGGGTTCCAACGGAACTTATCTCACGAGTCCACTCGTTGCAAACAGCACGTATAATCTCACTTGCAGTGGTCCCGGTGGTACTCGGAGTGCGACTGCAACAGTCAGCGTCGCTCCTGTCGTCGGAACTAACACGCTAACAGCTTCATTAATAGACGGCACTTCAAGAAATGCCGGCCCGTCGTATGTTTTTGGCCCGGGCGCTGGAATTTATACTGATCTCGATTGGCATTGGCGAATGAATCTTAACCTCGCTTCTCAAAAAACCATTTCTTCCGTTGAAATTCGCACGATTTCCTCCGGTGAAATATGGTCAAGCGTGGCTGATGGTTACTATCCGGTTCTCATTTATCAAAATGGAACTCTGAAAAATACAGCGTACGGACAAACTGTCGGCCCTCTTTCTGCCGGCCAGCACACCTTCGATCTCTACGGTCAGATATATTACACAACCTGGAATGGAGCAAACTTAACTGTTCGCTTTACCGACGGCACGTCCCTTACTGCGCAAATTCCGAATACGACAACTTCAACCCCTGCTCCAACGGTTACTCTTTCTGCAAACCCAACTTCAGTTTCTTCTGGTCAATCTTCCACCCTCACATGGAGCTCAACCAACGCCACATCCTGTACGGCATCCGGAGGTTGGAGCGGAACCAAAGTAGTGAGTGGTTCACAATCAACGGGTATACTCACCGCCAACTCCACATTTATTTTGACCTGCACAGGCGCAGGGGGAAGCGCAACACAAAGCGCGACGGTTACTGTTACTTCAGTACAACTGCCAACTCTCACGATATCCGCCTCACCAACTTCAGTTTCGTCTGGCCAATCTTCCACCCTCACATGGAGCTCAACCAACACAACAAGCTGTACCGCGTCCGGCGGTTGGAGTGGATCGAAAGCTACAAGCGGTTCACAATCAACGGGCACACTCACCGCCAACTCCACATTTATTCTGACCTGCACAGGCGCGGGAGGGTCAACATTTAAGGATGTGGTTGTTAGTGTGGCGACGGCAGGAGGAGCAAATTCTCTAACATCCTCTCTTCTCGATACTCTAAGCGACAAAGCAGGGAAACATTCCATCTTCACCGCAGGACAGGGAGCTTTCTACACGCCGGAGGATTGGCACTTCAGAGCCAACATATCTCTTTCGACGACGAAAACTATTACTTCAATTGAAGTAACAGGAATGACCAATGGCCATACAGCGACATGGTCAACTTCAAATCCAAACTTTTACCCGCTCGTAATTCTGGAAAATGGAGTGCAGAAGAATTCCGGCTACAGTGGTAATTTCGGCACATATCAATCGGGTTCATATACCCTTGATCTCTATACCCAAAAGGATTACACACCATTCTCAAACGGCTCGCTTGTAGTGAAGTTCAACGACGGGACGTCGCTCTCTACTCCAATTGTAAACAACTTATCAAATTCTGCTTTTAGTCCTAAGTATGCAAGCACTTTCGATGCGCTTCAGTCTATTATTCAAATGCTAGAACGCGCCGGGATACCTTTGAATCTCTAGCCATCTCGGATCGGC
>MHRX01000012.1:4167-20575 GCA_001822655.1 Candidatus Taylorbacteria bacterium RIFCSPLOWO2_01_FULL_45_15b
TGGACGGGCAGAGTTTCTATTGCTCAAATTTAGACTTAATAAACTTTGAATTACGAAACTCCCAATTTCTCCTAATAATGAGTTAAAATACAAAAAGCACCGTACGGTGCTTTTTGTATGAATACCCATATTCAATTACACTCTAACATTCTAACAAAAGTTAAGTTTTTCTCAAAACAATTACAACTCAAATTAAGTAAAAGCACTGGTCGAAAATTAGCGATCTCCGGAGAGGAAACAATCGCGCTCGCTCTCTTCAAACAGAATGCCGGTATTCCAACCAAGAAAAAAATCTGGGAAATATTCCAACCGAAGGAATGCTACAAAACACTCTGCGTGGAAATGAATCGGTTTGCATTGGAAGCGTTACTTGTCTTAAACGCAATTCTGAAATGGAATCAAAGAAATTCTCACCCTATTAAGCACACTGACTCAACTGATATCCCCGTCTGCCTGAACAAAAATGCCAAATACCACAAGACAATGTCTGATCTTGCTTCATGGGGACACTCTGGAAAAGGCTTTTACTATGGGCTTAAAATGAGCATTACGACTGATCTTGGAAGAAATCTGTTAGCTGTTTCATTTGCTTCTGCGAATTCCAGCGACCGAAAAAGTTTCCAGAAGATGAACAAAAATATCAACGGCATATTTGTCGCTGACGCGGGATACTTTTCAAAAGATTTAGAAAAAGAATTCTATATTGAGAACAAAAGAATTCTTTTTGCTAAGCCATTAAAGAACATGAAAAAAATCATCACTGAATTCCAGTACCATCTCTACAACACCAGAATGCTGATTGAACTGAACTTTAGAAACTTGAAAATGTTATACGCTTTCCTCACTTCATTTCCTAGGTCAATTGACGGTTATTTTGCCAATTACATTTATTCGATTCTCGCCTATGTGCTTAGGTAGAGAAAATTGTTAAAGAGAGAAAATTAAACTTTTGCCCTACCCTCAAGAAAACTTGAGGGTATTTGACGTACATGGGGAAAAGTTAGTTTGTGGGGTTTCGTAATTCAAAGTAATAAAATCTCATCAATATGTGGATAAAGTATACGCCCAAAAAAGCCAAAATGATACACTTATCGTCAAGTTATGGGTCTCACGATCAGTTGTTAGTTGGGCGTCGCCGACTAGGGCGGTCATTATTATTAAAAATCAAAACAGAGAATCACCATCTCTGTATGCTTGGCGCTTAGAATCATGAATAAATTTTTATTGTCGGTCTCAACGATGGTCCTTGCGGCAGTCTTTCTGTTTACCTATCAGACAGCAAATGCCGCGTGTCTTGATTTGAAATCTAAACTAAAGCTCACGGAGGATGAAACGTACGTTGCAGATGTAGCAAAACTCCAGGATTTTCTCCGAGAACAGGGCGACTACACGATTTCTTCCGTTTCTGGATTGCCGTTGCCGACAACTGGAATTTTCTATACTCAAACCGAAATCGCCGTACAGAAATTCCAGTCACGTCATGGAATAGTGACAGGGGGAGATGCTGACTCAACGGGCTATGGTCTAGTCGGGCCTGCCACGCGACAGAAAATTAAGGAATTGTCGTGCGGACAAACAAAGACTTCTCCCATCACGACAGCAGTTCCTGATTATACGTCAAAATTTACTGTCGGCGAACTGGTCGAAACTAATGATGTGGTGAAGTTACGCGCCGGGGCATCTCTTTCTGGGAAAAAAATTGTGTCATTGCAACCTGGGGTTAAAGGAACTGTTCAAAATGCTTTCCCTGCGGTTACAGTAAACCAAGATGGATACACATGGGTACATGTTGAGTTTGATTCGGGACAAACCGGCTGGGTAGCTGATGAGTTTTTAAAAAATGCGTCACCTGACAGTCTTGCCACGACAGACGATTTAAACGAATCTCTTGTTTTGCCAAAGGGTACTTCTATCACAAAAAAGACTGAACCGAGAACAACGTCCGTCGTTACAAATAAAAAAAATACTCAATCTGAAGGGATCAAAAACAAACGTAAAAAATTGGAGCAAGTGGCCAAGGCACGAGTTTTTCAAATTGGTAAAAAAGTGGATGTCTCTGGTCTCGATGAACTAAACGAAGAGCTTCGTGCAGAAGGAAATATTTCAGATAAAACCAAAAGCCGGTCCGTTATCGGCTCAAAGGTCGCCAATAAAGAAAAAATCATGGCAGCTGCAAAAGAAAGAAAGACGAAACTGAAGAACTTAATGAAGCAGGATCCGAGGGCTTTTCTCAAAAAATCATTGCAAAAAGCCGAAAGAGAAACGCTTGCGAAGGACTATGGATCAGTACTGGAAAGCGAGAAAGAAGTAACCGGCACGCTTCAAGTTCTTCATCTTGATGATTTTAACAATGAGGAGAATTCTGAATTTGTATACATGCTCGAAACAGCCGACGAGGTGTATGAATTATTCCCAACGAAAAACGTTGAGGTAGCTTCCGGATCGACGGTAACGGTTCAGGGTATCGCGCTTGATAATTCGATAGCCGTCGACACGGATTCACTTGACTCAAAAGGACTTCTTAAGGCGTTTTCACCAGGAACGTCCAGCGAAACATCATTGACGGTTGTTTCGGAACATTCCCCTTACGAGACGGTCGGTGATCAACGCACTCTCGTTTTGCTTGTGGATTTTCAGAATTCAAGACCAGAAACCGAGAGGCCGTATACGAAAGAACAGGCTCAGGAAAAATTCTTTCATGGTGAACATGCAAAATTTTTTGAAGAGCAATCCTACGGCCGAATGCGATTTGTTGGCGATGTTCTCGAGTGGGTGAGGATGCCTTATGAGTATTTTGGAAGCGGATGCTATTCAATAAACGGAGATGAAATTGAAAATATTGTAAATTCTCAAGGCTATTCTTTGGCCGATCATGACCGAATACTTGTCCTCACGTCGGGAATATGGGGAGGGTGTTCGTATCTCGGAAAGACCTTCGTGCCTTCCACGGGTGGCAATCCATTGTCTATAGCATTCGCTAATCATCCTACAGTGTGGGGTTCTGGCGACGTCCTACATCAAACAGAGGTAGCTACCATTGCACACGAACTCGGGCATTCTCTTGGCTTGGCGCATGCGAATGCCCTTGTTTGTAATGTTCCGGGTTTTAACGGAAGGTGCGCGGCTATTGAGTACGGAAACGCCTATGATGTGATGGGACGAGGGGGCCAAGGACTCCATTTCAATGCTGGTTTTAAAAAACAGCTGGGTTGGATTTTGTCGAGCGAAATACTGAATATCACTAGTTCAGGCTCTTACTCTCTTGGTTCTCTTGAAACATTGGGAGGATATAAATTTGCAACTATTAAGAATCCGGGCAAACGAACGTATTTTATAGAGAACCGCCGTCCAGTAGGGTTTGACTCCATTATGGGAATTGATAATCCCGTACAGAATGGTCTTTTGGTCAATTTAAGCAATCGTTTCGGTAACCACCTGCGAGGCACTTTGGTCGGAAACGATCATTTTCGTGATGATGTCGCAGGAATTGATTTAGGACCGATTGTGCCCGCTATTCCCTCTTCCGTGGAGTTTCAAGTCAATCTAACTGACACTGGGCCGGTCAAACCGATGACGGTATCTTGCGCGGCGACTCCCAAAATAGGGAAAGTTGGAGACCTTTTTAGACTTTCGGTAGCGGTAAAGGGCGGGTACGATACATGGACTTATAAATGGATAGATGGAGACGGGCAAGACCTCGGTGGAATAGCTGATAGGTATATCTCGTTTCAATCCGAAGGAGAAAAGCGATTTACTGTGTATGTTGACGACTTTGAGACGAGCACCGCATCGGCAGATTGTAGCCTAATTGTAGATAATTCCTATAGTCCTCCCGAGGAGGAATTAGAGCCAAGATACAACGTGTCGGTTTATAAACGGGGAAATTTTGAAGGTGTTGTTTCTACATCTGATTATTCAATAAATTGTGGTCCCGATTGTCAGACATACGTAGCGCAAGGTTCTGCTATTACCTTGCGAGCAGTTGCGGCTCAAGGAGCCGCGTTTGACCGGTGGGAACAAGTAAATGACTGGCCCGTGGAATGCGATATTCATAATTCTGTCTGCACTTTCATACCAACTCGGAGTACCTCTTATTTTGCATTTTTTAAAGAAGCTCCGCCCGCTTCTTTGATTGTGAACTGTGCGGCGTCGCCTAGCTCAGGCTCAATAGGGACGGAGTTTACATGGTATACGAATGTGTTCGGAGGATTAGATGCAAAAACTTATACATGGTCCGGAACGGATGGCTTAAGTGGTTCAGGTTCAGGAGTCGTGAAATCCTATAAAAGCATCGGCACAAAACTGGCGAGGGTAACTGTAAGCGATGGCCAGCAAACATCGGTCACGGAATGTTCAGTTGGCGTGTTGGGCGATGAACCAACGAACGCCGAGCCCCTAGCTCGTTATCCTCTAGATACAGTCGAAGGAAGTGTAACGGTAGATGTAGTTGGTAACCGAAATGGAGTTGTCGTTGGCAGCCCCGAAATTGTGCTCAGAGAACGATTAAATTTTGAAGACAATGCAATTGAATTCAATGGTGTGGATGAGAAAATTTCTCTCGGCGATGATTCGGTTTTTGCCCTAATCCGCGGTACGTTGAGTGCGTGGGTGAAAACATCGGCAGTACTTCCAGGTTATCAAAGCATCGTCGCAAAAAGTGGAGCATATGGCTTGTACCTATCAGATGGTAAGTTTGGAATCTTTGACTGGACAACGGCGTCGCCGCAATGGATTTCATCGGAAACCGTCGTGGCGGATGGGGTATGGCATCATGTCGCTTGCGTGTTTAATGATCGGGTTACTGATGGCACAAAATGTTATATTGACGGGGTATTGGATTTTATGACGACTACCGGTATTTCTTCGCAAACAAATGCCGTTGAAATTGCTTCCTCAAATAATTCCCAATTTTTCTCCGGAGCTATAGATGAGGTGCGTATTTATTCATCCGTATTAAACGATACCGATATCAATGCTCTAGCGGGCAAAGATGATGTTGTGACTCTCTCTGTGGCAAGGTCAGGCATGGGTACTGGAAGCATTCAGAGTCAATTTCCGCTAAGCGATATTCTTTGCGGAGATCATTGCTCTGCTCGGTTTATAAAAAATACAACACATACATTTACCGTCTATGCCAACCAAGGAAGCGTGTTTGCAGGGTGGATCGGGATTGACGCCACCGCTTGTCCCGTTCCTGATCCGGCAGCAGGTTTTTATTCATGCACCGTAGTCCTAAATAAGAATCTTTCGCTTACTGCCGTTTTTAATTCTGCAACATCAATTCCTCCAACAGTTGACCTCAATGTAGAGCCTGAAGTGGTTGAGCCGGGTGGATCTGCAGTACTTCGCTGGTATTCAAATAATGCCACTGCCTGTGTTGCGTCTGGTGGATGGACAGGCACTAAAGTGACATCAGGATCCTTTACCGCGAGGGAAATTTTTTCTAACACGACATACACGCTTACCTGTGAAGGGCCTGGCGGTTCAACTACCCGATCAGTTATGGTGGATGTGGTAAGAGGTCCTCCAACCGTCACCCTCACCGCCTCTCCATCCTCAGTTATCTCTGGCCAATCTTCCACCCTCACCTGGAGTTCAACGAATGCAACGTCATGTACTGCGTCTGGCGCCGGTGGATGGAGCGGAACAAAAGAAACGAACGGCTCACAATCAACGGGCGCGATGTTGACTAGTCTAACGTTCACGCTCACTTGTACCGGAGCAGGGGGAAGCGCAACACAAAGCACCACAGTTACCGTCCAAACCACCGGTACGGAATCACTGGCCGCTTCGCTTGTTGACAGTGTGTCCGACAAAGCGGGTGGAGCCAATGTCTTTGGCCCCGGTTCCGGCCCCTACACCAATCTTGATTGGCACTGGGGAATGAACCTCATCCTCGCATCTCAAAAGACCGTTTCAGCTATTGAAGTCCGCACCATTTCTACAGGTGAACTCTGGGCCACAGCAATTTCTGGCTACTATCCTGTCGTCGTATACAAAGACGGCGTCAAACTAAACAATGCGTACGGTCAGACCATGGGGCCTTTTAGCGCAGGCTCACACACTTTCGATCTCTACGGTCAGATATATTACACAACCTGGAACGCCGCCACTCTTACTGTTCGCTTTACCGACGGCACGTCCCTTACTGCGCAAATTCCGAATACGACAACTTCAACCCCTGCTCCAACGGTTACTCTTTCTGCAAACCCAACTTCAGTTTCTTCTGGTCAATCTTCCACCCTCACCTGGAGCTCGACAAATGCAACTTCTTGCACCGCTTCCGGCGGATGGTCGGGAACGAAAGCGATAAACGGTTCGCAATCCACCGGCGCTCTTTCGCAAAACACTACCTTTACTCTGACCTGCACAGGCGCAGGAGGCAGTGCAACGCAAAGCGCGACGGTTACTGTTGCAACGACTCTCGCGCCAACGGTTACTATTTCTGCAAATCCTTCTTCCGTCCAAAGCGCTCAAGCATCAACTCTTTCTTGGAGTTCAACGAATGCCGATTCATGCAACGCTTCAGCAACCCCCGCAAACTCAAGCTGGTCGGGAACAAAAGGAGTTTCGGGAACGCAATCCACCGGCGCTCTTTCAACCAACACTACCTTCACGCTCACTTGTACGGGAGCAGGCGGCACCGCAACACAAAGCACCACGGTTACCGTCCAAACCACCGGTACAGAATCACTGGCCGCTTCGCTTGTTGACAGTGCGTCCGACAAAGTCGGCAAACACTCCAATTTTGGCCCAGGATCCGGCGCATTTTTTACACCGGAAGACTGGCACGTTAGAGCCGATGTCACTCTTTCTGCCGCAAAAACAATTAGCTCAATTGAAGTAACCGGAACTACCGGGGGTTATGCCGCCGTGTGGTCTACCTCAAACCCCAACTACTATCCTCTCGTCGTATTCCAGAATGGAACGCAGAAGAACTTTAGCTATGGCTCAAGTCTTGGATCCTACAGTGCCGACTCCTTCACTCTCGACCTCTATGCCCAAAAGGATTACAGTCCTCTCCAAAACGGAAAGGTAACGATTAAATTCAGCGACGGTTCGACGATCAGTAACACAATTGCGAATCAGATCGCCGTGGCTTCAGCCCCACTCCAATACGCAAACACCTTCGAAGCACTCCGCTCTCTTCTCGAAATTCTCGAGAAGGCCGGGATACTGATCAATCTATAGTATGTTGTATTTAGTATTTCGTATCCAGAAAAAAGTTTAAGACCAGCAAAAAACCGCCCCATAAGGCGGTTTTTTGCTGGTCGGGTATCTATGACATACCACAGACTTGCAAATTTGTCGAAACTATGATATAGTCTCAAAACAAAACAAATGTCTTATGCGAGTTCCTAAGACACAACGCAAAGCGCGTTTGTCTGGATGAAATATTAGCCGCTAAGTCCTCGCCCGAAACGCCAGCCGTTTCGGTACGGGCGGGTTTTAAACATGTCTATATATAACAGACTCATTGAACAAAGTTTGGTCTTCGGCACCTATGCGCTGGTCTTATTTTTCGTGCTAATTTCGACGGCGGGAGCTGGAGATGGAGTAGCAAGTACGGCGTTGTTCGCGCCGGGGGATGGGGATATACAAAAGCTTGCTTTCACGCAACCAATTTTGCCTATTCCTTCGACGCAGAAACTTTTGATTATTCCGATAGACTTCAAAAATTCGGGATCACTTGAATCGAGGCCGTTTACCCCCGAGGCGGCGTCGAAAGTTTTCTTTGAAGGAGCGATTCAGCAATTCTTTGCGAACCAATCTTATGGAAAATTAGCGTTCGAAGGAAAAGTGCTTCCGTGGCAGAGAATTAACCGCGACGGACGAGCAGGAACGGTTTGTGACTATGTCCGTTATGACGAAATCGCAAACATCGCCAAACTCTCAAATGAGACTATCGTTTCATATGACGCAATTGTGCTTCTCGTTTATCACCCGACTATGGGCGGCGGATGTTCATCTGTCGGCAAATGGGACTTTCCTTTCGACGGCAAAATGGAACATATAGGGCTCGCACAGATTGCGGCTCCGGTAGAATGGGCGCGCGAGCTTACTCCAAACTACGTTGTTACTCATGAAATGGGGCACATTGTCGGACTTCCTCATGCCAACGGATATGATTGTGGGGACGTAACGCTTTCTTCATCGTGTATAGACATCGAATACGGAGATTATTTTGACACGATGGGACGCGGAGAATTTGCTCGAAATTACAATAGCTTTTATAAAGAACAATTGGGGTGGCTCACGTCATCTGATGTGGCGCATATTTCCAATACCGGTTTATACACGATCCGGAATTATTCCGCACAGTCGGGGATTCGCGCTGGCAAAATTTCTCTCGCCGGCAATAAGGCGATTTATTTGGAATACCGCCGCGGCGAGGGACTCGACGCGACGCTAAGCGGTTCATTTCTCGGAGCGAACGAAAGGGGGCTTATCATGCATTATGTTGATAACGCAAAGTACACGTCGTACCTTCTCGATGCTGTACCGACAAACGATGTCTGGCAAAAAGATGTGGAAGAAGTCTCGCTTCAAGTGGGGCAATCATTTACTATTCCTAATACGGATACCGTAATCACTGTACGTTCCGCAGGAACATCAGAAATTTCGTTTGATGTTATTTTTGAGAAAAAAATCGAACCAACGCCCGTCGCGGTCTTCCCTCTTGTAGCGCCCGTAACAGTTACAATCCCCACAGCTCCTATACAGACGTTTGTATCTCCGATTACCCCTGTGAGTCCAGTAATTGAGACTGTTTCGACGCCCGTTCCTCCGACCGAGAATTCTTCCCTTATCGCGCACTATACGTTTGATGCGATCTCTGGATCCGAGACATCTGATTCGGTGTCTTCAATATTCGCCAGCGTAAAAAATGCATCGAATAGAGAGGGTAAAATTGGCCAGGCGCTTTACTTCAATGGAAACAGCGAAGTTCGCCTTCCTGCGGCAATTCAGGCGAAATTCCAAAATGAACGTTCTATTTCACTCTGGTTCAAAGCCGACACTTTTGGGGGTTACAAAACACTTTTCGATGATGGAAAAAATGGCAAGTCCAGGGATTTCTCATTCTGGATTGATACGGCTTCACGCGGTTGGGTAGCCACAGGGAACACTGCGGGTGTCGCATGGAATGGAAGCCCGATCAGCATGAACTCATGGCATCATTTTGTCATGACGAAGGATTCAAAGGGTGAAATTAAGATTTATATGGATGGTAAAATCTACTCGACTCTGAAAAGCGGAACGAACGACACCAAGTCCGGAATTTTTTCGATCGGAGGCAACCCGTCAACTGGAGGATCTGGCTGGAAGGGTCTTATAGATGACGTAAAGCTTTATTCAAATGTTCTCTCGGCGACGGATATCGCAGGAATTATGAATGACGTGCCTTCGGCAACCGCGCCCGTTGTGCTTACGCCAGAAATAAAGATTACTGAAGTGGTGCCAACTCCTGTTGTTTCAGTTTTTATTCCTCGAACCGTAGTTGAGCAGTCTATTGTCTCTGAAGTGAAGCCTATTGTGGCCGAAATCGTAGCTCCTAAAACACCAACGGCTCCTGTTGCGATAAATTATATAAAATCAAACATTCAAGATGCGAATGAGGATAAGGCGGGAGTCTGGTATGTGTTTGGCAAGGGAAGTGGAAAAACGAACAATTACGAATCCCGCGACTGGCATTGGAAGCTTGAGCTCGGCCTTGCATCGAAAAAAACCATCGAATCTATCGAAGTAAGTAATGGAAATAATGAGGCATGGTCTGCTTCGAACGTAAATAAATATCCCCTCGTAGTCTATAAAGACGGAAATCAGCTAAAGAATGGCTATTCTTTGTGGTCGGACAAGACGAAACTTGGAACTTATGAGGTGGGGGCGTATACGTTTGACCTTTACGGGCAGACAGAAAGCAAAAAGTTCACAAACGGATCGGTCACAATAAGATTAACGGACGGCACGCTCCTAAAGAATATTGTTGATGGAAGCCTCTCGTTCTAAAAATTTAAAGTCTGGGACATCGGATGTAAATTTGACAGACTGTGTATTTTATGTATGCTATTGCATAGCTCTTTAAAACATTTGGAAAGAATTGCCACAGCAGAGAGAAGTCGAAAAATCGGCTCTTCTCTGCTGTGGCAAACCACTTTGTGGTAAGTATATACACGGCGCAACAAGTCTGTAAAAAGTCTGTAAAAACGTGAGCTGAAAGAAAAAATCTGTTATGAAAAAAGCAAACGAAGAACAGGCGCGCAAGTTTGCGGGAGTGTTCGTGGAACATCATCCATTGCTTACCATGGCGCCACACTCACAACTCCAGTGGGCAATCCAAAACCCTCAAGAAGCGATCCTGCTTTTTGTGGAAGGTCTCATCAACCGCGCGAAGCAGGCAGCCGAAAAAGTTGCCGAAGCCGTGAATGTCGTTAAAACGAAACTCGCTCTTTGGAAGACAATTGACGTTGGCGGTACGACAAAAGAAAAACTCCTCGCCGGCATCGAAGAGGAAAATATCGAGACCGGCAAGGAGAAAAACGAAATCAGGGATTATGCTCGTGATCTCACGATGCAAAAAGCCTTCGTCATGATCGAGAAGCCGGAAAAGGTGGATCTCGTGATTCTCACACCCCGAGACTTTGGTCTTGAAACCATGCCGGAAACGGGTGAGTTCCTCACCAAAAAGTTTCTCGACAAATGGAGCGAGGAGCGTCTCGATGGTCAAGTCGTTGAGCTCTTGCTTCCCGAAGATGGGCCGCAATTACGCAAACAATATCAAGATCAGCCGAAAGGTGAAGTTCTCTTTATTGCCATGGAGCGCATCGCCGACTCTGGCGGCAGCCCGAGCGTGTTCGTTGTTGGGCGCGGTCTCGATGGCGTGCGGTGGCTCGATGCGCGCTGGACGGGTCCGGGGGACCAGTGGAGTCTTGACTTTCGGCGCGTGTTTCGTCTTCGCACAGTACCTTCGCCCTTGGCTACTTGAGACTGTGGCAGGCACTTGGTTTCTTTGAACCTTAGTCATCTTCATTACCTCCGAACAGATGCATGTGTTCGGAGTTTTTTTGTATAATACAGAATGGTAGTAGGGTGTGTAGGAGTCTAACTCCTACAAGTCGAAAATCCCCCTATGTGCGCATCATTCTAGTTTCAGTACTCTATATTCAAGATTCCGGATTCTGGATTCTACTCTCCACCCTTTCCACCCCGTGCGTTGACACCGATGGGTCATTTGGTAATATGAACGTTACCGCGTTTTTGCCCGCCCGTCTTCGGGAAACAAAGATAGGAGGGCTAGCGAACTTTTTGAATTGCGTGCTTTTTGGCAATCAAAAATATTATTAATTATCAATTAACGGTTGGAGTTAAACCACATCTCCTAAATCCGCCCACGGCGAATCGGACGATCAGCAGAGTTGATTTAGTCGCGCGTTTAATTCTTACTATTAATACAAACAATATGGCAGAATTCGATCGATCGAAACCGCACGTAAACGTCGGCACAATCGGCCACGTTGACCACGGCAAGACCACTCTTACCGCGGCCCTTTTGAACGTGCTCCATCTTTCCGGTCAGGACGTAAAGATGAAAGGAGTGGACCAAATAGACTCGGCCCCCGAAGAAAAGGCTCGAGGAATCACGATTGCGCTTTCGCACAATGAGTACTCGACAAAAAATCGCCACTACGCCCACATTGATGCCCCGGGACACGCAGACTATATAAAGAACATGATTACAGGCGCCGCGCAGATGGACGGCGCTATTCTTGTAGTTGCCGCTACGGACGGTGTTATGCCTCAGACTCGAGAGCACATCCTTCTTGCAAAGCAGGTTGGAGTTCCAAAAATAATCGTATTTTTGAATAAATGCGACATGGTTCCTGAAGCAGACCTTATTGATCTCGTAGAGGAAGAGGTTCGAGAATTGCTTACTAAATATGAGTACGATGGCAAAAATACCCCTATTATCCGAGGTTCAGCCCTAAAAGCTCTTGAAGCAAAGGATATTAACGACGAGTGGGCGCAGAAGGTGTTGAAACTTACCGAAACACTCGACGAGTTTATTCCTATTCCTGTTCGAGAGACTGCAAAGCCTTTCCTTATGCCGGTAGAAGACATCTTCTCCATTGAAGGCCGTGGAACGGTGGTTACAGGAAGGATTGAGCGCGGAATCTTGAAAGTTGGCGAAGAAATTGAAATTGTCGGAATTAAAGATACGACTAAGACGACCGTTACTGGTATTGAAATGTTCAATAAAACATTGAATGAAGGCCAGGCGGGAGACAATGCGGGAATTTTGCTTCGAGGCGCGAAGAAAGAGGATATTCACCGCGGACAGGTCCTTGCAAAGCCGGGAAGCGTTACGCCTCATACTGAATTTGAGGCTGAAATCTATGTTTTGAAAAAGGAAGAAGGCGGACGACACACTCCTTTTCTCACTGGATATAAACCACAATTCTACGTACGTACTACTGATGTAACCGGAGAAGTTACTTTGCCAGAAGGAACGGAAATGGTTATGCCAGGAGACACGGTTAAGATCAGAGTTATTCTTGTGGCGCCGGTTGCGCTTGAAGAAAAACAAAGATTTGCTATCCGAGAGGGTGGGCGCACTGTGGGCGCGGGAGTAGTAACCTCAATCAAGAAATAAAACCAACCTCTATTTCTATGGCAACAAAAGCGGAAACAAAGAAACGAGAAGTAAAGAAAGTCGTGGAAACGGTAAACAAGCTTCGAATTCGCGTGCGTGCATACGAATACAAAGTGCTTGATGCGTCAGTGAAGCAGATCATTGATACCGCACTTCGATTCGACGCGACTGTGTTGGGGCCGATTCCACTTCCGACCGAGATTAAGAAATATACGGTAAACCGCTCGGCTTTCGTTTACAAAAATGCTCGAGAACAATTTGAAATGAGAGTACATAAGCGGCTTGTTGACATAATTAATCCTTCAGGAAGGATAATTGAAGCGCTTACGACATTGAGTTTGCCATCTGGCGTCAATATTGACGTCAAAATGATCTAAATTGAATAAGGCCCTTCTGGCTTTGTACGGCCGCAGTTAAGCTGCGGTTTCCGTATGGGGAGGGATCGAGAACTATCCATAGCCTCATTTCTTTGGTACTTCGCTTGGCTGTGCCTAGTTCTGCATCCATTGCCTCAGTCCTAGAATGGACAAAGAAAGTACATTAGTGTAACGTGTGGCGACATTTAGTCTATGAAATATCTGCTAGCGACAAAAGAATACATGACGCAATATTTTGCGGAAGACGGCACGCTTACACCGGCTACGGTTCTGAAGGCGGGCCCGGTCGTCATAACGCAGGTAAAGACAAAAGAAAAAGACGGCTATGAGGCCGTACAGGTGGGCTATAAACCCGTCGCAGAAAGAAAATTGGCTAAAGCCCAAAAGGGACACTTCAAAGACAGAGGGCTTTTTGGCGTGAGCCGTGAATTTAGACCAAAAACTAAAATGGAATTGCCCGCCCTCGGGGAAACAATCAATGCAGGAGTATTTGCGCCAGGCGATACTGTTGCGGTCACGGCCACGTCTAAGGGAAAGGGATTTCAGGGCGTAGTGAAGCGACACAAATTTGCGGGGGGCTCTCGTACTCACGGTCAGAAACATTCAGAAAGAGAACCGGGTGCCATTGGCGGAGGCGGGGGGCGAGCGGGAGGCCGAGTCGCCAAGGGAATTAGAATGGCGGGAAGGATGGGAGGCGAGAGAGTAACGGTCAGAAACCTGAAAGTCCTTGCCGTAGATGCCGACGCGAATGTTCTTTTGATATCCGGAGCGCTTCCCGGAGTTCCGGGAGCGTTGGTGGAAATTAGGGGTTAGTATTTTTTTATCATGCCTCGCGAGACAAAAACAAAAGAAAAAAAACCAGTTGTGCCGAAGACAGCGGCGAAGGCTCGGTCTGTGGATGGGGGTGAGGCAACTATCTATAATCAAAAGGGCGAAAAGTCAGGAACCTATTTGCTTCCCGCAGAAATATTCGGCCTTCCTTGGAACGCGGACTTGGTGCATCAGATCATGCACTCACAGCAATTGAACGCGAGAGCAAATACTGCTCATACGAAAGACCGAGGCGATGTCCGTGGTGGAGGAAAAAAACCGTGGCAACAAAAAGGAACCGGCCGCGCTCGTCATGGATCACGACGTTCACCGATATGGGTGGGCGGAGGAGTTGCTCATGGTCCGACGGTTGAGAGAAATTACGGCCGGAAGATAAATAAAAAGATGAGAGAGAAGGCGCTTTTTACGGTTTTGTCACAAAAAGTTCGAGATAATGAAATCCTCTTTTTGAGCGGACTAAAACTTGAATCGCCGAAGACAAAACTTGCACGCGAAGTGCTTGCCGGAGTTTCTCGAGTTCCTCGCTATGGCGGAATGTTAAAGAAAGAGAATGCCGCATACATATTGGCATCAGAAAAAGAGAATAAAGATCTTCGCCGCGCATTTGGAAATATGGGAAATGTAAAAGTATCAATGGTCCGGGATTTGAATGTTGTTGACGCGCTTCAGTATAAATACATTTGTTTTGCCGACATTGAAGCGATCGAAGGCCGCTTTAAGACAGTTAAAAAATAGTGTATGTCTATCTTTGGAAAGAAAAAAGAAAAAGAAGTTCCTGCCGCGGCCAAGACCAGCACTCCGGTAGTTCGAAAGACCAAGGAGTCCGCGGGTGAGAGTACTCTCCCGACGCTCGCTTTTTGGAGTCCGCGAATTACGGAAAAAGGAACACTCTTGGTTGAGAAACACACTTACGTATTTAACGTTGCTCCCGATTCCGATTCTCGAACTATCGCGCGTGCCGTTGAAGCACTTTATAAAGTGAAGCCTGTTGCGGTTCGGGTAGTGGCTATTCCTGGGAAAAGGATGTGGGTACGAGGCAAGCAGGGCAAAACCGCTCGAGGGAAGAAGGCCTATGTTACGCTGAAAAAAGGTGAGGTAATCGACTTTGCATAAAACAATGAAATCCTATAAACCATTTACAAAGTCGCGGAGACACTTGAGCGGAATTAATTTTCGCTCGTATTTGACGACGAGTACTCCGGAGAAGTCTTTGACCGGAGGATTTACAAGAGCGGCCGGCCGCAACAACCGCGGACGAATTACCACTCGCCACAAGGGCGGCGGACATAAGCGATTGTACCGAGATGTTGATTTTTTCTATACTAAAAAGGATGTGCCGGGAATAGTGAAAACAATAGAGTATGATCCAAACCGAACAGGCTTCATCGCTCTCGTTTATTATGCTGATGGAGAGAAGTCATACATCATAGTGCCAAAAGGTGTTACGGTGGGAACTCCGATCGTAACTTCCGTGACCGCATCATTAAGCCTGGGCAACCGTACTCTTCTCAAAAATATTCCCGTCGGAACTTTTGTATATAATGTTGAATTGAAAGCTGGTGGCGGCGCAAAGATCGCGCGCTCTGCAGGAAGTTATGTCGAGGTAGTTGCACAGGACGCCGGCTATACTCATCTCAAAATGCCTTCCACCGAAGTACGACGAGTGCCGGATATGGCATGGGCTTCTATTGGTACCGTTTCGAATGATGAGAATCGTCTCGTAAATATCGGCAAGGCCGGACGGTCTCGCTGGCTCGGTATCCGACCAACGGTTCGTGGTACTGCCATGAACCCGGTTGATCACCCATACGGCGGAGGAGAAGGACGACAGGGAAGAGGATTGAGACGCGCAAAATCCAAGTGGGGAAAGCCTACAGGCAAAGGCCAAAAAACCCGTCGTGCCAAAAAATACTCAAATTGGCTCATCGTCTCAAGACGAAAAGTTGGAAAAAAGAAAGAAACGCTTTAAAAAAAATCCGCCGTCAGGCGGTTTTTTGGTCAAACAAATCAAACCCACCGCACGCAGTGAGCTATCAGAGGATTAGCTTGTGTTGGAGATTCGCAAAGAGCGCGGCACATCTCTGATAGATCTCAATATAATCCTTGATCCCCGTTTCTTCAGTATGACGTCTTCGCATGTGATGGCGCACCCGCGCCACACGTGGTCGAAGAATTCTTTTTTGATCATAACCCATCTCAAAAACCCCCTTAATTATGAACAAGATTGAAGTCACCTCTGGCAACCTACTAGTCAATAAATCGCCTGGGCGACACAAACGTCCAAATTTCGCCTGCGAAAAGCTCATCGCTTGTCGACATAGCTCACTATGCCTCCTCGCGCTTCGCTTTTCTCGGCAGAAAAGAAATTTAAACGTTTGGCCGCCGGGCCATTATTATTGAGATAGGCTCTAACCAGACATATTCAAGAATTGAACTCTGATTAACCATGGTTATCCCCAGGGCTCTCGCTCTGGCGTGGACTGGCGACCTGTAAGACAACAAATACTATCCATCTTTACTCCACCACCTTGTTACCTTGTTGCAAGTATCG
>MHRX01000013.1:0-562 GCA_001822655.1 Candidatus Taylorbacteria bacterium RIFCSPLOWO2_01_FULL_45_15b
TGGCGAGCACAAATTTTCCGGTATGTTTAAAATTCATATAATACTTCCATACAGAATACCCAATTACGAGAATCTCCGCTCGATATTTGTCCACAGTTACAACACGATGCTTGGCATAAGCACTTTACATTTCGGCATAAAGGAATACGATAAAGTTATATTTTATTTGGAATTTTATGAAATCAAACACACGCGCCGGTTTTGGTTGGCTAATCATTATTGTTATTATCGCGATTGCCCTTATTCTCACGGTCCTGTGGTACGGCCCCGAAGATGAAAAAATAAGCCCGTCTCTCACAGAAAACTCAACGACGGAGATTAGCGAAGACGCCATGACAAAACAAGATGGGGACGCCACGACGAAGACGCCTAGCGAAACCGAGGCGGATGCGAGCGCTACGTCTGTTACGCCGGGCACAGTTTCGGATTCTTCGCAAACAAAGACACCACCCGCTCCAACGACGCCTCAAAATACAGAAAAAGATAGTTCAGCTCAAACACTCGCAAGCGGAACATACGAAAATTACCAATCTTCAAAACTTGCCCTTGCCGAGAACGGAAG
>MHRX01000013.1:591-22087 GCA_001822655.1 Candidatus Taylorbacteria bacterium RIFCSPLOWO2_01_FULL_45_15b
GCCCTACATGTCGCGCTCTCGAATCCAACATCAATTCGAATATAAATTCGATTCCCGACGGTGTGCACATTCTTAAAACAAATTACGACACCGAAACCGCTCTAAAGCAAAAGTACGCAGTAACGTACCAACATACGCTTGTGCAGGTTGACTCACGTGGCAACCTAATAAAAAAGTGGACGGGAAGCCCATCACTTTCGAGCATTGTCGCAGAAATAAAATAATCGCAGATAATAAACCGCCCGCGTGCAAACCAAAGCAGTCAAGACAAAAAACCAATTCTCTATAGAGCTCACAACGTTCCAATGACTTTACTATTTATATCATTCGTAGCTGGAATACTAACGGTATTGGCGCCATGTATCCTTCCCCTTTTACCTGTCATCATTGGCGGTTCTCTGGCAAATCCTCGTGAGAGATTGAGACCTTATATCATCACCGCTTCACTTGCGGTATCGGTTGTGCTTTTTACCCTTATCCTGAAGTGGAGTACGGCGCTTATTGATATTCCGCCAAATTTTTGGAAATGGTTCTCCGGGGGCATCATCATCATATTCGGACTCACGCTTCTCTTTCCAAAAATATGGGAATTACTTCCATTTGCTTCAAAAACCTACCAGCAATCAAACATTCTTCTCGGCAAAGGGTATAACAAAAAAAGCCTCTCCGGCGACATCGTGATCGGACTTGCTCTGGGGCCCGTTTTTTCAAGTTGCAGTCCGACTTATTTTATTATTCTCGCCACAGTCTTGCCCGCAAGTTTTGCCCTGGGCTTTCTTTACCTTGTCGCCTATGCAATTGGGCTTTCTTTAGTGCTTTTACTGATCTCGCTCGTCGGCCAGCGTTTGGTTGACCGACTCGTGCCGCTATCAGACCCTCACGGCAAAATCAAAAAAATTATCGGCGCGCTTTTTCTAATCGTCGGAATCGCTATCCTCTTCGGTCTCGACAAAAAATTCCAGACCTACATTCTCGAGCAGGGCATTTTTGATATTACAAAAGTAGAGCAGTTACTTTTGAGAAAAATGGAATAGCGTTACGCCGCATGAAAAAAACCGAATTAGTTATTTCCGGAATAATTTTGATCGCTGTCATAATCGGAGGGGTGCTTTTATTAAAAAAAACTCCTGATACAAACAATGAAAATGAGAGTGCCCCGAGTGAAGCTCTCTCTCTTCATGAAAAAGCCGCTCGATACAAAAAATTTGTTGAAATATCCTCTCCCGACGGTTTTGTAAATACAAATGGCGAGCCGATCACCATTGAGTCTCTCAAAGGAAAAGTCGTGCTCCTCGACATTTGGACATATAGTTGCATCAATTGCCAGAGGACGCTCCCCTACCTTAACGACTGGTATGAAAAATACCGTGGTGAAGGACTCGAAATTATCGGCCTCCACACGCCCGAGTTTGCATTTGAACACAAGCTCTCCAATGTGGAAAAGGCTGTAAAAGATTTCAAAATAGAATATCCGGTGGTACTCGACAATGACTATTCAACATGGCGCGCGTGGGGCAATCAGTATTGGCCAAGGAAATACCTCATTGATATTGACGGCTATGTCGTGTACGACCATATCGGAGAAGGGGCGTACGCAGAAACGGAAAACCGGATCGTGCAGGCGCTCAATGAAAAAAAATTTCGCGAAGGTGTTGTTGGTACGTTAAAAACTCCTACAGATGACAACCCCATTTCATTTCAAACACCGCGCAGTCCAGAAACGTATTTCGGCTCTTTAAGAAATGACTCGCTCGCCAACTGTGTCTGTCAGACAGTCACAAAATGTGACTGTCTGACAGACACAGACATCATCCCAAATAAACTCTACCTCGATGGCGCGTGGAACATAACGCCCGAATATGCAGAGAGCATGAGTGCCGATTCAAAAATAATTTTTAAATTTAGAGCGCAAGAAGTATTTCTCGTGGCAGACGCCGATACTGAAATAACGGCAAAAATTCTCCTCGACGGAAAAGAAATCTCTTCCGGCGCGGGTGATGATGTTCAGAATTCCTCTGTAAAAATTAAAGAAAGTCAGCTCTATAAGCTGATAAAGTTTGATGAAACCGAAGATCACATACTCGAAATAGTTTCACCAAATGGACTGCGCGCATACGCTTTCACCTTTGGTTAAAAACGTATAATTTTCAGCCAACATAAATTTATACGATATATCGTATAAATTCGAGACTAGCTTGACCATTTTTGAGACCTGTTTGAGATCAGCCTTTCTTACGATATATCGTAAGAAAACAAAATATAAAATTTTGTAATTAAAAACCCACGATTGCTCGCGGGTTTGGAGAGTGAAACTATTTTTTTCGAAAAACTACGAAGTAACCGGCATTCCGAGACACATCGGAGCCGTGAATTCCGTGATCATTTCCCTCTGAATCGCCCGCCATGGAAACGAGCTCGAGCTCTTCCTTCTCGCGAATAAAAATCTCGAGTGCCCTTCTGAAAGGATCCCCCGCATAGGGAAAAAAATAGACGTGCTGTTCTGACGGGATGATTCCGAGGTACGATTCCACCGTCTCCGCTTTGGCAACAAGGTTGCTCGCTTCCGTCCGACCAAACGCCAATCCCTTTTGAAAATCCGAGCGGTTGTCAACAACAAGAGCCTTTGGTGAAATGGTTCCCGTCGACAACCAATTCACGAAAAGCGATGTGGCTATAGCGAATATACCAACAATTCCGGGCCAAATTCGTATTGTCTTTTTCACTTAATTCCTTTCGTTTTTGTGATTTTCCAATCTGATTATAATTGTACATGATTATATTAATATGTCAAATGATTCGCTTGTATGAATTTTAGGTTTTCGCTTAGGCATTCGTATACTAAATACTACATACTGAATACCAAATACTAATCTTAGTAGAGCGGCATCTCATTCTTCTTCGCAAAATGCGCTTTTGCAAATTCAACAGTGCCTCCAACTTTTTTCCCAGGATTAAAGATGTTGAGCGGATCAAATATTTCCTTCGTCTTTCGAAACAGCTCGCAAATTTCTTTTCCATACATCGCCTCGAGAAATGGCGTCCGGATAATCCCGTCATTATGCTCCCCTGCCATTGAGCCTTTGTATTCAAATACTAAAGCAAAAATCCGACGGGAGAGTTCGACAATCGCGTCGCGATCCTTTTCGCTCGTCATGTCCATAAGCGGAATAAGATGAAAATTCCCATTCCCTATGTGTCCCGCGATCGTATAGATAAGTTTGAATTCTTTGAGAATTGCTTCGAGTTTTGGCAGAAATTGAGGCAGGAATTCGGGTCGAACAATGATATCGTCAACAAATGGCGCAACAGAATGTGTGCCCTCGACATGCTCACGCAAAAGTTTGAAGCTTGAACGACGAATATTCCAATAACTTTCTTCCTCCTCGTCAGTTTCGCAAATTTGCATCTCTACCGGAAGTCCTTTGAGAGCATCGCGCGCAGCCTCGACAACTTTATTCGCGTCCACCTCATTCTCTCCAGCAAATTCAGCGATGAGGGTCAGTAGTGCCTCTTTTTTTGTGATTACTTTAGAAGTGTCCTCCTTCATATACTTGGCCGCCAAACTAAAAGTATTATCGTCAAAAGACTCAAATGTTTCAGGTTTATGTATGAGCACTCTTGCCACTATCTCGGGCAAAACGTCGAGTGTGTCGAGAGTAATCACCAGAAGTTTCGTGTGAGTATGTTTGGGAACTAACGCAAGTTCAATTTCCGTAATAATACCGAGCGTCCCCTGCGATCCGCAAAAAAGTTTTGTTAAATCAAACGTCCGCCTGTCCCACACATCCCACAATAAATAGCCCGCGGAATTTTTAGAAACAGCGGGCCGCGCGCCCATAATTTTCGAAAAATGATCGTCAAGCATGTCATGCATTTTCCGATACACCTCCCCCTCAAAAGTCCCTAAGTGTTTTTTATGTATAAGTTCAGGCGCAGAAAGCGGGCCAAATTCATACTCATTTCCATCGGCAAGAATCACTTTCAATTTTTTTACATATTTAGAAGTATCGCCATAGACAAGAGTTTTCTCGCCGGAAGAATTATTGGCCACCATACCGCCAACCGTGCAGAGTTTTTTTGAGGCCGTATACGCAGGCATAATGAGACCCTGGAGTAGCGTCTTGTCTTCGAGATCGCGATAAAATGCTCCGGGCCCTACCGCGACTCGATCACCTGTTATTTCACCAATTGAATTTAAATTCAATACGTCGAGTGAAATTGACTCCGTCAGCGACCCGCCGGACATACAAGTTCCTGCGGCGCGCGGTGCCAAGGAGATTTTTTTCCCAGATTTCTTTGCCTCGGAAACAAAACGGACGAGATTAGAAATATCCCGAACATCTTTCGCCTTCACAATTACCTTCGGTTTTACTTCAAAAATACTTGCGTCCCTACTATAATGCGAACGCTCTTTTGCGGAATCGATCACCTCGCCGCCGATTATTGCCTGTAGCTCTTGTTTAAGACCCATATTTAGAACCTATCATACGATATAAATTGAAATACAGCTGGGGATACAGCAGAAAACTCCAACCGCCCCGATCCGAAAACTGCAAGCCGCGCTCCGACATAAAGTTAAGCTATTGTTGCTACATATATTTCTAAGGTTATTTTTGTTGATAATTTCGGCCTCTATTATGCAGACGCCAAAAAAATCTCTCTTATGCCCCTCAATTCTCTACAACGCGAAGTATACTGACCGCAATATTAGAGAAAAAAATTGACACCAAGCAGGTAAACGTTAATATACATTTGGAGGTACATATGAGAATTCAAGATAAAGAAACTGTTCTGGCGGCACACCTTGTGTGTGGTATGGTTCTCGGTGTTATTTTGGCGATAGGCCACGGCCTCATATACTTATTCGCGGAAATCAACCCGTGGACACACGCCGCTCTCAACTGTTTCACAAGTGCCGCCTTTCTAAGCGCATGGATTGCATATAAAAAAATGCAGAAGATGGTTCCACCTTTTGCCTTTAGTCGATCTCAGCACATATCATTCTACTGGGCAAATGCTATGTCTTCGATTCTGTTTTTCATATCTGCAATCCTTAATTTGTATAGCTACAACCCCTAGAAACCGTCTCGACGGTTTTTTGTTTTAGAGCGGTTTTTAATACGAAAATAGACTCCCAATACAAAGGTTCGACCTTTGTATTTTTTTGGCCTTATTTTTAGGGCTGTTTTATGGCTGGAATAGCGTCCCCGGGTTTGCTTCAACTTTATCAATTCCAGCAAATTGTTTAGCCGTTGCTTCAATTTGGAACCAGAGAATACCGACTCTGCATGATCCGCCAGTTGTCTTGTTCAAGGCATCATCAAAGGTCAAGACGAGCGTCCGGTCGCGAATTTCAGTATTCGTGAGCTCTAGGCCTTCAAGTGGATATTCCGTTTCAATACCGGAATCTCTCTCTGCCACAGTGAGTTCACCTCTCAACAAAAGCTCGATCGCGGCGCGAGGTGTAATATCTTGGGGGACAACTCTCTCGACTCCCACCACTCCTTTAGACGAGCAGAGAATATTGCCCGACGCGTCTTTGTCCTGGTCCGGGTTGTAATAAAAAAGTTTAATTGTGTTCTCCTTTCCCTCGATTGCTCTACTCTCTATTTTCAAGATAACAATATCGACACCTCCCACTCTTAATGTCCCGGTTACAAAAGCGGATATCCCGTCTTTCAGGATGAGGCGCGAGCAATCAGTCTTCGCATTTTCAACATAGCAAAGACTCGTCGGCAAAAAATTCAAATCCTTCGTAAGTGCTGGCGCCCCGGGCGCTTCATAGACAAAACGGTATGCGCCACTGCCGGCATTTACAACGACTCCTTGCTCAAGAAAATTTATCGGCGCATTTTCGTTATCAGTATCAGCAACAATAATTGTGATTGTTTCTCCCGTTTGATAAACAATCTCGCACGTCCCTGATTCCACCGATTCATAGCGCACTACAGAAATCTCTACGTCAGCGGAACCTGGCGCTACCGTTTGAAGCGCCGTCAAGGGAGCACAGGAAATATTTGGACCAATTTCGTCTCGCGAGACTACACTGAAGCGTGAGGCAAGTGGGTAGACGAACGCGCCATCTTTGTCGTATTTTGTAATCACAAAATCACTTTTTTCATCGAGTATCGAAAGCCTCACCGCGTCAATTTTTTTTCTTTTTTCGTAGCCGACAACTTCAATCACGTCGCTTTCTTTTATTTCACTTGACGAAATTTCTTGTCCGGAAACACCCGTAAACTTTGTTTCGGCAGTATGCATGGCGACAAATTCATCGCCCGAAAACTCTCGGACGACGAACTCGGACGCACGTACGACAACCACGACTCCCTCGCGCTTCACGGTATCTTTATCGGAGAAAACAACGATGAGTGCGGCCACGATCACAACGACTACCAAAATCAGTGGAATTGTTTTATTCATAGATAAAATGAGTGTATATAAATTTTAAGACGGCGTACAGACGCGATTCTGTCCCGACCATATCAGCTATTCATACCGAAGCGCCTCCATAGGGCTCTTGCTCGCGGCTTTTCGAGCGGGATATAGCCCGAATATAAGCCCCACACCAGCCGAAACAAGCAAACTCAAGACTGCCGCACCCAATGGAAATGAAAACGCCCAGGACGCGCTCACGAATTTTTGAAGGGCGATGGAAGCGAGAAATGAAAGTACAGCTCCCAAAAAAATTCCAATGAGTCCCCCAAGCGACGTCAGAATGATCGCCTCCAGTAGGAACTGCCGCATGATATCTTTTCGCGTCGCGCCAAGTGCTTTTCGAAGTCCAATCTCTCGCGTTCTCTCTGTTACTGAAACAAGCATGATATTCATAATTCCAATTCCTCCAACGACAAGCGCGATGGCGACCACTGAGGACAAAAAAGCGGTGAGCGCGCCGAGGATCGTCTTAATCTGATTCACAAGGGCTTGCTGGGTCACCACGTAAAAATCATCCTTTTTCGGGTCAGTGATATTGTGCGAATCGCGAAGCGTCCTCGTAATGTCGACGATCGCCGATTCCACATATTCAGGTCCGCGCGTCTTGGCGATCATCTCGTGATAGTGATCAATCCCAAGAAGATATGACTGCGCAGTGCTGTACGGAATAATCACGGTCTCGTCAAAATTAATGAATGCGACCTGCCCTTTCTTGGGAAGCACGCCAATAACACGGAATTTTTTTCCTCTGATCGTAATGCTCTTGCCGATTGCGCTCTCCTCTCCAAAAAGTTCGTCTTCCACTTTCGATCCGATGACGGCAACAGTTGCCTTCGAACGAATGTCGCTTTCAGTAAAAAGAAACCCGCGTTCGGGAAAAATGTCGAACGCTTCGGAAAAAAATCGAGCGGATCCTCCAAACACCTGCGCGCCATATGTTTCGCCGCCATAACTTACCGAACCGGGTACGAGGACGGACGGCATGATATCGACAAGATCGGGCACGTTCTCCTTTCTTCGCAATAATGTGGCGTCCCGTTCATTCAGAGAATCGGCAAAAAGCGTCTGCCCGAAGTCAGAAGGACCCTTCGGTTCTCGGCCGGGCCGAATTACAAGCGTCTCCGCGCCAAGTCCGCCTATTTCCCCAAGTATCAAATTTTGCGCACCGCTTCCGATGGAAACAATGAGCATGATCGAAGTGATGCCAATGACAATGCCGAGAACGGTAAGCGCCGAGCGGGTTTTGTTCGCCGTTACCGCCTTTGTAGAAGTCGTAAAACTGTCTCGGATATTCATATTCTTTTATTTAACGAATTCCTCCCCGTTTTTTCGCCGCGCTTTTACCCGCTCGTCGCTTTCGATTTTTCCGTCGCGGAGCCTGACGATTCTTTCGGCATATTCCGCGGTAAAGGTCTCGTGAGTGATCAAGATGATCGTATGGCCTTCGGCATGAAGTTTTGAAAGTGTCTCAAGGATCACCGCGGAGGAACGTGAATCCAGATTTCCCGTCGGCTCATCGGCAAAAATTATCTCGGGATCGTTGACGAGCGCTCGCGCGATGGCAACACGCTGTTTTTCTCCCCCGGAAAGTTTTGATGGCTCAAACTCCTTCCTATGAGAAAGACCTACGGATTCAATTGCGCGATTTACGCGATCCTGCCACTCCGATTCGGGAACATTCGAGTACTGAAGCGGTAATTTCACATTGTCCGCGACCGATGTTCGGGCCAAAAGATTAAACATTTGAAAAACAAAGCCGATGCGGGTGTTGCGTAACTTTGCCATTTCATCTTCCGAGTATTCTGAAGACAGCACTCCTTTGAAAAAATACTCGCCATCCGACAGTGAGTCGAGAAACCCGAGAATATGAAGCAAGGTGGATTTACCCGATCCTGAAGGACCCATAATAGCGACAAATTCTCCCTTTTCTATTTTTAGATTAATGCCTCGAAGCGCCTCCGTCCCGTCGGGATAATTTTTTTTTACCAATTTGGCTTCAATCAATGGCATATCTTTTACCGCGGCGACACAAGGACTTTATCGCCCTCGCGCAATCCTGAAACAATTTCGATTTCGCCCTCCGCGCTTCGCAAACCTGTCGTAACCTCAATCTCAACGACTTCACCGGAAATAAGCGCTTGGACAAATTTATTCTCATCACGGCTCTCTATCGCTCTCTGGGGAACAACAAGAACACCCTTCTTCTCATCAACAATAATTTCAACATTCGCGGTCATGCCGGAAAGTATGCGCGGGTCATCGTTCGCAAAAATGAATGTGGTTAAATATGTTGGCACGCCCTCAAGGATTGTCGCGGTAGGCCGAATATCGGCGACGGTCGCCGCAAACATTTCGTCTTCGCCGTAGGCGTCAAGTGTAACGCTCGCCAACGCGCCTTTTTTTATTCGAGCAATATCAACTTCGGGAACAAATGCCTCAATCTCGAAACGGGCGCGAGAAATTAGAGATACGACAGGGCTTCCCGCGCTAACCGTTTCCCCGACCTCCGCATCAAGATCGGCAACTACTCCGGAAAAGGGCGCACGAATCGAATATTTTGAAAGCTCTGCGTTATAAAGATCAATTTGAGAACGAGCTTCAAGAATGACCGCTTCTTGTATAAGAATATCCTCTTTTGTGGCACCGGTCTTTGATAGCGTAAGTTCCCGTTCCGCAATATCCCGAGCCGCAAGCGCTTTCTCATAGGCATCTTTTTTCGACTGAAGACTGGAAATAGCGTCAAGTACATTTCCGCGTGCCGTAGAAATGCTCTGACGATACAAATCTAGCGTTGCAGACGGAAGAGAGGAGCTCGGTTCGAGAGAGTTTATGACGAGCGACAGTCTCTCAAGAAATGATTTAATGTCGTTCAAATTTATGAACAAAGTTTCAACCGCCCCATTCAGATCATCTTCCGCGTTAAAATTTTTCGCGGAGTCAGTCCACAAAATAAGTACGCCCTCTATACGCATGCGGTCGAATTGCAGAGTTGTGCGAGCCGAGCTGTCCCGGACGGGCAGATTGAGTTGAGGAGATGAAGAGTTGGGATTGCTAAAAAACGCATCGGCATTTTTATGTACGGCTTCTTCTCCCGCGCTTCTCACCGCGACAATCTCCTCTACATACGAAGCCCTAGCCAGTGCGACAGAATTTATTGCACTATCACGCTTTGATTCGTAAACCGCAATCTCTTCTGGCTTCGCACCCATTTTTATTTTCAAAAGCCTCGCCTCTTCCGTGGCAAGTCTCGCCTCGGCTTGCGATTTGTTTGCAAAAATATCACCAGCGGAAATTGACAGAATGATCTGTCCTGCGAATACCGATGAACCTATCTCCGATCGAACAGAAGTTACACGTCCCGTTTTTTCAAACGAAAGATCCACCTCTGCCGCAGGTGCAACTCGGCCGGTAACACTAACCACACTCCGAATGTCTGATTTTTGCACGAAAATAGTCTCTTCGATCTTATCACCCCTGCCAAACACTCCAAAAATAACAGCCGCAAAAATTACTGCGACGAAAAAAACAAGCGCCTTGTGCCTGCCAAATATGGCTTTCATGAACAACACAATAGCACACTTTTAGCAATTTGCAAGAATCCTCTATACCCTGTTTACAGCCCAGATTACGAGATTCAGATATGCGGCGAATGCAAGCCAAACCACTGCCGGCAAAAGCAAGTAAGCGACAGTCTTTCTCCACCGATAGAGTTTGAGCATAAGTGCGAGTGAGACAAAGAAAAGTACAATTGCATCAAATGCGGCCAGCCCTATATTCGTTGTTACAAAAAAGAGGAAACTCCAATAAAAATTCAAAAATGCGATGGCAATAAAAAGAAAGCGAACCCTGTCGCGCGCTTTTTTATCAATCGGCGCATGCCACGACAGAATACCGGCCACTGTAATTAAAATAAAAAGAACCATCCAGACCACGCTCGAAGTAAACCCCGAAGGCATGTAAAGTGGCACTAAAAGAGCCCGATACCAATCAGACAAAATTCCCTGCAAGACAAAAAAACTGGACATCGAAGCAACAAACACGGCGGCGACCAAAATTCCGAGGTGCGAGACTTTTATATGCCGAATCATATCCTATACTTTATCACAAATTTCTTGACCGCGACCTAATAGCCTGTTTAGCTCCAGCCTTGCGCTGGCAAAAAACTGAACGCCAATCTCATGTACTGCGGAGCGCAGAATGAAAACAAAAAAACGTCTTGCTGTGGCAAAACGTTTTTTTGTTTGATTCTATTGTTGCTATCTTTGAGGAGTAACTACTATAGTACCCAAATGTTCCTCGTTGTTGAGGTTTTTGTATCCCCAAACTCCCTTATTGTTGAAGACAAATGAGTATGATTCATCTCTCTTCAATGACTTACCGGAGTCAAACTCTGGATAAAATTGATCAGCGGCCGTTGGATGACCATTTGCTGTAAGCCAAAGAGCGTCGTTACTTTCATTTACGAACTTAATGGATTCTCCGGCTTCGATTTCCACAATAAAAGGCGAGAAGCCTTTATCGGAATACGTAACCACCGTCGTCCCGGTTGTGTCGCGAGCGACAGAAGAAAGAGAGGGTTGATTTTCAGTCAGCCTCACTTCGGTCGTCGTCGCTGTCATCACCACTTCTTCATTGGCCGAAGGTTCATTATTATTACTGCTTACGACTACCCCGACTATTACGAGTATGATAATGAGAATGATTATCCAAATAATTCCTTGTTTCATATGATTTAGCGAAATTATACCTTGTACGATTTTGGTAAATCGTGTGATTAGTAAATCATGCCATGAGGCACGTGCGATCGATTTTATCGAATGATTCACCAGAATCATCCTTGGGCTCGTGTCGCGTTGCGTCATTTGATACGCGACCTGGAGCACGACCCTCTTCCGTTAGTTAAGAGCCTATCTCCAATCTAACCGCGGTTTAAGAAGCAAATCCTCGACTTGCCTGCTGAAACATCCAAAATTCTGCTACAAATTGCATATTTTTCGTCAGCGTATCTCGATATGCTTCCTCAAAATCTGCAATTTTCGCAACGAATTTTGGCTGTTTCAACTAGGCATTAGATTGGAGATAGGCTCTAAGAATGACATCGCACCAAAATATCCATTGGGGCGCTTCACTCTGCTCTTTTATAATTTATTATTAAACGACTAGGCGCACGGACATGCGTCCTATAGTAGAGCTATACCACAGGCTCATATCATATGCAAGAGATTTTGAATTTTGAATGATCCCTATTGGTCAATCTATAACCTAACTATTTTTTACGATCGTAAAAAATAGTTAGGTTATATTTGCGGAAGATGGAAATTGATCACTAAAATTGATCACCATAAGCAGATGCGGACAGGTATTGATTCGTCTACGAAGCGTGTGTAGTTTATGCAATATACAATTCCTGACCATATTCCCCGATACCCACAAATTTTGCCTCTCCATTTATGATTCGGAGAAATGGTTTGCAAGAAAAACAGCCTTGCTCACCTCGACTGCAGTGAAATTCTCTTTGCGCTCGAGCACGTTTAATTTTAAGCGCGTGAGTCAACACCCTTTCTCGCGCATCGTTTACTGCAGGAAGAGAGACGTCAATCGGCCCGTCATCCTTGTCGAGATACCAATACGCCGCGCCGCTTACCGCGCGTTTCTGGAGCGCGTCGAGCAAAAGTCGGTAAATCGGTAGCTGAAGCGAATCCTCCTTCTCTTCATGTCGTCCCGTCTTAAAGTCAATGACCTTTATAGAATTGTCGCTCTCGATATATTCGAGCCAGTCTATTTTTCCGCACAGAATGATATTTTCATCTTCTGACAAGAAAAAATTCGGCGGCATTTTGTTTGCAGATTCCTTGAGCCGCACGGTTTTATTCTTGAGGTTGCGCGGATTCTTTTCGACCCGTTCTATCATCGCACGGCCGCGCGCCTTCGCTTCCGCTTCTTCCTCAATCGAGGTAAATCCGCCGATCTCACCCGAACACTTTTTCCATTCTTCTTCAAAGATGTCTAGAAGCGATCGCTGGAAACGCTCTTCTACCTTATATTTTGCAAGACCTTCAATCACCGCATGTACGACAGAGCCGAGGGAAAGGGCGGGGCCGACGGTCGTTACTTTCTTTCCTTTTTCATTTTTATAAATATTGCGCAGATAATAAAGGCGCGGACACTTCAAAAAATCTCCCATAGATGAGTAAGACACCCACACCGCGCTGTACTTATCTGCCGGCATATATTTTTCTTATTATAACGTACTTGAAAAAACAGCAACAAAAAAAGAAGGGGTCATCCTTCTTCGTAGTTATTCAAGTTGTGCAACATATTCAGAAAGCCGCATCGATACAGGGCCTACCGATCGGTAGCAAATTACCCAGTCAACAGGACCTGGCGTTCCCGCCGCCCTTACCCGAAGCACAGCGCCGGGCACAACCTCATAGAGCGCATCGTCCCAGTAATTTTTGCCCGATCCTTCCCCACTCACCCCATCTATCCTGCCGATCATTTTTGCAAGGCTGTTCGTGTCTTCGATATAGCCGGATATCGGGCTCTCATTGAGGCATGCGGTATGAATCCTAAAGAGCAGCGGCTCATTTGCTGATGGTCTTTGCCGAGGAATCGATACCGAGCTTCTTTTTATTCTCAAACGCGCATTTTCATCAGGTGCCACGCTGCATTCAAAAATGTAGCCGTCAATGATTTCCGGCGGGTCTTTCTCATCAAACGGAATTGTGATTCCGCGTGATTCACTACCAAGAATGAGTGAATTTTGCTTTGATACGGCAATTCCATCAATTATTTTAATATCGCCAGGGGTAAAGTCCTCGCCAAGATTGAGGTGTTCTTTATCCTGTTCGCGAGGGAAAAAAGCTGTGTAGGTTTTCATCGTACCTTTCCATTCTATCTAAAAACACACTATAACATCTCGGAGATATTGTCAAAGTTCCGTAAAGAAAAACGCCCCGATTTGCATCGGGGCGTGTGAGGCGAATGTTAATTCGGCGGAAGAACTAGTGAGTCGAATCCCTTCAAGACGGTCGGACGAGCCTTGTCCGACTTCTGCATGCCGACAGGCTTCTTGCCAGTCGTCGGCTTTTCGGCCGACTTACGAGTCGGCTGTTTGCCGTCCGTGACCGGCTGACTGTCCATCGCCGGGGCTCCTTGCACGACCGAAACAAACTTCGCGAGAGCCAGATTCATGTCGATCAAGTCCTTCGGTACTCCATGTACCGCGGGATCCTTGATTTCAGTCCACGTCTTTCCCCCATCAGAGGAAATTTCGAACGTGAACTGATTCCCCCCGAACCTTTCGCTCGATTCCATGCGCAAGGCAAGGTTTCCCATCCAGACCTGCTTCACCGTGCGGCCATAGTCGGGAATCTCGACCTCGCGGTTGAATTCCCGATTGCGCGTCACTTCCATGATGCGCACCTGGTGCCGGACCAGAGTGGCCGGATACGGACGAGGATCCTTGCACGGAACGTGCTTTCCCTCTTCCCGGCGGTAGAATTGAACGCTGCCGACTTTGATCGGGCCGGTCTGATAACCAGCTGCGAGCGGATCGTTGGGAGCGAGCCGCGGAAAACGACTCGCAAGCGACCGCATTGTGCCCTGCGCATAGATGTCGTTGCGGGCAAACTGCCCGTTGAATCTGGCGACTTCGTGAAGGACCACATAATGCGGCGCGGGAACCCAGCGACTCCGATACACGGGCTTCTCGACCGCCTTTGGGGCGGGCGCTGCCGCTTTCGGCTCAATTTTCGCCGGTGCGGATGCGGCTTGCGGTGGGGTGGGAGAAGAAGATTTCGCCATTTCCTTTTCCACAGCTTTGTAAGAGACCGCCTTCACGACAACAGTCGTATAGAGACCCTGATCTCCCTGGATGGGAGTGGTGTAGTACACCATTGCCGCGCTCACCAGAGTATTTTCGCGATCGGGAAGTACTTCACCTGTCGCGGGGTTCTCCTGGCCGCAATACACTTCGCGTACCGCGTTCGCGGCGAAATGAATATCCCGCCCGCCGTTCGGTCCGACGATGTAGCCGTAACCTTTGTGCGAGTAGAATTTTACGAAACCTTGAGTGACCGCGTATGCCGCGCCGTTGTCGAATTCAATTTTTTTCATAGACCTGTAGAGACTCAAAAAGGCGATTTTCTATCTTATCCAGGTACAACGTACCCGAGGCCTTAGATGAGTCATTCTTTCTGTCGTTCATTATAGCATATTTGGGGTAATTGTCAAGCTGATCGGCATCCAATTTACGGCTCTAGATAAGGATGTTTTTGAGAATTAAAAAAACCGCATCTTCTGCGGCTTCCGTCAAGAAAAGAATTCTTTGTAAATTGCGCGAATCGCGGCTTCATAATCACTGTTCAAAACGCCGATAATTATGCTTATTTCGCTTGACCCTTGAATGATCAGGCGCACATTTATTCGCTCTCGTGCAAGTGCTCCAAAAAGTCGCGCCGCAATCCCAGGAGTACTGCGCATCGCCTTCCCCACGGTTGAGACGAGTGCAATATTCTCGAAGGTTTGAATCGAGTCTGGGTTGCAATCTTCTTGGAGGTCTTTTACGAGATGCGCAACGAGTTCGCCAACCTTCCTTCCATCAGTCCGAATTTTCGCCACCTCGATGATGATACTCACGGAATCAATTCCGCTTGGCATATGTTCAAAACTTATGCGGTGACGTTCGAGGACTGATGCAATCCGGCGCACATACCCTACTTCCGAATTCATCTGCATCTTCTCAATCGCAAGAACAAGGAAATCTTTCCTACCTGCAATACCCGTAACAGGGTGACTATCGTCCGCATCAGCAACATTCTCCGACGGCGAAACAAGTGTGCCAATATTTTCCGGCTCATGTGTGTTTCGCACGTGAATCGGAATACCCGCCTTCATCACGGGAAACATCGCCTCCTCATGAAATACAGTCGCGCCCGAATACGTGAGCTCGCGCAACTCTTTGTACGAAAGCCTCTGGATTGTGGGAGCATCGGCAATAATTCTTGGATCGACTGCGTAGACGCCATTGGCGTCCGTCCAATTTTCGTAGAGCTTCGCTTCGACAAACTGCGCGACGATCGCCCCCGTCAAATCGGAACCACCGCGCGGAAATGTGTGGATGACTCCCCGCCCATCGGCTCCGTAAAAACCAGGAATGACCGCCCGATCAAAAAACCTGATTTTATTAAACGCTTCCAATGCAGTCCTTGTTTCCGAATAGCGCCCATGTTCGTCGAAGCGAACAAAAGACACCGCGTCAACAAAAGGAAAATCGAGATGAGCGGCGAGAATTTTTGCCATGAGATACTCGCCCCTGCTCACAATAGCATCCGCGTACGCCATTTTTTCAATCATTCTCTCGATCTCTGAAACAAAATGAGGAACATCTACTGGCACATCGAGTCCCGCCACAATGTCAGAAAATCTGCTGCCGAATACGCGAAGCGCCTCAAGTCTATCTTCCAATTTCTTATCCTGATTTGAGGCGATGAGCAAAAGATCGGTAATTTTCTTGTCTTCTGAACTTCGCTTACCGGGTGCTGACACCACGATAAATTTTCGTTCAGGATTGCCGCGAACTATTGCGGCCACCTTTTTTATCTGCTCAATATCCGCAAGGGACGTACCGCCAAATTTGCATACGATCATTTTTGTCCTTTCTCAAACACCAAAGTTCTGGACCCATCCTATAGTGATCGACACCATTTGACAAATCTCTACGCTATGTAATAATAATCTTATGGCCAAAAACCATTACGAAATGAATATTTGGACGCGAAACGTTGGGACTTCAGGACTCGACGCTTTTCGCGCAACTTTGTTCAGCCGTGATAGGTTTAGGATGTAATCTCGTTTTACATACTCCTAGAAAAATCTCGGCTGCATAAAGCCGAGATTTTTCTTTTTAGGATTATCCCGACCTCCAGCAACAGTTCTTCAACATAAGGAAATAATATGTCAGAGATTCGCCATATCGTATTTAGATGTGGTCCGCGAGTATATCTTCGTCCCATGACAAAAAAAGATTTACCAAATATTACTCGGTGGATAAACGACCCCGAGGTCACACAATACCTGCTCACAGTTTACCCCCTGCGGTTCGAGGATGAAGAAAAGTGGTTCGAAAGTTTAGGAGAGAGAAAAGGAAAAGATTCTGTTTTTGCCATTGTCCTAAAACACGATCATAAAATGATTGGAGTTATGGGCTTACACAGTATTGACAACCTTCATGGAATTGCAGAAACAGGTTCCTTCATAGGTGAAAAAAGATATTGGGGAAAAGGATACGGTTCAGAAGCGAAAATGCTTGTTCTCGAGTATGCGTTCAATGCAGTAAATCTTCGAAAGGTTAATTCCTCAGTGCATGCGTTTAATATTCGAAGCAAAAAAAGTCTCGAAAAGTGCGGATACCGAGTCGAGGGACGACGAGTCAAACAGTATTATAAAAATGGCGAGTACGTTGACAGTATCTTGCTCGCTGTTTTCAAGGAAGATTTTCTTCCCCTGTGGAAAAAATTTGAAAAATCGAGCAAGAAAAAAGCATAATTCACGCTCCCCCATGGGGAGTTTTTTTATAAAAGCTTCTCGCAGTTCGGTACGTTAAATTCCGGAATCACTAAAATTATATTTCCTTCTTTATCCTTAAATCCCGTGGTCAGAAATTCCGACATAAAGGGGCCGATTTTCTTCGATGCAAAATTGATAACGCCGGAGTATTCATTCGTATGAGCGACATTCGTAGCGTCGCCATCCCTCTCTTGCATTCGATATGCAAGAGAGGGATGGCACACTCGCAACTCCACTTTTTCAAAGTCGCCCCATTAAATTATTTCCATAAAAGTATTTTAGCATATTGGCCAGAACAAACTTCAGAGTTTAATGTTGCTCTAATAAAAAAGCACGAGGTTAATCGTGCCTGTCCGCCAGTATTCGTTTTAGTGATAAAATATATTAAAGAGTCCGTCAGGGCCTCTAAAAGCTCCGAATCAAATCGTCCTCGGATGCATTTGTGCCGTGGCGAACTCCCCAAACGTCCCATTCGGAACCGATAACGACACACTCTGGAATAGGCTTACCCTCTGATTCGAGAAGATCATTAACAGCCACGGAAACAATAGACATCACGACCTCTGCGACTTCGCCAAGATATAAGCATTCGTTGATCTTGCCCTCTAATGCTCCGATTGTTTGACTCCGCAACCAAATATTTCGGGACTCACCATCCGCGGCGTCGCCGTAGGGCGGGTGGTTCGCCTCTTGAGTCAGCTCCTTAGAAATTGACCAGAGCGATTGAACCCGAACATCTCTGATCTTTCCAATTGGAGCCCCGTGAAGTCCGCTGCCCGCGGGTTTTACCCGTGGCACAGTTCGGCCTAGTACAGCTTCCTTGATTTCCCCTGCCAATCTATTGACCCTGTGGTCAGGTTTGTCGCTGAACGGCCCGGGTACTCTTGCGTCTCCAATAGTGAGAATCCAGTCGGAACAAATCCTCGGGTGAGAATCGGCCATCCGGCATTTCGGAATTTCTTGCTTCATTGCGAGCGCAACAAGTCGCTTCAAAATCTCCCCAACCACAACGACTCTGTCGAGACGACGCCCGCTTACCTTGCGATTTTCGCTTGGCGCCTCACGAGCTTCAAACGCGCCACTAATCGCAACCCGCTCCAAGAGTTCCTGTTTCATTACTTGTAAAGAGGAAGAAAGTGCTCTGATATCGGGACTTTCGACTGTGCATAAAACCTCTTCACCGGCCTGCCGCGGAAGCAGAGGTTCCTGCCGAGGATACACGCCTACATAAATGTCTTTGAGAATCTCCATAATTGGAGTCTCACCGAGGATTTTCCCTGTGATCATGCCGTCCTTTCATTTTTTGGTTTAGTTTATTTGTACTTATTACGGTACATAAATATAATGATATTTTAGATTCTGTCAATACAGCGCCCGATGCTTTCGAGAATACACTTAAGCCAGCTATTACTCACCGCGTAATACATCGGAAAATTTCCCGGCGACGGAGAAGACCCTCGGCCACTTAATGTTTCAAAAAACTATCGCTACTTAACCGACAAGAGATCAGGACGTTCTAAAGAGTTTTTCGTTATGATTCAAGAGATAATATCTTTATGATATAGTCATTCCTATGCAAAGAAGTCGAATTAAAGACGCAAAAGACAAAATCGGCGAGGAAATAAGCCTCTCTGGCTGGGTAGATGTGCGACGCGACCATGGGAAACTGATTTTTCTCGACCTTCGCGACGCGTCCGGGAAAATACAAATGGTCGCCCTTCCGAGCCATGCCGACGCCCATAAAATTGCCGGAACGCTTCGCTCTGAATGGGTTATAGAAGTTACAGGAAAAGTAAATGCCCGTCCGGAAAGAATGGTGAATGTGAACGAGGCGAACGGAAAAATCGAGCTCGAAATTCTTACGATAAAGATATTGAATGAGGCTGAAACTCCTCCGTTCGACGTACGCGGCGACGGCCGCGATATTGGCGAAGACGTTCGTCTTAAATATCGCTACCTCGACCTTCGCCGTCCGCGATTGCAACAGAACGTCCGCATGCGCGACAAGATCATTACGTTTTTCCGTGAATACATGCATGCAAACGATTTTGTAGAGATAGAAACGCCAATCATGATGAAAGGCACGCCCGAAGGCTCGCGTGAATATGTAGTCCCCTCCCGACTCGAGAACGGTAAATTTTACGTCCTCCCCCAGTCGCCCCAGCAGTTCAAACAGCTCTCAATGGTTGCGGGATTTGAAAAGTATTTCCAGATTGCACGCTGCTTTCGGGATGAGGACACACGAGGAGACCGCCAACCTGAATTCACACAGCTTGATTATGAAATGTCGTTTATAACCCAAGAAGAAGTCCTCGCATTCACCGAAAAAATGTTCATCGAACTTGTTTCCAAACTTTATCCGCAGAAAAAAATCACTACTACCCCCTTTCCTCGCATTACCTATAAAGAGTCGATCGAAAAATACGCCTCGGACAAGCCCGATCTCCGCGGCGATAAAAATAATCCGGACGAACTTGCGTTCGCGTGGATCGTTGACTTTCCAATGTTTGAAAAAGACAAGGAAGGAAATATTGCCGCCGCTCATCATCCATTTTGCTCAATTAAAGAAGAAGACGTTGAAAAATTTATGAAAGGCGAGGATTTATTCTCTATTCGTGCCAATTCATATGATCTCGTCTTAAACGGATACGAGTTAAGCTCCGGAAGCATCAGAATCCACAAGCAAGATATGCAAAAGCGCGTATTCGAGCTTCTCGGCATAAGCGAAGAAGAACAGCAAAAGAAATTTGCTCATATGCTTGAGGCATTTAAATACGGCACCCCGCCGCACGGCGGATTTGCGCCGGGGATAGATCGCATTGTCATGATCCTCGAGAACGAGCCGAACATCCGTGAGGTTATTGCGTTTCCAAAAACAGGAGAAGGACGCGATCTCATGATGAACGCGCCGTCCGAAATCGACACAAAGCATTTGAAAGAACTCGGTATTCAAATCAAAAAATAATATTCATCCCTCCACTTACATTCAAAATTCGGCATTCAGAATCTGGGTAATATGTACCTATATACCTATTCGGGCGAATAGGTATATATTATTCAATGAAAAAAGAAAGTCTCAAAAAAGCTAGATCCGTTCTACTAATTTTTTTGTAAATTCTGGAATATCTTCAGCGATTTTATAAAAAACAGAAAGTGAGCTTTGTCTTCTATCGAGTAGTGTCGCACCCGCCAATATTGTCAGATGCTTAGACGTAGCTCGAAATGATAGCGCAATTTCCTTTGCGATAGCGCCGACGGAGGCACGCTTGCCTCTTTTTAGGAACTTCAAAATTTCCAAGCGTCTTCGATTTGCTAGCGCTTTTAATATTTTTTCTGCCTGTTGTAATTGCATTTCAATTTTATTTTTTACTGTTACTATAAATTTACTTGCTTTATTATATACCTATTCGCCCGAATAGGTATATAATAAATTGCGCGTTGATAAATTTTTATAATGCGCTGTATGAAAAAAACGCCCGAAAGGGCGTTTCGGTTACATGCCGATCAGTTTTAGCAAAGATTTAACTGTTGCCCTCGTTGCATCTGTGAGCGGATATTCTTCGAGATGACGCGGCTCAATCCATTTATGATCATCATGATCTCTTCCGAGGACAACTTCGAAGTGCGGTCGAAGTGTGCAAATATAGAAAAGCCCAAAAATCTGCAGTTGGCCCTCTGGAACCTTTGGTCGCCACTCCTCGACAGCGATCAGTTTACCCGGCACGATTTGAAGTCCACATTCTTCTTTCGTTTCTCTTCGAAGAGCTTCCTCAATGGTTTCGCCCGGATTGATTTTACCGCCTGGAAAATCATATTTACCGTGGTTCGTACCTCCTTTATACGCGGAAGATTCGCGCAAAATAAGCACTTTACCTTCGGAAATAATCACCGCCCGAACCGCTACGCGCTGTTGCATCGTATTCATATCTTTGCCAATGATAGCAAAAAATCTCTCGAGTGAGGTTTCCAAAAATTACCGCGAAGACACTTTCGGAATGCACCGAACACAGCTAGTTTGATTGTCGCGGGTTTTTAGATATTTGTTACCGCACGCGCACATAGAAACAACCGTCCCTCCGGGGCGTTTCATCCATTTTCCTTCCTTTTGAAATGTTCTTCCGGTTGGAATTTTCATGTTATTCAATAAAGGTCAGTGCCTTGCCACGCTTATTTCCGCGTCCCGTTCTTCCGATACGGTGAACATAGTCGTCATAGGTCGCAGGAATATCATAATTGATGACGTGCGAGACATCCGCGATATCGAGCCCTCGAGCGGCGACGTCCGTTGCGACAAGTACTTGTATATGACTATCCTTGAAAAGGCCAAGCGCCTTTTGTCTGCGTGAGTGATTTTTGTTGCCATGGATTGATTCCGCCTTGAAACCGCGCATCGCGAGCATTTTGGAAAGTTTCTCGACTCCATGTTTCGTTCTGCCAAAGATAAGCACCTTGCTGAATTCCTTTTGATTTAAAAGATCGTGCAAAAGAT
>MHRX01000014.1:0-9928 GCA_001822655.1 Candidatus Taylorbacteria bacterium RIFCSPLOWO2_01_FULL_45_15b
CGCGAAGCGCGCGCCGTTGCGGAAATTCAATGGGCTTCCATTGCGGAAGCCCATCAAAAAATCTCTGAAAAGGGATTATGTTCTGTCTTGGTGGGCCAGGAGGGAATCGAACCCTCATCCGCGTTTAAATGCGGACAACATTTTAAGTGTTGCGCGTATACCAATTCCGCCACTGACCCATTATTTCTTTTGAATATTTCTTCCCCGATGTGTACTTTGAAGGCTATGACAATTAGGGCATAATATTCTCACAGAGGCTTTTACGTTTTTGTGAGAATCAGATCGTCGGAGATACTGTATCAAAAAAAGGCATTGAGCGGAATCGAACACATTGACTGATTGGAGAATTCGTGGATACTGCGATTAGAAAGGGTTTCCAATGAATGACATATTTGACAAAGAAGCGAAGCGTTATTTAAAACGCAAGGAGGAGCTAAGGCAGAAAGCAATCAAAAAAAGAAAAACGGATGAGCAAAGATTAGCCGCCACACTCAAGCGGATTCCCAAACTAATATCAAATCTTTTAGAAACGAGCGAGGGCTTTGCAAAATACTTGTCGAGAGCCGAGACATTTGATGAGCATGAGCGAATTCTCTCTTTTCCGTTGCCAAGGGGCGAGGCGGCCCCTGTAAAAATAAAAGGAACAATTCTCGCTGAATTCAGATACCACGAGCGGCAAAAGAGCTTCGTGCTTGGGCGTGAAGTCGATGTCGAAATTTCCGAAAAAATTGTTCTTATTGAAGAGGATCGGCAAAGGAGAGTGGGCGTTTTTGAATATGCATATGACGGAGGAGGATATGAATGGAAAGAGAGGCAATTTGGCTCCGAAACATCTCGTCTAGCGCGACTGCTCGCCAATCCCAAAACGATCCTTCATACATTGTTTGAATACAGAAAACCCTAGGCGAAGTGCGACGGCAGAGATGCCGTTTTTTTGTTGTAAAAAAATTAAAAAACTCCGAAGTTATTCGGAGTAGACCAGACTGGTTGCTATCGTAATACTGCTGTTTTGAGCATTTCTTTTGGAACGGTTTCCTCGGGCACGCATGTGATTGATGGACCACCTTGATTAATCCAAATATATGCGAAACAGAGTCCGGTGCGCGGATCCTTGATATACGTAATCTTATATATGATCTCGTCAGCTATTTTCTGTTTTTCTTCAATTGTTGCGACATCTTCATTTCGATACGGATCGGTGCAGCTTACGGTAAGTAGAACGAAGGCGATCAAGACCACGATGACTTTTTGCATAGACAGATTCTTTCTGAAGAGAATTTAAATTAAAAATATAGATTTGTCAAATTAAAAAATCCAAAAATCTCGTTTCCGCATGGAGCCGCGAAAACAAATAAGTTTGTTTTAAGGCGTGGGCGGGAATCTTCCTCTACGAGGACGGTATAGTCTTCATATCGTGCTCGCTTCGCTGTGCGTGATATATTCAGACTTTTCGATTCCCGCACGAAAACTCATAAATGAGTTTTCTACGCTAAGGCGTGGGCGGGAATCGAACTTTACAAGTTCAGTACAGGCTTCACATTTCTAAGAAGAAATATGTTCAGCCTTTTCGATTCCCGAAAAAACTTCGTTTTTTAGGCGTGGGCGGGAATCGAACCCGCGCATGTCGGTTTTGCAGACCGAAGCGTTACCACTTCGCCACCACGCCAAGAAATTAGTATACAGTATATAGTATGGAGTATTGTCTTTCATAGCACTTCTATATCGGTACTTTATTTCTAAATACCAAATACTACATACTAAATACTAATTTGAGATCTCGTCGAGTTTTTGCCGATTTTTTTCTCCCAAATCAATTTTGAAAATGAGAAGCGGGGTGGGGTAGATACGAGAATTGTCTCGAATAAATTGTTCCGCATCGCGGCGTTTTCTTTGTAAAAATTCCATTGCTGATTTTTCTTTTTCTTGCGGGAGAACCGTACAACAAACTGTAACGCGATTATTTTTATATCCGAGAATAATTTCTGTTACAGTGATGAGCGAACTTCCGCTCGATTCCTTGAGAATATAGCTTGAAACTAACTCGCGGAGAATATCTTTTTTTCGCGCATCTTTATTTTCGGTCATAATTATCGAGCTATTGCTACAAAACTTTGTATTTTATCACCCTCCACTATTTCATGTTTAGACTCGATAAGTGCCCCAAATTCAGAATCCTTTGCCGCCTCTACAGCTTTGCGTTTCATTTGTTGAAGTTCACGTATTCTTCCTCGGCCGATTTCCGCATCGCGGCGTAATATTTTTACCTCACTTCCGAGCTTGAGAGTGCCTTCCTGCACGCGGCCACCCAATATCTGTTTGTCTTTCGAACGGGAAAAAATCTTCAGAATTTTTGCAGTTCCAGTCAGCTCGTCTACTGTCTCTTTTGGTGTTATTTCTGCCACGAGCCCCTTTATTCTGTCGATTAGTTTGTAAATAATCTCGAATGTCTCGATGATTGTTCCAGTGCGATCTGCCGCTCCGCGAGCCTGCGCATCAACTCGCACGTTGAAGCCAAGAACGCGCGTCCCCGGGTAAGTCATCGCATGTTTGACGTCGTTTTCCGAAATTGCACCCACGTCCGCGGCGACGATCAGAACCTCGACTTTTTCCGTCTCAATCTTCTTTACTTCAAAACGAATGGCATCGAGCGTGCCCGAAGCGTCGGTTTTTATGACAAGCGGAAGTGAAACTTTACCTTCAGTCGCATGGATGATCGATCGGGTTCCGGCTCCAGATTTTACTGCCAATATTTTTTCTTCCGCCTCTTTTTTGCTTGGAACGCAAAAAAAAGTATCGCCTGCAACCGGTAGCTTTGAAAAACCTATAATGCGAATAGGGCTTGAGAATGTCGCCTCTTTGATAGATTTTCCGAGGAAATTCTGCATAATTCTGACCGGGGCGAATGTGGATCCCGAGACGATAAAATCACCTTGTCGTAGCGTGCCGTTCTTTATAATTAGAGATGCCGCGATTCCTGCTTTAGGGTCAACGTCAGCTTCGATAATTATTCCGTCTGCTGATGCGGTCGGGTCAGCTCGAAGCTCCTGAAGTTCTGCCACAAGTATTATAAGATCCAAAAGGGCGGGAATACCCTCGCCGGTTTTTGAGGATATTGCGATCCAGGGAATATCACCTCCATACCCCTCAAGATATATTTCGCTCTCGGCCAGACTTTGTTTTGTTTTCTCAACATCGCTTTCGGGCTTGTCAATTTTTGTTATAGCGACAATATAGGGAATTCCAGATTTTATGATATGGTTTTTTGCCTCGATTGTTTGAGGCTTTACTCCATCTTCTCCGGAAATAACGAGGACTGCTATGTCGGCAACCTCAACACCGCGAGCGCGTATTGCCTGAAACGCTTCATGTCCGGGAGTATCGAGAAATGTTACAAGCCCCTTTTTTCCCTCCTTCGTCGTATGTTCAACTTCGTACGCGGAGACGTGTTGGGTTATGCCGCCGGTTTCTTTAGCAACAATATTTGTCTTGCGAATATAATCCAAGAGAGAGGATTTTCCATGGTCAATATGACCCATGATTGCAATGACGGGCGGTCGAGCCATTTTTTTGTCGTTCGTTTTTTGCATGTAATTTAGCAAAATTATACTAGGTGCGATTCTGCAGAATCGCGTCGTCCCAGTGTCGATTGAGGGACGACGTTATCTGTTTTTTGTTTTTAATACTAGGTATCGCGCAATTATCAATTAAATCGCGACCGCCTTTACGTTAGTTTTGCACCGCGAGTTTTGCTTTCGCAAGAACCTCTTTTTCTTCGGGTGAAAGCGGTGTGTCACTAACCCATCGTTTGATGGGTTTTGAAAAAATACTTGTGCGCTCCCGTGCGTACAGGCTTGAAATGATGACGCCGTCGCCGATCTCGTTTACATATGCTGTCGCAAAACTCTGATTGCCGCTCTCGCCGTTTCCTCTGAACGCGTTGAAGTGAACTGTCTCACAAGTGCGGAGACTCTTTGAAAGTCTTTTTTCTACACCCGTAAGGTATTTTTCCATCTCATTTTGGAATCCCCTTGATTCAATCCAACCAGCATTAATTGAACTGATCACGCTCTCGAGACTTTTCCCATCTTTGCCGCTAAGGAGTCTGGCAATTCTGATTTCGAGTCGGATTATCCAGACGATAAGGACAATTATGGTGATGGCAAGCACATAGCTCAAAACATCAAAAGGGATTTCCATAAGAGCGCATATTACAAAAAAAAGGCCGTTTAAGCAAGGGTGGGATTGACGAGTGTGGAATAAAAATGGTTCTATCTCACAGTCGGTATAGCTTTCCGCGGTGCGTCTCTATGTATATCAATAATAAACGAATATATCTTGATTATGCTTCACTCACACCGGTTGATACCGGTGTTCGGCGCGTCATGGGTCGTATTTCAAGAAAATTTTTTGCAAACCCGTCCGCTTTGTATGGGGAGGGAGTTGTGGCGAAGCGTGTGCTTGAAAACGCGCGCGCACAATCGGCGGAGTTCTTTAACGCGCACAAGGATGAGATTTATTTTACGTCGGGTGGAACTGAATCAAATAATGTTGCCATACGAGGGATTATTGATATGGCGCGATCGAACGGTACTTTGTATAAAAAAATGCATATTGTAACGAGCGCAATAGAACATTCGTCCGTTCTTGAAGTAATGAAATTTTTTGAAAAGCATGGGGTAGACATTACGTATCTCGGAGTGGACAGCCGCGGGATGATTATTCAAAAAGAACTGGAGGCGGCGTTGCGGCCGGAGACGGTGCTCGTTTCTATTATGATGGTGAATAATGAGGTCGGGAGTTTCAATGACCCCCGGCTTATTGCCCAAAATATCAGGCATTTTGTCCGCCATCGCCAAAACCGGAACCGCGTGTCTCAAAAAATATATTTTCACACCGACGCTTCACAAGCAGGGCTTTACTATGACATTAATACCGAACGACTTGGCGCAGATATGATTACGTTTGATGGTCAAAAAATGTACGGACCGCGCTCATCAGGATTGCTCTTTGTTCGACGGGGAATTTTGCTCGCGCCAATTTTATTCGGCGGAGGCCAAGAAAAAGGCCTGCGTCCTGGGACCGAAGACGTCGCAAAGGCCGTCGGAATCACGGAAGCTTTGCGCGAGGCGATTCGAGTTCGCCGGCGGGAATCGGCGCGATTATATGAATTAAAGAAATATTTTCTTTCCGAGTTGTTAAAAATAAATGGCGTGAATCTAAACGGCACATTCGAGGATTCATCGCCTCATATACTGAATGTCTCGGTACAAGGAATCGATAATGAATTTTTTATTTTACAGCTTGACGCGCGCGGAATAGCCGCAAGTACGAAGAGCGCATGTTTGAGGGACGAAAATGAATCTTATGTGATACGGGCGCTCGGGAGATCTGACCGCGCGAAAAATTCCATTCGATTTTCTTTTGGCCGCCGAACGACAAAGCGAGACATTCATCAAGCAATTTTTGTTATAAAAGAAATATTGGCGTTGAGGTAGCTTTCTCGAATTTCTCCAACCATTCGATCGGTGTTGCTAAATAAGGGCGGGAATAGCTGTCTTCGATATTTTTTCTATGAATTTTGGTATGATATAATTCTATATCCCCAATGAGTAACTCGAATAACAAAACTGCCCAAAATATTCAGCTTTCAGGACTACAAAAATTAGACCATTTTATATTGGGTCTTGATATTGCTCTACTTGGATGGACTGTTGTTAATACTGATTGGATTCCCCAACACAATGTCTACGTTATTTGGCTTGTAGGAATATTTTGGGCACTGATTATTCTTTCTATAATTGCGGGAATAACCAGACAAATATTCATTGCCGAGTTTCTGAGATTCGATGATATGCACCACGATTTTCAACAAAATGGTAATCAAGAGAATAGAGAAAAAGCAAGAAAGCAAATGGATTTTACTGATAAAATATATCGATATTTTGGATTAGCGTCAATCGCTTTATTGGTGATCGCTCTCATGCTGCTTGCAGGTATTAAGCTATTTATTTTGCTCTAATTATTCAAGAATCACGGTCCTTGCGAGAAATAAAGGAAAAAAATCGTCAGTCCGCAAGCACGGCAGTATTTTCGTGATAATATTATAGATTATGCGGAAGGTGTGTCCGCGCCCAGCTTCTAATAAAATGGAAAATCTCACGAAACATCAACTGATTCTCGTAACACTGCTTGTAAGCTTTGTGACGTCGATTGCGACTGGCGTAATTACTTTTTCTTTGCTTCGCGAGGCGCCAACATCAGTTACCCAGACAATCAATCGTGTTGTCGAGAGGACAGTCGAGCAAGTTGTGCCGGTAGAAATTATTACCAACGTGATGAGGGAGGTGAAAGAAGTTAAGGTAACAATTGATGAAGAAGCGGAAATCATATCTGCAATTGCGAAAAATAAGTCGAGCTTCGTTCGTTTATATTCAGCAGATGAAAAGGGAGATAAAAGCCTGTATGTAACACTCGGAATTGTGGTTAAAGATGATGGACTCATTGTCGCCGACAAGAGCTTTATATCTGACAAGGCAAAATATGTTGCCGAGACAGGTGAAGGTGTGGCAGTACCCGTCGTTATTGTTGCAAGAAATGATGCGGGTGGCACGTCATACCTAAAAGCTCGTGAAAAAAATACTGCAGTATCGAAACTCTTTCCCGTTTTATTTGATCCAAATATTCCAAAACTCGGACAGACCGTCATTGCACTCGGGGGAGAGGCAAAGACTGGGATAATAAAGGGAATTATCACGGGTTTTAGCGAGAAAGACGGCCGTTCATATTATGAAGTTGATTTTCCGGTACCCGATTCGTTTATGGGGGCAATGCTTATTTCATCACAGGGAAATTTGCTTGGCATCAGAACTAAGCGTTCGGAAGTTGTCGGGAGAAACATCTTCATATCCGGAAATAGTATTCCTCTCGAGCTTGAGACCATTCAATTTGACTCGCTCTCTGCGACATCGAGCTCGGCTAATCTTCCGCTGGACATAGAAAAGACAGTATCAGTAAATTGACTAGGTTTTACTAGCATTGTATAGTTATTTAACTCCTCGTTGTGGCGGAAAACCCTACTCATTTACATTTGTCGGAGAGGCGATAAAATTAACGAACGAGATACAATAATGACACCATTTAATCACTTTACAACGAAAGCGAAAGAAGCGATTCGGAAGGCCCACGAATTGGCTATTGAACGCGGTCAAAATCATGTCAATCCATTGCACCTTCTGGCGGCTCTGATTCTGCAGGAAGAGAGTATGGTCGCGTCCATTCTTGATAAACTTGAGATTGACACGATGTTACTCACGGACTCTTTACTCGAGTCCATAGAAAGTCCGGAGTCAGGCGGTGTTCTTTCGCCCTCCTATCAGATTTATCTGACGCCGGAACTTGCTCAGGCAATCGAAAGCTCCGGAAAAGTAGCCTCATCATTGAAAGACGAGTTCGTCTCGACCGAGCACCTTTTTATCGCGCTTCTTGACTCGCCCGGTAGCGCGAAGGAAATGTTAAGCCGTTTCAAGATTGATCGAGCGAGCGTTGTCCGAGTACTCGAAGATTTGCGCTCCGGTAAAATTTCAGACGCCGCACAGCCTAAGAAATATAAATTTCTCGCCAAATATGCGCGGAGCCTCACTAAACTTGCGGCCGAAAACAAACTTGATCCGGTGATCGGGCGGGATACGGAAATTTCGCGCATCATACAGATTCTTTCACGTCGCACGAAAAACAATCCAATTTTGATAGGGGAGGCTGGTGTCGGAAAGACAGCGATTGCCGAAGGTCTTGCAAATCGCATGGCTGTCGGAGATGTTCCGGAATCTTTGAAAGACAAAGAGCTCGTATCGCTTGATCTCGGGCTTTTGATTGCCGGTACAAAGTACCGCGGAGAATTTGAAGAGCGACTCAAAAACATAATGAAAGAAGTTGAGCGTTCAGAGGGGAAAATTATTCTCTTTATCGACGAGATTCACACCATCGTCGGAGCAGGTGCCGCTGAAGGATCAATGGATGCGTCAAACATGCTGAAGCCCGCGCTGGCGAAAGGCGAGCTTCGAGCCATCGGCGCTACGACCCTCCGCGAGTTTCAGAAACATATTGAAAAAGATCCCGCGCTTACGCGCCGCTTTCAGCCGGTGTTTGTTTCCGAACCTTCAATTGATGACGCGATTGCGATTTTGAGAGGTATAAAAGAAAAATATGAGCTGTATCACGGCGTCAAAATTACCGATGACGCAATTGTCGCCGCCGTACAGCTTTCTTCGCGCTACATCACTGATAGATTTTTGCCGGACAAAGCGGTGGATCTTATTGACGAGGCCGCATCACAGCTTAAAATCTCCCTCGAAAACATGCCTCCTGCGCTTGAAGAAACTCGCCGAAAGGTGATGCGACTTGAAATTGAGAAAGAGGCCTTGAAGGCGGAACTGGCGACTTCAAAAAATGCAAAATCAAGAACGAAAAAAATCGAAAAGGAAATCGCAGATTTGAAGGAGACGACTTCAGAACTTGAACTTAAATGGAAAAATGAGAAGGAAATTCTTTCCGGTATAAAACAAGTTAAGAAAGAGCTGGAAGCGATGCGCATTGAGGCAGAACATGCTGAAGCACGGGCGGACTTGGCAAAGGCCGCAGAAATTCGATACGGAAGAATTCCACAGCTTGAGAAGGAGCTTGATGGAAAAAATAAGAGACTTAAGAAATTGCAGACAACGCGACGTATTTTGAAAGAAGAGATTGTAGAAGCAGATATCGCTTCGGTGGTTTCGCGCTGGACGAATATTCCGGTGAACAGAATGCTTGAGGAGGAAGCGGAAAAACTTTCACGAATGGAGGAAGTACTGACGCGCCGCATCGTTGGACAGCAGGACGCGGTAAAAAAAATCGCCGACACCGTGAAGCGCTCGAGAGCGGGCATTGCAGATCCCAGTCGTCCGATCGGTTCCTTCATATTCCTTGGTCCTACGGGAGTTGGAAAAACGGAACTTACGAAGGCGCTCGCTGAATTCATGTTTGATGATGATAAGGCGCTCATTCGTATTGATATGTCCGAATTTATGGAAAAACATTCAGTGTCGAAACTCATTGGCGCGCCGCCCGGTTATGTTGGACACGATGAGGGAGGAAGTTTTACAGAAATAGTACGCCATCGTCCGTACTCGGTTATACTTTTTGATGAGATCGAAAAGGCTCATCCGGAAGTTTTCAACATCATGTTGCAGATCATGGATAACGGGCGTTTGACTGACAATAAAGGTCGCGTGGTCAATTTCAAGAACTCAATTATCATAATGACTTCGAATATAGGCGCGCAGTACATTGATAAACTTGAGCAAATCGGTTTCGCCGGTCTCGCGGAAGATAAAGCTAAGTATGAAAAAACGAAAGAGCGCGTCTTGGAGTCATTGAAGGACTATTTCCGACCTGAATTTTTGAATCGCCTCGACGACATAATTATCTTCGATATTTTGAGTCCGGAAGCCATTACCGACATTGTTAAAATTCAGGTCGGTATTGTGAAAGAAAGACTTGCGCAGAAAGAGATTGCGCTCGAAGTTTCTGATGAGGTGCTCGCGTATCTTTCAAAAGAGGGATACAACCCGCAGTACGGCGCGCGCCCACTGAAGAGACTTATCCAAAATAAAATTCTGACTCCGGTTGCGTCCCTTATGATTACGCAGGGAGTTATGAAAGGAGGAGAAATCGCCGTTACGATGAAGGGGAGCGAATTCGCTTTTGACGTCAAGAAAGGAAAAAAAGGATCATTCTTCGAAAAGGATGAGGTGATGGAGGCTGAAACCGTCGCTGTCTAAACTTTATAAATCGCATTTCTCATGTTATATTTTCGAGCGTGTATAATGCGCCGGTCGGATAGCGGCTATTCCAGGAGACTGTAAATCTCCGGCCCAATGGGCATCGCTGGTTC
>MHRX01000014.1:9966-10273 GCA_001822655.1 Candidatus Taylorbacteria bacterium RIFCSPLOWO2_01_FULL_45_15b
AAATCTCCGGCCCAATGGGCATCGCTGGTTCGAGTCCAGCCCGGCGCACCATTCGGAAAAAATGTAAAAAATCTGTGTCTGTCTGACAGACACACAATGACAGACACAGAATAGCGCGCCGAAGTGGAAAGCCCAGTAAGTTTTTGTTAATCTTGAATCTGTGTCTGTCAGACAGACACAGATTCGCGAGCGACAGCGGTAAAAAATGTTCATAGTCGAATCCGCTCCGCACAAAATTCTCGAATGAGGATTATTTGCGCAGGATCAAGGCAATAGTTTGCCTTGCGTGAAGGATTCGAAGAGTTAG
>MHRX01000014.1:10285-12207 GCA_001822655.1 Candidatus Taylorbacteria bacterium RIFCSPLOWO2_01_FULL_45_15b
GTGATTGAGTACAATCGGGGCTTTGCCCATTCCAGGAGCACGAATCTGTGTCTGTCTGACAGACACACAACAGCGCACCGAACTGGAAAGCTCAATCAGTTTTTGTTAATCTTTACTATAGTCACTATATATGTTACTCTTTCTAGAGATTAATAATCGAGCAATTTTGCTCGGTATCATGCCTTGACGAAAAAAGTGAAGAACTATGAAAATAAGAAAAGTTTTCCGTAAGGCACAGCAAGTTGTTATCAGGAATTTGGAAACAAACTCCTGGGACATATGGAATCGAGATAAGACAAAAAGTGCCCATGAACGTAAAGTGAACAATCTCATCAGAGAGTTCGAGAAGCGTGGCTACTCGGCGACTACCATCGAGACAACGGAATCGCGTCAGAAGTGGCACTGCTATGACGGAGGCACTACGGCAGTAAATGTTTTTGAAACCAACTTTGCGTTCAAGCTGTTGCAACGGTGATGCCCATTCCTTTTTGCACGTCGGGCACCTCATATCGACGAGCCCCTTGTGGAATCTAACTCCACTAGGGACTCTTTTTTTATAATTGAAATCACGGTCTGGTTCGATGGTCTTTAGTCCTTGCACCTTCATCCCCGAAAGAATCCGTGTCTGTCTGACAGACACGGATTCGTTTGTGGAGCAATAAATGATGTCGTGCATATGGTGAGGCGCGGAGAATGGAAGCAACTAATCAGATACTTCAGATACATCCTGGCCACGATATTGGTATCCGTGTGTCGACCAAACAGCACGAGGCTGTTTTTTCTTTACACAAATATAGAGTAAAATACCGTTTGCTATGAATACTCAAAAACAAGTCGCACTCATTATTCTCGACGGGTGGGGCTATAGGGAAGAAATTAAAGACAATGCTATTGCCGCCGCAAAAACGCCTGTATTTGATTCACTATGGAAAAAGTACCCGCACGCGCTTCTTGAGGCATCGGGATTAGCGGTAGGGCTTCCGGAAGGGCAGATGGGAAATAGTGAAATCGGACACACCACTATCGGCGCCGGAACGGTCATCGACACGGAACTTGTCCGAATAAAGAAAGCCATCGAAAGCGGTGAGTTTGATAAAAATCCAGCATTCCATGCACTTTTTGACCATGTGAAAAAAAATAATTCCACACTTCATGCCCAAGGACTTCTCGGAACGGGAGGAGTTCATGCTCACTCGGATCATCTATTTGCGTTTCTCGAAGCGGCGAAGCGCGCCGGGGTGGGTAGAGTGGCTATTCATGTTTTTACGGACGGAAGAGATACCGCGCCACAAAGCGCCGCAAAGTTTTTGGAGGATTTGGAGAGGGAGATGAAGAGAATCGGTGTCGGTTTCATTGCCTCCGTTTCGGGCAGATTTTACGCAATGGATCGCGATCATAATTGGGATCGGACGAAACGCGCCGAAGATGTCTTATTCGAATGCAAGGGCGGCATCTGTGAAAAAATCCCGTCAGAGTATGTTGAAGAACTTTATAAGGAAGGTAAGCTTGATGAACATCTCGAGCCCGTGGTGTGCCTCGGCGACGATGGGAAAGCTTGCGCGATTAGCGACAACGACGCGGTGTTGTTTTTTAATTTCCGTTCTGATCGCGCACGGCAACTGACGGAGAAATTATTGGCGCGATCATTAAAGCAGAATATTTGCGTTGCGACACTTAGCGAATACAGCACTGAATTTAAGTGTCTTGTGGCGTTTCCTCCGATGAAAATTGAAGCGACGCTTGCCGGTGAAATATCGAAAGCCGGGTTAACTCAAGCGCACATTGCCGAGACGGAAAAATTTCCCCACGCAACATATTTTTTGAATGGCGGCAGGGAGGAGCCGTATGAAGGCGAGAAACACATCCTTCTTGATTCGCGAAAAGACGTAAAGACGCACGATTTGGCGCCGAAGATGCGCGCA
>MHRX01000015.1:0-9706 GCA_001822655.1 Candidatus Taylorbacteria bacterium RIFCSPLOWO2_01_FULL_45_15b
CTTTTGGTGTGTCTTTTGAATATATGTTCAGCCATTCATCCAGTGTATGGTGGTGAGGTACCCCACCGCAAGCGGTGAGGAATTCTTTTTGATTAAACGTCGACGTCGCTCCGTTTCCGAAAATGGAAGTGGTCGAGGTGCGGCCGACTTGGACTCCGTCCAATCCGGAGACGGCGGTCGAAGAGCTGTAGGTGAAACGCTGAAGGGCTGTCCAAAAATTTGTATTGCCTGTATTCAATGAAGCGACAACAGCGCCCGTTGTCGGTGAAATCGTGAGAGATCCGTCAGTATTTGAGACCGAAGATACTGCACCCGCGCCAGATAATACACACGCACCATTTACACTAAAACAACCCTCTGAAATATCGAGTCCGTTTGTGAAGGTTGAAGTGGCTCCGGAAGAAAGCTTGATGGCTCCTCCCGAAACAACGATACCCTGACTTGTTGCGAGGCCGACACTTGAAACTCCGCCTGAAAATGTCGAAGTCGCAAGACCGGTAACAGTAAGCGATCCGTAAAATGTGGAGTCCCCTGTCGCCTGAAACGTGGAAGAAGCAAAAACCCCACCCGATGAAGAAATATAAAAAAGAGAAGTGCCTAGATAATTTTCTACATCAAAAATACTTGCTGTTTGTGAGGAATTACCTCTCACCGAAAGGGCCGTAGCCGACGACGACGTCGCTTCAATCGAGACGACGGAATTACCAAATGAGGTTGTAGTGCCGAAAGACGATTGTCCGGTTCCGCTTACTTGCCCCGAAACTCTCGCAAACGCCGAAGCGCTAATGAGCTGGCGCGGAGTAAGTGTTTCAAAAGTCGAATTGTCAGAAGAAGCCTCAACCTGAAGATAGACTGTGTCATTTTGAGAAAAATCATAGTCAAGCGAGTCGGGGTATCCATTAGCCGTATCACCGATTGCAACATTAAAAACACCCTCACGGACATTCGCGCTTGTGGCCGTTGGGGCTGATGACGGCCATACGCGAGTCCCCGATCCGACTGTGGCATTATTCCAAATGGAAAATTTAAAATAATATGTAGTCCCCGAACCTCCGAGCAAGTCGCCGCTCGAGTCTGCTAGTCTTCCTTGATAATTCAATATGGCTGGAACGCCGCGCGCGGCAAATACCAACCCTGACGGCACTATAGATGTCATCACAAAAGAAAAAAGAACTAAAAAATGAAGCGCTTGTATGCGCATTTTGGGCATTTTTTGACCGACGTGGTTTCGATAGATTGATATCATGAAAGACCTAATCCTCCCGCAAAACAGCCAGCGCAATATCGTGAACAATTATAGCTTTTTTTGAGACGTGTTTCGTAAAGGCATGGGGATAAAATAGCCTTATTTTTGAAGCTCATTTATGTAAATTACATCTGATTCTTTGCTGAAGTCCTTACTCTTAAAAAATTCGACGAGATATGATAAAAGTCCTTATTTAGAGCCACTTTGCATTTTCGAGATGCCAACCGGCGCTTCACCGTATTTTTTTTCGAATACGGGAAGGATATTCTCGCGGGGCGATTTATATTGTGCAATGCGAACCGTCATCGAAAAAACAGATTCTAAAAAAATTAGCACTCAAAAAAAGAGATGTCATGCTGTGCGGTAAGTCAAGAAATCTGCGTCAGAAGTTTCGATTATTTCGTTGCAAAAAATGCCGTGAGTCTCTACAATGACAATCATTACGATGTTTAAAAATCTATTTTCCTCAAAAGACAATGCGCCAAGAAAAGTTACAATCCCGGAAAAAAATGCGGGGTTTATTCCGATAACCGCGGAAGAAATTAATCTTGATGAGAAAAAAAACCTCGAGACAATCTCCAGGGAATTTCGCGAAGCATTTGATTTTATAAAAAAATTTCCTCGTTCCGTCAGTATCTTTGGTTCATCACGAATTCCCCCAAACGATGCGCACTACAAACAAGCTTCCGAAGTAGCGTTTCGTATCGCAAAAGAGCTCAACTACGCGATAATTACAGGTGGGGGGCCGGGAATCATGGAGGCCGCAAATGAGGGGGCGTGGAAAGCCGGCGGTAAATCTCTCGGACTTTCCATCCGCCTCCGCCACGAACAGCTGACCAATCAGTTTGTCGAAGAACATGTAACTTTCAATTATTTTTTTACGAGAAAGACAGCCCTGTCGTTTGCAGGCGAAGCATATATTTTTTTCCCAGGCGGATTCGGCACACTCGACGAACTTTTTGACATACTTACTCTTGTACAGACGACAAAAATCCCGAGAGTACCAATTATTCTCGTGGGTTCCGACTTCTGGAAACCGCTCGACGAATTCATTAAAAAAATCATGAAGGAAAACCACAAAACTGTTTCCGCAGATGATATGTCTTTGTACACTATTACGGACAGCGAGGACGAAATAATCGAGATGGTAAAAAAAGCCCCGTTTCAAGAATGGTGGAAAAATTTCGAACTTATTTAGTTGAGTAATTGGGAATGAGATAAGCGGCAAAATAAAAAAAGACCGCCCTTTCGAGAGGTCTTTAACGCGTTTAAACCACAGCCTGTTGCCGACTGATGCGAGACACTGATTGAAAATGTTCTCTTCTTGAAGGCACGGCTTCTGTTTCCGCAAAACTTATTTCTCGCCACCCTAGCCTGTCAACCATATCTTTCGCTTTGTCTAACGGACACTTCAAGCCGTCAATTCGGTGAACGAGTTCCGATCTGGTCGCCATTGCAAAATGAAGTGCCGGAAGACTCTCCTCTTCATATTTTGCCATCCTGGTTTCCACAATGTGAACAGCATCGTCACATCGTCCTCCCCGGTCATCGGCTTTTTTGATTCGCCTTTTGCACTCCTCTACCGGAAGGTCGATAAACACAATCGGTACAACGCGCCGAAGAAGCTCTTGCATTTGCCCTCGACTGCGACCAGCTCCATCAAGAACGAGGTATTTTTCAGCACGAAATTTAGAAAGAAGTCCATCTACAATCGGCACGACTATTTCGTCACTGACAAGGCCGCCGCTTTGCATCACATCGGAATGTTCGAGCAGGTAAGTTTTGAGAATTACCCGGTGGACCATTCCGCTTGAAACTAACACATTGCCCAATTTTTCTTTTCCACACCCCGGTGGTCCAAAGAGAACTGCCGTACGTCGATACGCGGCCACATCATTATTATACATTCACCCTCCAGTAGTTTATGTTAACCTAGCCCCAAAACACCTATTTTTATATATTCCGAAGAACAAAACCAGGCTATTTTTTAACAAATAGAAACAAGTCTGTCAAAGACGAGGCGGTGGAAAATTTCACAATGATTCCTCCATTTCTTTAGCTACAAGCGATCCCATCAGAAACACATAATGCGTGTAGTAGACCCAAAGCAGAATAAGGGCAATAAGGCTCGCAAATCCGAACGCCGTTACGGAAAGCGGTGAGCGGAAAAAAGCGTTGAGAAGCACATTTGCGATATAGAGACAGCTCGATACAAGCATTGCGCTCAACACACTCGTTGACCACGACAAATAGAAGTGTGAGAGGGTCCGATAAAAAAGCGAGGTAATGAGTGTCAAAATCCCGACAGTCCAAACCGCGGTAAATAGTGAGACTGCGAGTGAGTATTCCCCGAAGACGAGCCCCAGCTTTGAAGTCAGCGCGGTGGCAAAGAGATGAGCGTTAAGCGTCGCAAGCAATATGATCATAAACAAAATTACATATATTAGAGAAATTATGCGTCGTAATATCGCGCTAAAAATTGCTCTCTTTATCCGCGCAACTTTAAAAATTATCCGAAACGATTCGTTGAGCCGATAAAAATAATTTGATGCGGCAACAAGAAGAACGATAATACCGGCAATAAATGAGCCGAGCGGCGGTTCATGAACCCGAAATGCATCTATGGAAGCTCGAAAGAAATTAGCGACATCTTCATTAAAATTTTGCGATAGAATTTCAAACAATGCGGACTCTGTGTCGCTTCCTACAACAACTAGCGAAATGGTGAGAATGCAAAAATATAAAATGGGTATCACGGAAAAAATAAGCGAGTATGAAAGAGCGGCGGCGCGAATCGGCACTTCATCCAGCACTGAAAGCGCGTAAAATGAACCGATTTTTGAAAAATATTTTTTCATTCCGGAATTCGAGAGTAAATTAATTTGCCGCTCGAAATTGTCTTTCCAAACTCTCCGGCGTGTTCTCCGCCGAATGATTCAAGCCACGTCTCGCGATCAGAGGTTTCAAGATAAGCCGGCTGACTGCGTATTGAGAGATATGGCAAAAGAGAATACGCCGCAAAATCCGAAGAGAGAGACAACGATAACATCAACCCCTCCTGCGTCTCCGAAGAAAAATACTGATCAAAAATAAAATTGCCAAGAGAGTAAAAGATGGGCTTGCCTTTATATTCTTCCACTATCTGGACAACGTGAGGATGATGTCCGATAACAGCATCGGCGCCGGCGTCAATCAAATTTCTCGCGATTCTTTTTTGTTCGTCATTTGGTTTTCTAGTATATTCATCGCCCCAATGCACGTACGCCATGATGTGTGAATATGGATAGGAGTTGCGAAGCGCCTGTATGTCTCCCACCGCAAGGTTCGCGGTCTTTGGACCGACAAAATTGAAAGGCGCGACAAGTACGGACTGATTTCCTTTTGAGATTACGAAAGCATCTTTTCTACTTGAGTTGTCATAGCTCCCCGCCGCGGCTATATCATTCTCCGACAATTTTCGAATAGTATTTGCGTGCCCTTCCCGCCCAAAATCGTAAGTGTGATTATTCGCTAAAGATACAAACCTGACATTGTGCTCCCGCAGTAGAGGAGCAATCTCTTCTTCAAACGAAAAACGTGTCGAGCCCGAGGGCGTGCGCTCATGCCTTGCGGGAATCGGTCCTTCCAGATTGATTAGGACAGAATCATGTCCGATCATCGTCTCACGAACCCGCAGAAACGGGTAATTATTCCCCTGTTCTTTCCGAAGACTTTCAACGAAGCGCCCAAGCATGACATCCCCGGCAATAAGGACTTTCAAATTTTCCTCGGCGGCATCAGCGGCCGAATTATTTTGGGCGGCGCCCGTCAATCCGAAAAAAATTACTGCATAAATAATTACAGCGGCAATAATCCCTAAAAGCGCATACGCGCCAGCACGTCGCCCCACATTTTGTGTCATCGCAAAAAATTATGTCAGAGCGGAGGGACAAATTCAAGGCACTTCACAATCTGTGGTCTAGAACTCACCTCAATAATCAACCGCCGCCCGGCAAGCTCGCGCGGTATGACCGTCAGATTGCAGGGCACAGTAGTCAAGCCCGTAAGACAGTGCCGTGTCCCCTTGTTGTTTGAGTTTTTTTTGGTACGTCCAAGCAGGAGAAGATTTGTGCTCCTTTTTTATGTTTTTTTATTACCAGCTCTATGTTTTCAATTATTTTTCATCTACGTTATATTCCGCGATAGCGGAATATAACGTAGATTAGGATTTTTCACTTCTTGAGCACGGTGGCAATCTCATAAATTACATCCTTCCTCTCGACGACAACGCGCGCATTGTTTCGCTTCGCCCATGAAAAGAGTTTTGCATTAGGATTAAAACAAATCGCATTTTCTACATTTTCGAGAAGCCCAATGTCGCCTTCAGTGTCCCCAACGCCAATAGATCCCGCGAGTGTTAAATTTTCCTTTGCAACGACCCTGCGCACGATATTGGCTTTATTTGTGATAATGTGCTCGTCAGTTACCACGCCTGTAAACCGATCTTGCGGCCCGAGTTCGAAGAATCGTCCATAGATTTTATCGAAACCATATTCTTTACAAAAAAGATCCAGAATAATTTTGGGCGATTGCGAAATTGCCACGAGAAAATATCTCTCGCGTCTCAATTTGAGGAGCAGATCTCTGGTAAATCGATATGACCTGTTCCGATATCTTCCATGAACAACGCGCGCCGCGCGTTCAAGATCCGCATAACTTACTCCCTTCAGATTCTTCATAAACACCTCAACAAGCGCTTCGATATATGCTTCGTAGTTGCCCTTTCTGTCAAGCCAGCGTACCCGCTCCTTTTCGTAACCCGATCGAATTGATTCTGGCAAAATATTACCTTCGACCATAACTTCTACAAGTTCTATAAGAAGGCTCGAGCGAAACAATGTGCCGTCAATATCAAAAAATGCCACCTTCTTTTTCATATAAAACTTGCGGTTAGATTGCGGGTTCTAGGCCAAATATAAAACGACTTTCATCTCCACTCGAAAAACAAAGGAGGTATACTGCGGTACACGAGATCATTTTCCTTGACCCAGCCATCTACACCGGAGTGAAAATTCACATACCACCACCAAAGACCGCTTACGAAGTCGGGACCGTCCGTGAGTTGCCCCTTCTTGCCGGGGGGTTGCGGAGATCCCGGGACAACAGGGGCGGTCAGACCTGCCGCCTCCCGGACATCCGCGGTCGTGTCGCTTTTCACCCTCGCATAAAGATTTAACTGAAGTTCAACATCTCCGTCGATGCTAAAGGCGATGACATAATCGTCAGCATTTACATTATCAAACGTATCCGCGCAACGCACATAAAACTCATACGACTGACCGCTTTCCACACTCACCCACTCGCTATGGGCGGTGCTTCCTGTTACTGAAAAAGTGTCAGTCATGGATGCGTAGGGAATATTTGCAGTCGTACTCATTTTGCACGTTGCAGTTTCATTGGTATTTAAGAGGAGCTCTACTTCCGTCAATCCGGACGACAAAGCTCCCGATGGCGAGCCGTTGAACCTGGCCGGGGCTTGTGTCTCATTGTAGATTTGTCCGATTTCTCCGTCTGTCAACGGCCGATTAAAGATTCTTAAGTCATCAATGAGACCCTTGAATGTGGTGAAATTACTGTTCCCGGTCGGAGCGCCACCTATTATAAGAGGACTCGAATTAATTGCTGGTTCGCAGACTGCCGCAGTTTCTGTATGCACCAACAGGTTGCTTAAAAATACGTCTCTCCGTTTGGGAGAGGCCGAATGATCGTATCGAACAACAATGTTGGCCCACTCGGAGGCCGGAATAGATTGAGACATCGCTATTCCGTTATTAAAACTGCATCCTTTAATTTGAACCCACAATCCGTATGCCACTCCGTAGTAATTGATGGCCAGAGAATAATTTCTATCGGTCTCTTCGACACCCTTCACAGCCACCGCCTGAACATGGGGAGCGGTTGGGCCGATGTTAGACGTATTAACCCAAGCCGAAATTGTAAATGACCCCGGAATATCAAGCTCATTGCTGTCGGGAACAGTGATGTAATCATTGGGTACCGACGGAACGTCGGCAAGACTCTCGAAGAGAGAGACACTTTCACCCTCGTCGAACGGACTCATTTCGCTCCATTCAACTCCAACAAGCGTTCCGGTATTACCAAATCCCGACGAATCAGCCGTAGTGCCCCCGGTTCCCTCGTCGAATTTCCAATAACCCACGATACCCGACCCTGGCCCGGAGATGGACGCGCCGAGTGTCGTGCGATCTACCCCACCAACAACGCGAGCGATCTCTCCGGCAATATTTTTTGCCATGTTCCAACGCATAGCAATATATTCGCTGACATCAACATCCATGACTTTGGCGGCAGTCAACAATGTAATGGCAACGATAAGAGTGCTTGATGCCAATGCTACTATTTTTTTCATTTTGTCTTGCGACCGTATCACTAAATTTCGATTAAACTCATTCTCCCCTCTTCACGCCGAAAGCGTGAAATCACTTATCTTTAAAAAGCTTTTATTTCATACTCCGCGACGAAAATCGTAATATTCATAACTCACTTATTATAGCGTAAATACTCTCTTCCAAACAAGGAGCTTTAGAGCGGGTTCAAGAACTCTCATAAGTAGAATTTATCTCGCCAGGAATCCGTTTAGCTCGAATTCTCCTAAATAATTTCAGAGCCTCATCTGCCACAATAACCGATAGGGACATACTTATAATAAGAAACCAATCATAAATACCAAGCGACACCGTATGCAACACGGATTGTAAAATCGGCGTATATACTGCAAGTATCTGCAGTAGTATGACCGCTAGAAATGCGCCGAAGAGATAAGGATTCTTGAGTGGAACGGAAAAAACTGACCGCGTAGCAGAGCGAGAATTTAGAGCATTCAACCATTGGAGGACGGCAAGAGTAGTGAGTGCAACGGTCGAAGCTTTCAGAAAACCCTGATCGATATACCATGAAAAAATCAGCATGGTTACACACATCATGACCGTACCGATAATGAGAACGCGCAACAGCATCTTTTTGGTAACAAGTTCGGCATGGCCGACATATTTGCTCAAATTCTGCGAACGGGGTTCCATAGCCAGAGCCACGACCAGAAAACCGTCAGTAACCATGTTGAGCCAAATGATTTGACTTGGGAGAAGCGGAATACTTAACCCCACACTCAAAGCGGCCAGAATTACAAGCACCTCACCGGTATTGGTCGACAACAAATAAAAAAGCACGCGTTGAATCGACTTGTAAATGTTTCTGCCTTCCTTGATAGCGGAAACAATCCCGCCGAAATTATCGTCAAGAAGAATTATATCGGACGCATCCTTTGCAACTTCCGATCCTATCTTGCCCATTGAGACGCCGAGATCCGCCGCAACAAGCGAAAGCGCGTCATTAACTCCGTCTCCCGTCATAGCGATTGTATGACCAAGCTTCTTGTACGATTCGATAATCGAGAGTTTTAATTCGGGAGTTATGCGCGCATAAACTTTGAGTGATGGTATGCGTTTTAGAAATTCCGCCTCCTTCAGAGCGCGAATTTCTTCACCTGTGATAATCTCGCTCTCTTGCTCCATAATTCCGACTTTTCGGGCAATGCTCATTGCCGTAACCTTGTGGTCGCCGGTAATCATGACCACAGCAATACCGGCTTCGCGGGCGCTTCGAAGCGCGGCGGGAACTTCGCTCCGAATTGCATCAGCAATGCCAAAAATCGCGACAAGTTCAAGAGGGGGCAGATTTTTCGGATCAATGGCATCCGAGACTGAATGAGACTCGGCGCACACGACGACTCGCAATCCTGCATGCGACATACTCGCGACCGCGGCGGCAATCTCTTTTTTCTTTAATTCATTTATCTCGCTGACGCCAGTACCGTCAAAAATTCGGTTGGCGACCGGTAATACAACTTCCGGCGCGCCGACGACGCGGAGGATATTTGTTCCTTTTTCACGATTGATGACCGCGCGCATTTTTATATCCGAAGAAAAAGGAATTTCGCGAACACGAGGATATTCTTTTTCAATATCGTCTCTGTGAAATCCCAGCTTCTCGCCAAAGACAAGAAGAGACGCTTCCGTAGGATCTCCTGAAACCCTCCAAATCCCTTCTTTTTCATGAAAAAAAACGCGTGCGCTTGATACAAGAACCGCAGAGCGACCTGCCGCCATGAGATCGGCGTGATCAGGAGCCACTATACTTTCTCCATTCTGAAACAGAGAGCCTTTCGCTTCATAGCCTTTTCCTACCACATCGTAAGTACCCGAGGCAGTGTACAGTTTCTCCACCATCATCTCGTTACGGGTTACAGTGCCAGTCTTATCAAGCGCAATCACCGATGCCTGACCCAGCGCTTCGACTGCCTGTAGACGCTTCACAAGAACTCTCTGCTTGCTCATACGCCAAACGCCTAGAGCAAGAACAAGCGTAACAACGACAGGCAAACCCTCCGGTATTGCCGAAACC
>MHRX01000015.1:9893-20666 GCA_001822655.1 Candidatus Taylorbacteria bacterium RIFCSPLOWO2_01_FULL_45_15b
GCTCTCCCTCTGCCGCGTGTTACGAAAGTACCCTTGAACACCATGTTGAGCTGGTCGGCTTCTGATGGCTCTCCCGATAAAATAATTTGATCATCCTTCTCGACGCTTTCAGCTTCACCGGTAAGGGCCGACTCGTCCACCGCAAGTGAGCTCGTCTCAATCAGGCGCGCGTCGGCGGGCACTTTATTGCCTTCGGTAACAAGAATAATGTCTCCGGGGACAACCTCTCTATCGGAAATTATTTCTTCGACTCCGTTCCTTACGACTTCGGCTTCGGTGGCCGTCAACGAACCGAGCGCGGAAAGCGTGTCTTCAGCTTTGCCTTCTTGATACGTGCCGACCAGCGCATTCAAGAGCAGAACAATAAAAATAATGACTGCGTCTTCGGTATTTCCTAATATGCCGACAATGATGCCGGCGACAAGCAAAATATAGATAAGCGGACTCGCGAACTGCGAAAAAAATACGGCAACGCGAGAACGCGGTTTCGCGATTTTTAATGAATTTGGACCGTAAATTTCAAACCTGTTTCTCGCCTCATCCGTAGACAAGCCATTCCACGTAGATCCAAAAAATGCGAGAGTGCTCTCGCCGGTTTCCCCAAACCATTTTTTTTCAGGCTGTTTGTCCGACGTATTGACTGTGCTCATGGCTGAATGACATCAGCGCCGCCAGTTTTTGCTGGTCTAGCAAATGGTCCGATTCCTTCGATTTGTGCGTAGAATATGGCCGCAACAATTCCGATTATTATCACCGCACCAATGACTATGCCCGCCATCGCTCTCTGTAGCCGCGCGCCGGGCGCCGCGTGACCGGGGCCTCCAAATCGCGGAGGCGGAACAAATTTGAGTTTCCCAAATTGCGGCTCAATACTTTTGACAGAAACCGAAGTACCCGGGGCCATGCGTTCATAATCTTCAGTCTGAGCGCGAAGAATTGTATGTTCTTTTTCCACGGACGAAGAATTCTCGGAGGAAAAAAAAGGGGGTGTTGGCGTCAATGGTGTTTGAGGCGCCTGAAAATTTTGTTGCGGTAGAATAGCCCGCTGAAGACCGCTCATATTCGGAGAGGTTTGGGGATTCGGTTCAGTACGGATTGTCTGCCGTTCACCGAGACCAAATGATGGAATCGGCGCGCCGACTGGTTTGGCAAATATACGAGGCGGTGTTGGGCGGGGCTCCGAAACGACAGCAGAGTTTGGATTCGACTTCGCATCACCCTCTTCCTCGCCAACTGATTTAGATTGTCTGTCGGTCAAAGCGTGATCAGGCGCGGACGACACGATATCTTTTTGTCGATTTTGCAAGGGAATATTTTGAGAGAGTGGTCGAATACCGTTTACCGCACGAGTCAGAAAAGTGCTGTTTGCCGACGGCCTCGTAGCCGTGGTATTTATCGAGGTATGATCGGGCGGTGATGATACGTCCGGCGAAAATACAGAGCGTGGACTAAAAGCGGAATTTCCATACGGCTGATTTCCGCCAGCAAACGCGGTATTCCTTGTCCTTAAATAAAGCAAACCCTCGCGAATATCGTCTTCTCCCCAGCCAACGGAGAGCATCGCGCGACGCACCGCTTCGTCCGAAGGAAGAACCGGCCGCGCTTTCAAGGAGTCGAGATATTTTTTTAGTTCTGGAGTAATCACTTTAGTTGTTTACTTATCCGCGAGCCAAAACACGGCGGTTGTAAATAAAGTATTGCTTTCAATTGTAACGCCGGCAAAAAAATCTAAAGCCCTATCCAGAAACGAATGATCCGAAACGGTCGGCAAGCGCGCTCTTGATAATTCAGCCACCGTGCGGCCAGACTGTAACGTAAGACCGAATGACATTATGATCCCGACAGCGAGCGTGTAAAAAAATAATGCCGTGCTCTTTTTTCTAAATATCATTACGATATTCATTATACGTTGATAAAGGGCCAAAAAAATCCTCTTATCCACATTTACAAGCTTAGAGCCTATCCACTATCTCGTGGTACTGAAGTCAGAAAACCCATATTTTTTTGGCGAAAAACGAAAAGAAGCCTAGAGCATAACAGATTACGCTCTAGGCGAGACGAGGCTTTGCAGACGAAATTAAGGGTTTTATGACAGGAGAAAGATAGTGGATAGGCTCTTAGCCATTTCTTTCTGATAGTTTAGTTATTTACATTTACTCGGTAACCGTGAATGTTCCTTTCATCCCCTGCTGACGATGAGTTCCGATTGAGCAGTAGTACTCGAAGTTTCCCGCTTTATCTGCAACAAACTCTATAGTCTCCTGCTCCCCCGCGTTAAGCGGCTTTGTTCTTACATCAAAAGCGTCGAGAACTAGATCGTGAAAACCCGCAGCGTTTATAAAAGTTATTTTTACCGTATCACCTTTTTTCACCGTGAGTAAAAAAGGTGCAAAGCTAAATGGGGATCCGGTAACGGTAAATTCCTTTACTGTACCCGTCGATACTGTTGTCGTAGCAGATGTATCAATCGTGGTCGTTGCATTCGAATCCGTGCTTGTCGCCGTAGCATTGTCCCCATTCTCGACCGGCACATCGGCATTGTCAGTTCTAGACGTTGAGATAAGCCATATAACCCCTCCAATAATTACTACCAAAATGATGATTCCTACAATTGTTTTTTGCATGCGATTTAGCGAAATCGTGTCGTGCGATACGTCCATTGGAGCACGACCGTCTTTCTCTTAATTAATAATTGAATCGCGTCTCCTCTGAGAGCGATATTGATTCGTCTTTTTAACCCGACAATGCTTTTTCTGAATTCTCTATAAGTTTAGCAGAAAATTTCCGAATTTCAAATTTCTTCCAAAAGCCCCAAAAGAGACAGTGGCTTGAGTGTCATTTTAAGCCTTCCATTTTTCATTGGCCAGTCTCGCTTGGGCCGATCCCGATACAATTCAATTCCGTTTCCGTCAGGATCTTTGAGATATATTGCCTCTGATACTCCATGATCCGACGCTCCATCCAATGGATATTTCGCGTCAATAAGTATCTTCGCGGCTTTCGCCAATTCTTTACGATTCGGATACAAAATAGCGAAATGATAAAGTCCTGTCCTTCCGGGCGGCGGAGGCGCGGCACCTTTTCCAGCCCAGGTATTCAGCGCAATGTGATGATGATATCCTCCGGCAGATAAAAAGACCGCCGAATCTTCATACCGCTCCATAATTTCAAACCCCAGCAAATCTCGATAAAAAGAAAGTGAGCGATCCAGATCTGCAACCGTTAGATGAATATGACCGATTTTTACATCCTTGTGAACTAATTTCATTCAGTAATACTATCATTACTCGCCAATAGGAACCTCTGTAATTAAAAAATCTGAATTCTTGGCCGCCGATATAAGTACTTCAGGCAATCCAGAAATACCCACAGCATCCCGCGATTTTAGATTCGTTTTTTTTACGATGATTTCTCCAGATATGACAAAGATATACACTCCATTTCCGCACTCGAATAACGAATACGAAATTTCTCTTCCTTCTTCCATTTCCGAACGCGAAAGAAATGAGTCTTGATGGATGGGGAGCGACGCTTCACGTCCGTCAGGGCTCGCGAGCAATTGAAACTTATTTTTTCTACCTGACTGGGGAAAAACTTTCTCTCCGTAGCGCGAAACGATATCGAGACTCTTTGGCGTAATCCACATCTGAAAAAGAGCGAGAGGTTTTTCTCCTAGATTAAATTCAGAATGAACTACCCCCTTTCCTGCCGACATTGCCTGCACTTTACTTGAATCAAGAACGGATTTATTTCCCAAGCTATCCTCATGAGTTACTTCTCCCTCGGTCACGATAGTGATGATCTCCATATTTTTATGAGGATGCATCCCAAATCCGGAATTTGGAGAAATAATGTCGTCGTTCAAAACACGAAGCGCGCCAAAACCCATCCGTTCCGGATCGTGCCAAGAAGCAAAACTAAAACTAAAGCGAGACTCGAGCCATCCGTGATGTGCCTTTCCTCTCTCTTCCGCCTTGTGAATCACTAAACTCATTTTTTTGGAGTAATTGCATTCGGGTGCAAGGTGCTCCATGTGTAGAGCGCAACGGCCGCGGACGCGGCGGCGTTCAGAGATTCACACTGCGGATGTGTGGGAATGGAAAGTACGATATCGCAAGTTTCGAGAGTCTTGGCGCGAATTCCTTCCGCTTCATTTCCCAAAACAAAAACTGTCGGCGCCTCAAATTTTTCCTCCGTAATTGGAGTCGGCGATTCCCCATCAAGTCCGTAGATCCAGAATCCTTTATCCTTAAGATTCAGAAGTGTTGTGTTCACATTTCCCACTTCTACAACGGGAATTCGAAACGCCATTCCCACAGACGTCTTCGCAACCGCACCTGTCACAAGTCCTTGATTTCTCGAGGGCATCAGCACTCCCGCAATTCCAAACGCGGCGGCAGAGCGAATAATCGCGCCGACATTTTGCGGATCTTGAATTTCATTTAATAAAACAAGCGCAATATCAGGAGTAACGTCGAGCGACTGAATAAATTCTTTGTACTGCCTGACAACATTTTTTGGACTCATTACCGCAACAATTCCCTGATGGACTGCGGTTTCGTAAATCTCATGGGAGATTTTCCCCGCCTTGAGCTCGGCAGTCAGAATATTTGATTTTTGAATAAGCCCCTTTATCTCTGCGTCCGAAAACCGCTCATCAAGAAAAATCTTCTCGATCGCCTTAGGAGTATTTTTTAGCGCTTCAGCTACGGCATGTTTGCCGTAAATGTATGTTTTTTCTTCAGTCATTACTCGAGTATATACTGATCAATAAAACAATCAAAACGTTCTTTCCAACCCATAATTATTCTCGATTCGATATCGATACCGTCGAACTTGCACACCCTCTTTTACCATTTACAAGCGATCACTGGTAAATCGTAAATCATGTATCGAACGAAAATGCTGTTTGGTCGTCAATTATGTATTCCCAATCCATATTCTCTTAATCGCAGGGAGTGAGAGCGTCGACAATATATAGCCTCCGGTCGGAATAAGCGCTTTCAAAAAAATATTTTCTCCGTCGATTATTTTGAGCCAAATGCTTGCAATAATAAAAGTCATCGCTCCAATAAAAATTCGCCTTGTCCAACTTGTCTCCCACGCCTTATCAAGCTCTACTCGGGCATTGCGTACCTTAATTTCTTCTATGTCTTTCATACTATCATTCATAGAGCGATACTATCACATCATAAAAAATCCGCCTCCTTGGAGAGACGGTTTGCTTCAGTTCCTTATTTGGCAGCAAGAAATTTTTCGACTTTATACGCCGACGCACCCAGCATTGCCGCCTCCTTTTCTAACAACATACTCAAGCGATCAAGCCAGCCGCTTGCAATGAGTTTTGAAAAATAGAGTACATGCTCGTGGGGCCATTCGGAAACACTTTTACTATTAACGAAAAACATTTTTATACCCGCTCCAAACCGTGCGTCAGAATGATTTGTATATTGGACAAACTCACCGTGACGCCAGTAACGACAGTTGTCCGGCAATAGAAAACTAGTTGGAAGATTTTTGCCAATCCAACGAAGCAATGTATCGATTGCCTTTCGTAATTTCTCCATGCTCCTTGAATGTTCGGACCCTGCACGATAGAGCCGGGCAACGCTACTCGTAATATTTTCACTCATATGGCCTTTCTGCGCTTTAAGTCCGCTCGACTTTTGAACCGACTAAAATCACTATACACTTAGATTCTGTTTTGTCGAGATCAGACGACTTTGCTATGATGACGAAATGAAAAATAAGGGCTCACGATTCTGGAACAAGGAATATAAGCACGGGGGACATTTAGCCCTTTCTACTGAACCTGCGGAGGACCTTGTTAAATTCACCCGTTGGCTTGAGCGCGAATATGGAAGAAAATATTTGAATCCCCTTGCATCAGTCCTCGATCTTGGTTGTGGCAACGGACGCAATGTCGCGTACCTAGTCCAAAGCTTTGGTATGCGAGGTGCTGGCATTGATGTTTCGGAGGAGGCAATTTCACAGGCTAAAAAATTGAGCTCGGGTCTCCCCATTGAATACAGCGTCCAATCGATGGCAGATAATTTTTCTTTTCCCGACGAATCCCAGACAATTGTTCTCGATATGATGACATCCCATTTTCTCTCAAATGAAGAGCGTGCGAGACTTATTCCTCGAATCGCACGAGTGCTCCGCCTAGGCGGATGGCTATTTTTAAAAACATTTCTTCGGGATGAAGACGTACACGCAGAAAGGCTTCTCCGGGAATCTCCGGGCTCTGAACAAGGCTCATACATTCATCCCGACATCGGTGTCGAGGAACACGTCTTTACCGAAGAGGAAATTTCAAATTCTTTGCAGGAATTTTTCACGATTCACAAAATAACAAAATCTCATCGCCACAAGGAACGCGCAGGCGCAAAGCGAAGAAGTATTTCGATCTACGCACAGAAAATTTAGGCTTAATAAATAAAAAAAGACAGAGAGTATCTGTCCTATAGAACACAACTTAATGTGCCCGTAGCTCGACGCCTGCAATTTTTGCATGAAAACTTGCGGACGCCCTACAATAACGCGACACGGTTTCCTCCGCTTCAGCAACAAGTTTAGAAATAAAGCGTGTGTCGTAATCGTGATAATCAGTTCGATCCATATTCTCAAGAACCCATTTGAACTGGAGGGGCGAAGAAACAACGATCCTTCTTCCTTTTGCGGCTGACCGCAAAAGGGTCGGGCCTCCAATGTCAGTTTTTTCAATAACCGACAGGATTGTACGTTCCGTTTTTGCGATTTCTTCCACCAAAGGATAAAGATCGACGTACACCAAATCGATTCTCGGTATGCCGAGGCGCTCGAGTTCGGCGTTATCTTCGGGCGTGTCCTGCGCGAGCAAGGCCGCATGAATTTCTCTTGAAAGAGTTACAACCCTGTGTCCAAGGATTGGTACTCCAACTAGATCAGCCACATCTCGCGCTTCAATCCCCTGTTGCCCGAGAAACTTCTTCGTCCCGGCTGACGCCAGTAAATCCCAATTCCGTTTTTTAAGCGTATCGGCAAATTCGTCCAAACCGTCCTTATTATAAGCCGAAAGTAACGCCGTTCTTTTTCTTTGCATTTTTTACCCTTTGTTCTGTTTGACTCGACCTATACTAATCTGCCACATATCAATTGTAAAGATTACAAAAAAGTCCTCAATGATGGAGACTTTTGAAATATTTTTTTAAAAACTAATTACCTCCACACTGCAAGCACTATTCCCATGAGACAGAGAGAAACGAGATAATAGCCGCTATCAAGAAACCACAGTTTCCAAGACTTCCCTTCCCATAAAACCTTTCCTGTAAGCACGGTTGCGATGAAGCCGAGCCAATTCCAGAAAGCCGCGGTGAGTCCGGCGGCGACACCGGTAGTATTTGTATAAGCGATTCCAAACTCGAGCGAATGAGCAAAAACAAATGCCATCACAAGTGTTGTTACTATCATAATTATGTAACTCTTCGTCATTCCTTTCTTTTTTGCGTCATCCATACTCTCCGTCGTAAATCCCATAAGCTTTATCCACGCTTTTCCAAAGATCGGTCCGTACCACAAAAATCCAAGCACCATCGCTATAATCGCTGACGCAATAACCGCCCAATAATTAATAGGCACTCCCATATATTTAGTAACTTATGTAATAATGGCTCGATTATACTCCAGTTCTGCGATAATTCCAGCGAAATTTATAAGTCTTGAGTGAATATCCGTTACTCGGAATTCATTCTAGTCTTTTGCAAAAGACTAGAATGAATTCCGAGGTAGCGACACGAGCAAAGTAACATGATCATGTATTCTCAATAAAAGGTATTAAACCCCAGGGCACCCGCCCGAACGCCAGCCCGATCAGAATCATTCTGGCGGGTACTGTTCGGTACGGGCGGGTATCGCTAGACAATAAAAAGACGCGCCAATCGAAGCTTCTCATAGCTGTATTTTCCTTTAAAAAATTCAAAGATCGGCTTCACCTTCTCCGCGCCAAGCGCGCGGTATGCTTCTTTTATTTTTGAAAAATCAGAATCAACGGAGAACATCCTAAGATGCGCGAGGTCCTCATCATCAAGCGCCTTTGCTTTTTTCAGATGCTCCAAATGGTCAATTATTGTATTCAGCGCGAGTGAACGCTCCTCTGCGATTTCCTTGATATTCTTTTTTGATTTCAAAAGTTCGAGCGTGATGGAATTCGTATCTCCTTTTTTATCTCGTCTCCTTTTGCCCCGTGCACCCTTTGCATTTTTCTCTATCGTACCACCGCAGAAACGAATAAAGTTTGCGTGCATTTTTTGTAGCTCGTCTGGTGATTGCCCAGAAAATGCGTCCGCGGTCTCTTCACTCGCGTTTTTAAAACGAACATCCTCTTCTAGAATACGCGGATGCACTTCAAACGCTCGACGATTCCAGCCCAGAATGTAGAGCCCTGACAATCGACGCACGCGCGAAAGTGCCACATATCCTTGCCCGTATTCAAATACTTGCGACAAATCCATGATGGCCTCGTCCATGCTCATTCCCTGACTCTTATGAACCGTTATCGCCCACGCCAAGCGAAGCGGCAATTGCCGGATACTCGCTCTCACTTTTCCGTTCTCTTCTATGGACCACTCCATTGGTGAAACAGTAATGTAGCGATTCTCTTTCGTCTTGACGACAGGAAGTCCGGAACTCTGTTCGAATCGCAAAACTTCTCCCAATGTCCCATTAACATAGCCCTCTTTGGGATTATTCTTTGTGAACATTATTGAAGCCCCCACAGAAAGCAACAGATCTTCGGGTGAGAGACAGCCCTTTTTGAGAGCGGCGACCAGCGCCGGCCGCCCCTCGCCTTCCATGCTAAACTGTTTTTTTTCAGTTTGAAGCTTTATCAATTCTTCGTGATTCACCCGGTCCACATCCACATTGTGGGAATAAAGTTTTGGCACTTTTTTTGGCATGTTCGCCCTTTCGACTTTTCTTTTTTCAAAGTGTTCCAAATGTTCATCGTCGAACGAATTTGATCTAATGGAAGACAATATCCGCAAATATTCGTCGTCATCCTGACGATGCTGTTCGGTAAGATAACAAACGAGCGGGTTCGCTCCTCGCCAGGCCCGGGATTCATAAGCAAAAATCCCTTTAGACTGTTCAAACAAAAGATCTTCGGTATGATCAAGGTCTCCGGTATCTCTTCTTACGACGGGGGGAAGCTGAAAAAAGTCTCCAACAAAAATTACTTGAAGCCCCCCGAAAGGCTTTGGCGACTTCTTCACAGCTCGGCATACAGCGTCTACCATATCAAGCATTCCCGGAAGCAACATCGAGACTTCGTCAATAATCAATACATGCGTAGCCCGAATGCGTTTAACAATATATTCGAGAGAAGTGATTTTATCGATATCATATGCCGTTAATAATTTCTTAATCCCGATCCCGCTCCATGAGTGAATAGTCATACCGCCGACGTGAGTCGCGGCAATCCCCGTGGAAGCCGTGATCGACGGCTCAATATCGTGAGATCGCAAATATGACACATACTCATTGACGGTATGTGATTTTCCGGAACCGGGCTCTCCCGTCAAAAAAATATTCGCACCTGTTTTCAAAATAGCAAGTGCGATTTCTTGGGTCATAGTGCTTATTTTATGTCATCACGTTTAAAAAACAAAATGTGTTTTTATACCAAAATAGTGAGCGATAAATATTCTGACATTCTCAAGAATGTTAGAATATATGATTTGGATTAATATGCTAAAATTTATTTTTAATATCAAACACCGCCGAGCAAGCCCGCGCGGTACAATCGTCAGATGGCTGGCGGTGCAGTTGTTGCCGCACTTCTATGATTTCCTTTTATGAATCATGATCTGATTTTTTGACGGATCCTCCACGAGCATCATCCAGCAGACATTCGATTCGTGCGGCTGCATGAGTATCTTAACTCGGCTTTTCTTTATTTTTTTCATCGCCTCCTCAAAATCCTCAACTTCGACCGCCACTGTAGCTCCCGCTTTTCCAGGTTTAAAATTTTTAGCGCCCATGCCGATAGCAAGCGTGTGAGGACCGATCTCATATTCAATGAATCCGCTTTTCCCTTTTGGATCGATCCACACACTTCGCGGCTTCAATCCTAGAACGTCCTCATAAAATTTCCGCGCTTTTTTAATATCGCCGACTCCATAGCAGACAAAAGCAATTTCTTTTATTTTCATATTCAGTTTATTATTTTCCTTTATAAATATTTCCTGCAATGCGATACGCTTCGTCTTCGTATTTGTTATTGCGATAGCCTTTTCGCATAAGTTCAACATAATACAAGATCGGATGTATGAGCGGTGCTCGTTCATATTGCTGGACATGGACCAATTCGTGCTCTAAATCTCTGTCTTCAATCTTGGGACTCAAAAGTACTACATGCCCAACTGTCATGGCTCTGGCATTTTTCATGTATCCAAAAGCCCACCAGAAGCTTCTAATTTTCATTACTATAGCATATGGCTTTTTTCTGAAACCAATGCTCGTCGGAATCGACAAGATTCCCACGATGAGCCCAGTCAATGTATAGGGGGTGTTAAGAATAAATCCGGTCATTTTTTATTGTCCATCTTTCGATGCTTTATTGATCATGATAAATTTCTGTCTCCTTGTCATTCGTTTGTATTCTGCCTCCCGTTTCCTTGCGCCAGAAAGTGTCTGGAAGCCTTCTTGAAAAATAAGTTGCACTGGCCTCCGAATTTTCGTGTAATGCGCACCGCGCTTCGACGTATTATGTTCATGGATACGTTTTTCGAGATT
>MHRX01000016.1:0-13237 GCA_001822655.1 Candidatus Taylorbacteria bacterium RIFCSPLOWO2_01_FULL_45_15b
AAGTGATGAAAGTTTAGCATGCGCACAACCAAGCATGTCGGAGAGCGCCCGCGAAAATATGCCGTTTTAGAGCAGAATTTTCGATAGTTGGCGAGGCATGCCACGGATTTGCGTCTTAAACTGCGATTGGATTGGAGATAGGCTCTAGAACTCATTTCAAAACCTACCATGGTAAATATGATTCAAGCCATTTCAACAAGCGTGAGAAGCGCTATTGCTACCACGCCGAGCAAAATTCCCAACAACTGAACAGCAGACGCTTTTAACCCTGTGTTTTTTTGAAGTTCCGGAACAAGGTCCGACCCCGCAATATATATGAATCCGCCCGCCGCAATCGGCAAGAGATATGACGTCGCCGTTTCCACTGCGGCGCCGAGAAGAAAGACCAAAGCCGCTCCCAAAAAAGCGGTGAGTGCCGAGACGAAGTTAAAAAAAAGCGCACGTTTCTTTGTGAAGCCTGCGTGGATAAGAAGGCCGTAATCCGCTATTTCATGGGGTAATTCGTGGAGCAGTATGGCGACGGTACTCGCTATACCCACGGCAGGATTAACGGCGAAGCTTGCCGCAATAATAACGCCGTCAATCATGTTGTGCAGAGCGTCGGAGACAAGTACCATTGTCCCGACGGGCTTAACCGCGTGATCATGAAGGTGGAGTGTGTCCCCCGATTCTTCCACTTTTCCGTGTTCGTGTTTCCATGATAGAAATTTTTCCAGTACGAAAAAAATGAGTATGCCAAGAATAACAAGCGTCGAAACAATTGCAGGCGCCGTCGCTTCGAAACTTTCCGGCAGAATATGAAAAAATACGTCGGCAAAGAGAGCGCCAACCGATACGCTGACAAGAAAAAAGACCGTCCTTTGAAGCGTGCGGTGCGCGAGAGACAATGTAAAGATGCCCGCAAGCGATATTAGGCTGACGGCGAGAACTGCAATAAATGTATAAACGTACACGATCAAAGTGAGATAATCATACAACACATAGTTGATTGCTTCCATATCATTGTTCGTGGAATTATTTTATAATAGTTGAATTATGGAACCACAATCACCACAACTGTCCCCTACAAGGGAACAAAAAAATAATTATTCAGTCCCTCTCTCCATCATTGTTGCCGGCGCGCTGGTGGCGGGAGCTATCTTTTTGAGGAGTGAAGACTCCACTGCGGTAAAGTCGGCGGGAGTGAGCGTGAGGAAGTTCACGATTTTACCTGTGACATCGGCTGATCACATTATCGGAAATCCGTCTGCTCCGATTAAAATCGTTGAATATTCCGATACCGAGTGTCCGTTCTGCAAGCGCCACCACGAAGTATTGCATTCGATTATTGATACGCATGGTAAGGACGGAAGTGTTGCGTGGGTGTATCGCCATCTTCCGATTGAGCAATTACACGCGAAAGCGTTTACTGAAGCGATAGCTACGGAATGTGCCGCGAGGCTCGGAGGCGAAGACGCATTTTGGAAATATTTAGACAGGATTTACTCGATAACGCCATCAAACGACGGTCTTGACCCCAACGAGCTTAATATTGGCGCTGTTGAACTGGGCTTACCGCTCGACGAATTTAAATCATGTGTTTCAGAGAAGGAAACAGAAGTGCGCGTCAAGAGGGACTTCGAAGACGGCCTACAGGCCACTGGCGGCAGGCCAGGCACGCCCTTTAATGTGATCGAAGTCTCGAGGGCAATTAGTGAAAAGACGAAGAAGAAGATAACGGCTGATATGGTGAAAATATTTCAGGAAAAATATAACAGCGCCCTTGATGAAAGCGTCATGTATTTCTCATCGGATGGAAAGTATCTTGCGTTTAGCGGCGCTCTGCCCCAGGAGATGATTGAGCTAATGATAAATAATCTAAAATAACGCAGGCATCTTGATAGATTCGCAGGAAATTCATCCGACACGAAATGGGCGGTATAGATTATAAGCCGCAGATTTTATACGATCGCTATCTCAGCGCCTCACTTAATCGGCACCACTCGCAATCCTTTTGATTGCAAGATTTATCCCAAAAATCGAGATTGTAAATTTGTTTAATCGTGTCTCGTGTAAGCGCTTCAATTTCTCTCGCTTCGTCGTGTCCAAGCATAAATTCCTCTCTGTGAATTCTACCTATTTCATCCGGCTCCACAAACTCAATGATCCCTTCTTCCATAACCCATGAGTGTTTTTTTGTTTTCTCAACTAACATTTTGTAATAACATAGCTGGCGATAATAATTGCCGTCGGAATGTTTTGTCAAACCCAGGAGCTCGTTACGTGTTTTTGGCTTTCCGGTTTTATAATCAACGATGGATATGCGAGTCTCGTCGTGAAATATGACCTTGTCAAAAATTCCGACGAATGAAATCGGACTAGGTATATCCTTAAGATTAAGCGTTACATCTCGGATGTCGACGTCGTTCAGGATATTTTTTGGTGATTTTAGAATTTCCCCGTGATAAACCGCGAGCGCTTTATTACCCTTATCCAAATACGCCTTATAAGAAACATCGCCCATATAAGTTCGTTCGAGTTGCGTCTCAAAAAAACGCAAAAGTTCAGAGGGGCGGATTTTCTTGCCGACCCTGTGCCTCTCATAAGCATCTCGCAGTGCTCCATGGATGGCCGTCCCATAAAGCGCCGCGGAGTCGGGAATCTGCGGGAACAAAATAAGATTGATGAAAAAATATCGCCACGGACACTTCAGATAATTGTTGAGAGCAGAAACGGAAAAATTCCGAGACATGAGCATGCGGCGTAAAACTTCCTTATCACGCAATATCGGGAGTGGCTTGGGGGAGAGATCGGCCTTCGGCGCTCGCTCTGATTCCTTCTCGCTATCGCATTTTCTAAGTAGACCTGGGTCTATTTCATATATAAACCTAGATGGATCTATCCCCTTCCCGTCGGCGCTGTTTCTCGCATACGATAGTGTCGCATGCTTGCGAGCGCGTGTTATGGAGACATAGAGCAATCTTCTGTCATCGTCTGTATTTGCGCCCTTTCTGTCATCGCCGGAATATGGCAAGAGAAAGTAATTGCGATCTTTGCCGCCGCCCCAATTGGAGTCCGTGAGGCCTGTTACGAAGACATGATCAAATTCAAGCCCTTTTGATCTATGCGCAGTCAAAAGATTTACTCTGTGAGGGATCTTTTCAAATGATGATCTGTCTACCTTGATGCTGTGCGCCTCCAGTGTTCTAAGGGATTGAAAGAATTCACTAAGCGTAATACCACTTTGTCGCTCACGGGCCTTCTCAACCTCCGAAATAAAACCGCCCCACAGAGAAATAGCATCACCGTCTTCTTTCCGAAGAAGCTTGGCAATAAATCCACTTTCTCTCGATATGCGTTGAATTGCACTAGCCGCTTCATCATTCGTAAATATCCGAGACCAAGAGGAAAGTTTGCGTGAAATGTCAATAAAGAAATACGGCTCCTGAATTTTGGCATCACTCAATTTGCTCTGTGAACTTATTATTCCTATAAGGTTATGGCGCGTCTTTCTAGCGTACTCAAATAGAATGTAAATATCAGAAGTCGGAAGAGAAAGAAAATCTAAGAGAAGCACACGCGCTAGAGCTTCATTGTCCGCAAGATCACCAATTGAATGAAGAAGTGATAAAAAACCGCGAACGCGGTTATTCGCGTAGAAGTCTATTGACGAATGAACAATTGACAAAATCCCCTCGTCGGTTAGCGCTTCCTGAAAAATCGACGCCTCATTGTTGTTTCTATAAAGAACAGCAATTTCCGATAGATCCGCGCCCAGGTTGCGCAGATTTACTACTGATTGCGCTATACCGCGTGCTTCGGCGATGCGCGTCTCGAAGACAAATAGATCAACAGGCTTCTTGTCATCCTGTCTCCCGATAAGCTTGTCCATGCTAAGTTGCGTTGCTTTTTTTGAAAGTTCTGCAGATGCATCAAGAATTAGTTGGTGGGATCGGTAATTGTGAGTGAGAGCAATAAGAATAGATGCAGGATACAATTTCTGAAAATAGCGGAAGTTTTCGAGGGACGCTCCTTGAAAGCGGTATATGGCTTGCTTCTCGTCCCCCACGATGAAAAGATTTGGATTGTCGTGATATTCTGCAAGTAATTCAAGAATGTGATTTTGCGCCGCGTTCGCGTCTTGATGCTCATCGGCAAGAATGTATTGGTATCTCTCTTGCAATTCTCGCCGCAGATTAGTTTTATCTTTTAATACACTTACCATTCCCATAAGTAAATCCTCAAAATCAATGAGCTTTTTATCCCGAAGAATGTCGGAATATTTTTGGTAAACTAGAGCGAGTTCCTTACTTCTCTCTATCTTTGAAAGCAGTGTGTGGTACGCGCCTTTTATTTCTCCTTTATACTTCCCCTTTTTATGTCGCAGATCCGGCGCGTCCAATGCTCCTTTTTCAAGCTTTTTTACGAAATTTGAATATTCTTTCGGTGAAGTATCTTCCCGCTTCAAGGTTTTTATTGCGCCTACTAACTTCGTAACATATGAATATGTGTCATATGCCGGGCGCACATGCTTGAAATCGCCGTCTGTGAGAATTCTCTCCATAATCTCGATCGCCTCGAAATCATGGATGTGCCGCGAATGTCCTATCACTTGAAACTCATCCGGAAATTCGGAAATTATGCGGGAGGCGAAGCTGTGAAAAGTGCTGATATTTACACGATATGCCTCGGGACCAATGATTTCGGCGAGCTTGTGGCGCATAGCTCCTGCGGCTGATTCGGTAAAAGTAAGAGCCAAAATATTTTCAGGGCGCGTATCAGTCTTCTTCAATATATTTGCGATACGAAGCGTCAGGATCGTTGTTTTTCCAGTTCCAGGGCCCGCTATTACCATTACAGGGCCATCGATAGCGTCTACGGCTCTCTTTTGCTCGGGATTCAAAGATTTATATGCTTTTTCAAACAAATTTACTTTCATTCAAAAAAGTATATCACGGGCCGATGAGTCAGAAATCGGCACTTGTAGACGGCTTTACGAGATATTGTTTGTATGCTATAAAGATTAAAGTAAAACTTGAAAGAAAGGCAGCAAATGAAAGTTACAAGAGTCGAGCGTACCTGGATGTATTTTGTCTTTGGACTTACGGCAGTCCTGGGAGCGAGTCTGATCGTCTATCTGTCGTTTGCGAACATAAAAGAGCCGTCCGATCTGCATGATCTGACTTTTGTTGGTCTTCTTTTCCTCATCTTTGGTGGCTACATGATCTTTGTTATCAAAAACGATCAGCTTTGAAGTATGGTGAGGCTCAACCTCACCAAACAACCTCACCAAACAGGGGCCGCTCCGATCAAGTAACGCAGTCGAAATCAACCGTCCAGAGTGAGGCGGTTTTTTGTTCGTTGGTCCGCAAAGGTTCGACCTTGTTACCGATTTAAGGTCGAACCTTGGATTAGGTTAAGGATTAAGGTATGACCTACGCATTCGGCGCATTTCGTCGTTACTTTGCTCGTTTGCTCCCGCGCAGTACTATTCGCACAGCTTGGTCGCAAGCCTTACTCGTGCCTCGAACTGCATCCAAATGCGTAGGTCCTATAAGGATTCTTCCTTGTCTTTATACCAAATACTATATACACAATACTACATACTATCCTAGTAGCTCTTCAATCTAGCAGACTTTTCGTGCTGGCGGATTTTCTCGTGCGCTTTTGCTTCGATCTGTCGTATTCGCTCTCGCGTAACACCGAATTTTTGACCTACTTCTTCGAGAGTGTGCGTAATACCGTCAGTGAGTCCGTGCCTCATTTCAAGAATTTGTCTTTCCTTTTCAGATAGGTCTCCCAAGATTTCTTTTACCTGGTCGGCAAGAATTCGTCGGGATGCCTCCTGGTCGGGTGAAAGAATTTTGTCGTCGGGTATAAAGTCTCCGAGAACTGATCGTCCATCGTCATCCGGGTCTCCCACGGGGTTTTCAAGGGACACCGTATCCTGATCAATTTTTTCAATATTATAAATCTTGTCCACGTCGAGTCCCATTTCTACTGCAATTTCCTCTGGGAGAGGATCGCGACCGAGGTCTTGAGAAAGCCTTCGAACGACCTGTTTGTATTTAGCAATTGTTTCAACCATATGCACCGGGACGCGGATCGTCCGAGACTGGTCCGCAAGCGCGCGGGTGATAGCTTGTCGAATCCACCACGTGGCGTACGTGGAGAATTTGTAACCTTTTTTCCAATCAAATTTGTCGACGGCCTTAAAAAGGCCGAGATTCCCCTCCTGGATGAGATCAAGAAGCGTAAGATCGGGGCTACGTCCAACGTATTTCTTTGCGATAGAAACAACGAGGCGTAGGTTCGCCTTTGCAAGTAAATTTTTTGCCTCCATCTCCCCTTTCTCAATTCGTTTCGCAAGATCTTTTTCCTGCTGTGCGTGGATCAAAGGATATTGTCCGATTTCTCGAAGGTACATCTGGATGGAATCGTATGATCCGTCGCCTTTAAGATCGGATTTTTTTACGACGAGGTCTTCAGCGGAAACGTCAAGCATACCGCCACCTTCAAGCACGTCAATTCCGGCCGCGTGAAGTCTCGAATATAGGTCATCGAGAAAAACTATATCGTCTTCGATAGTCGGAAATTCTTTTAGAATTTCATCGTGGGTGATAAAGCCGCGCTCTTTTCCCCTCAACATCAATCTCTCCGCTTTCGTATTCATATCCCTCACCTTGGCTGATCCCTTAAGTGCTGGTTTTTCCTTCTTTTTAGAATGAAGCTGTGGCCTTGATCTCGCAGATACAGGTCGAGACGCCTTTTTAGCGTTTTTTATTTTTTTGGCAGTTTTAGTTTTTTTCATAGCAAATTGATATTTTACTCCACTTTTTGCTTTTTGGAAATAGCGCTCAATCTGTCTGAAAGCGCCTTGTATTCTCCGAGTATTGCGGCTGATTCGTGGCGCCTGCCGTCCTTCTCGAACACCCGGACTTTTTCAAGAGTCGATAGCATTTTATTTTTAATAATTTCGATCTCGATGCTCTGGAGTAGCCGATCGATCGCCTGCTCAAGCTTCTTTTCACCGGCGTAGTGATATTCGGCCTCAAAAATATGACGTGTTTCTTCTTGAATCAACTTGGTCTCAATACGCTCCACTTCTTTTTTTGAAATGAGTTCCGTGAGTCGGCTGTGGAAACGCTCGACATCAATGGAAGCCTTTTTGTTTTGCTTTTGCCAAAGAATAATTCCAATTGCGCGTTCTGCAAGAGTTGGAACTTCACGTGCCGTTTCAGATGCTTCAACTGCGCGATTGCTCGCTCGATTCAGCGTCGCTGATTTTGAGAATAAGTCGAGGTCGGCTCGCACGCTGGATTCGGGAACAGATAGAAGCCCGGATATTTTTGAGATGAAAGCCGCGCGTTCCATTGAGCTTTTTATGCCGACTAGCAGAGGAAATATTTTTTTTGCCATTGCGCGCGCTCTCAAGTTCAAATCAGTTTCGTCTGATGAAATCAGCTCCGCCAAGTAATCAATAACGCCCTTGGCCTCAATTATGGATCGGCGCCATGCCTCCGCGTCTCGAGCTATCAGTTCGGCCGGATCTTTTCCAAGCGGCAGCCGCGCAACTTTAACATTCATGCCGACTCCAAGCGCCAGCGCCGCCCCTTTTTCCATTGCGCCGAGACCAGCCGCGTCTTGGTCTAAGGCAAAAATCAGCGTGTCGCAAAAACGACGTATCATCGCAGAATGTTCTTCGGTAAACGCGGTTCCGGATACGGCGATCGTATTTCCTACTCCGGCTTGGTGAGACATCAAGAGATCCATCTGACCCTCAACCGCGACGCAGGCACCCTGTTTTCGCATTTCTTGCTTTGCCTTGTGGAGACCGTATAGATATTTGGATTTCGAGTAAACGGCAGTTTCAGGACTGTTTATGTACTTAGCGGCGGTGTCGTCATGCGGAAAAATCCTGCCAGAGAACCCTGCGATGCGTCCAGCGGTGTCGAAGAGTGGAAAAATTATTCGAGAACGGAATCGATCGTACGAATTTTTTCTAGCATCGTCCGGCGGCTTAATGGTGAGGCCGGCACTCTCCAATTCAGTATCGCTGTATTTCTTTTTTTGAAGATGATCACGCAATAATCTCCACTCGCCCGGAGCGTAGCCAATTCCCCATTCTTTAATCGTCAAATCTGCGAGCCCCCTCATCTTTAGATACTCGAGCGCCGGCGCGCCCGGATCTGACCATAATATTTTGTGGTAGAAAATGGCGGCCTCTCGAAGGACAGAAAATATTCTCTCGTTTGAGTTCGCGGAGTGATTTCGGCCTCGACCGATTGGCACGCCGGCGCGCTCGGCAAGTATTTTCAAGGATCCGACAAAATCAAGTCCCTCAAATTTTCCTACAAATTCAAAAATATCCCCCTTCGCCTGACAGCCAAAACAATAAAAAGTCCCTCTGTCCGGTGAAACAACGAATGACGCCGATCGCTCGTTGTGAAAAGGACATCTTGATTTCAGGTACTTTCCCGATGGTGTCAGCGTAAGATAGCTACCCACAACATCCTCAATCGGAAGTTTTTCTTTTATTTTTTCCAGGTCGCTTGCCATTGAGGCAATTATACTCCTTCTTAGCTCTTATACTTCTGATTGAATATCTCGGCCTGCTTCGTCGGCAAGGCGTGATACCTCCATAATCATCTTGTTTTTCGGACTCTCTGGAAAACCCGTGCCCGCCGGAATCAGCCGCCCGATGATCACATTTTCCTTAAGACCGACAAGAGTGTCTTCAATTCCTCGAACGGCCGCATTGATAAGTATACGGGTCGTGTGTTGGAATGATGCCGCCGATAGAAAACTCCGTCGCGTGAGAGAAATTTCCGTAATGCCCATGACAATCGGATCCGCTTTTGCGGGCTCTCCCTTCGTATGCTTGTTTTCATGATCAAGAAAACTTTGGCTGACCACGTCTCCGATGGAAAGTGTGGAATCGCCGCCGTCCTTTACTTTGCGCCTTGAGAACATTTGACGAACAATAACCTCGATATGTTTTCGAGAGACCGTCTCGCCTTGAAGCTCGTAGAGCTTAGAGACTTCGCTAATGATGTAGTTTTCCGCTTTATCCCGACTCCCATACTTGAATATCTCATCTATGTCAGCCGATCCGTCCGTAATGATATCCCCCTTGTGAACGGTATCGCCAACTTTTACGAACGGCATACGTTTATAATTGACAATATACTCGACAGTCGCGCTTTTTTTCTTTGATGTGGATTTTACGTCTGAAAGAACGGTAATGACTTTCTCACGCCCCATGTCTTTGATTTCACTTACGGTGCCGTCAGTCTTGCTCACGATCGCCGGGTTTTTCGGACGTCTTTTTTCAAACAACTCTTCAACGCGAGGCAGTCCTTGCGTAATGTCTCCGCCGACCGAAGCGGTGCCTCCGGCGTGGAATGTGCGCATCGTGAGCTGTGTTCCAGGCTCTCCGATAGCTTGAGCCGCAACGGTGCCTACCGCTTCTCCGAGATCAACAAGCTGATTTTTGCCGAGGTCATAGCCGTAGCACTGAACGCAAATTCCATGAAGTGCGCGGCAAGCAAGGGGCGACCGCACCATTACTTCCGCAATTCCAGCTTTATCGATCTCATCCGCATCCTCTTTTGTTATGAGGTGGCCTCGCTTGAATAGCAACTTGTTGCCGTTTGAAATATCCTCGCCCAGTACGCGTCCCTTCAGGGATTTCACGATGGACAGATCCATTCCCGACGCGCTTTGCCGACGAACCGCAATCGAGTCTTTCGTTCCGCAGTCATCGGTCGTTATAATCGCATCTTGCGCAACATCGAAGAGGCGTCTTGTCAGATAGCCTGCTCGGGCAGTGTTCAACGCCGTGTCTGTCAGCCCCTTTCGCGAACCGTGGGTCGTAATAAAGTACTCAATCGGCGTCAGGCCGCGTTTCGATGAAGAGAGAATCGGAAACTCAATCGTCTCTCCCGCGGTATTTTGAATAAGACCTTTCATGCCGGCCATCTGGGTAATCTGGGCAAATGAGCCTCGAGCGCCGGAATAAACCATGTCATACACTGACCCGTTTTTGTCCAGCGTATCAGGCATCAATTTTTCGATTTGGTTTTTTGCGCCGTGCCATATTTCTATTATCTTTCTGAATCTTTCATCCTCGGCGAGAAATCCCATTTCAAATTGCTCCTGAACCTCGTCCGCTCGTTTCTTGGCGGCATCTACAATTTTAGATTTATCGGCTGGTTCTTGGATATCATCAATGCCCCATGTAACGCCGGAATTCGTCGCATACTTGAAACCGAAGGTTTTAATTTTGTCCAAAATCGGCGCAACGTTCGTAATGCCGTATTTATCGATGAGATCGTCAACAATCGAGCTCATCTGTTTCCGATTGATTTCGTAATTTATATAAGGATAATCCGACGGAAGCACGCTGTTAAAAAGAAGTCTGCCGACCGTCGTCTCAAACACCGAATTTTGGAACGCGGAATATTTAACAGAGTCCGTTCCGAGAACTTTTATTTTAGCGCGAAACTTTACCTCTCCAAAATCGTATGCCGTGATTGCGCTGTTCGGACTTGAGAAAAACTTGCCTTCACCGTGCTGGCCCGACAACTCCTTCGTCATCCAATAACAGCCGAGAACGATATCCAGTTTCGCCGAGACTATCGGCTCTCCGTTTCCGGGTTTCAAGATATTTTTGTCGGCGGCCATAATTTCACGAGCTTCCGCCTGGGCCTCGACGCTCAACGGAACATGAACCGCCATCTGGTCTCCATCGAAGTCGGCGTTGAAAGCCGTACATACGAGAGGATGAACCTGAATCGCATTTCCCTCAATTAGAATCGGTTTGAAGGCCTGAATTCCGAGGCGATGGAGCGTGGGAGCGCGATTCAACAGAACATGCTTGTCTTGAATGACATCCTCAAGAATTGCCCATACCTCCGGCAAATCTTCGTCAATGAGTCGGCCCGCGCCTCGGATATTGAAGGCATACTCGCGTCGCAATAATTCCGATATCACAAATGGTCGAAATAGCTCGAGCGCCATGTGTTTCGGAAGACCGCATTGATTGAGTTTTAAATCTGGACCAACAACAATCACCGAGCGCCCGGAATAATCAACGCGCTTTCCGAGCAAATTCGCTCTAAAGAGCCCGCGCTTTCCCTTAAGGTTGTCCGAAAGCGATTTTAATGGCCGACGTTGCGCCTGGCTGACCGCACCCGCTGAAGAAGTGCTGTGTCGTATCGAGTTATCAATAAGCGCGTCAACGGCTTCCTGCAAAATGCGTTTTTCGTTTCTCAAAATAACATCGGGCGCATTTATTTCCTGAAGTTTCTTAAGACGATTATTTCGGTTGATTACACGGCGGTAGAGATCGTTGACGTCCGACGTTGCGTAACGGCCTCCGTCGAGCGGAACCATTGGTCGAAGCGCCGGAGGGATAACGGGAATCGCTGTCATAAACATCCACTCCGGTCGAATACCCGATGAAATCATCGCGCGCAACAAACTAATCCGCTTGTTCAATTTTTCTCGATCTGCCGCGCCAACATCTTCTCTGTCGGCCTCCGCCGCTCTCAACATCTCTTTCAAATCTGTTTCCTTGAGAAGATTGTAAATAGCTTCCGCGCCTATGGCCGCTTCGAAAAGAGCGCTGTATTTCAGCACATAGTTGTGGTAGCTAACCTCGTCGAGCACTAATCGAGGCCGAATATTTTCTATTTCCGCTTTCGTAATGAGAAGTCTCTCCTTAAGCGCTTCTTTAGTTTTTTCATCGGCGAGCGATTTTATTTTTGACTTATATTCCGAATCCAGATCCCGAAGTAGCGATGAGCGCTCCTCCTCGTTTACCTTAATGACTATATATCCGGCGAAGTAAATAACTTTCTCGAGATCTCCCGATGACATGCCGAGCAACATGCCGATGCGAGACGGCATACTTCGAAGAAACCATATGTGAGAGACGGGACTCGCAAGTTCAATATGTCCCATTCTTTCTCTTCGCACAATTGATCGAGTAATCTCCACGCCGCATCTTTCGCAAACGATACCCTTGTAGCGAATACCGCGGTACTTACCGCAATAACACTCGAAATCTTTATCCGGTCCGAATATTTTTTCGTCAAATAGGCCGCTTTTCTCGCTTCTTTGAGTGCGGTAATTTATTGTTTCCGGCTTTGTGACTTCTCCGTATGACCATTCCCTAATTTTCTGCGGTGAAGCGAGACGCAGTACGAGAGCGTCGAAATCCTGCGATGAAAATGTTTTTGTTTTTTGCTGTTGCATGGTTTTCTAAATTAATTACGCTTCGTAATCCGCTTTCTCTCCTGCAGTCCACTTCTTGGGTTCGACATCAAGTGCCAAACCGCGGAGGTTATTCAGCAATACGTTAAATGATGCAGGAATATTCGATTGCCTGATGCGCTCACCCTTCACAATTGAATCAAACGCCGCCGTTCGGCCGAGAATATCGTCGGATTTTATCGTTAACATTTCCCGCAGAGTGTGGGCAACTCCATGGCCGAGAAGCGCCCAGACTTCCATTTCTCCAAACCTCTGTCCCCCGCCCTGCGCTTTACCGCCAAGAGGCTGTTGCGTGATCAGCGAGTACGGGCCTATTGAGCGCATATGTATCTTGTCCTCGACCATGTGGTGAAGCTTCATGATGTACATATAGCCGATCGAAATATCCTGCTCGAACACATCGCCGCTTCTGCCGTCAAAAAGCCTCATCTTTCCGCTACGCGAAAAACCCGCCTTTTCAAGCTCGTCCTTTATTTCGGCTTCGGTAGCGCCTACGAATGGCGGTACAATCGCTTGATAGTCGAGCGTGTGTGCGGCTAGTCCTAAATGCAGTTCAAGTATCTGGCCCAGGTTCATGCGGCTTGGAACGCCGAGCGGTGTCAAGATGACGTCAACAGGCGTGCCGTCCTCGAGAAAAGGCATTTCCTCTTCCGGCAAAATTCTTGAAATTACGCCCTTATTTCCGTGCCTGCCGGCAAGCTTGTCCCCGACCGAAACGCTTCGGAGCTGTGCCACTTCGATATGTATTCGTTTTATGATTCCGGATTCAAGCTTATCGCCGCGTTCGCGAGAGAAAACTTTCACTGAAATGATTCGTCCGCGTTTTCCTCCCTCCATTCGCTTCGAAGTATCTTTTACATCGCGGGCTTTTTCACCGAAAAGTGAGCGCAAGAGACGTTCCTCCGGAGTTAACTGCGTTTCGCCTTTTGGAGTAATCTTGCCGACGAGAATGTCGCCGGAGCGCACTTCGGCGCCGATG
>MHRX01000016.1:13299-15341 GCA_001822655.1 Candidatus Taylorbacteria bacterium RIFCSPLOWO2_01_FULL_45_15b
AGTTGTGATCTCCGGCCCAAGTTTAGTATCGCGCACATTGACAACAAATTCTTCAATGTGAATGGACGTATATTTGCTTTCTCGCACCAGCCTTTCCGAAATGATAATAGCGTCTTCGTAGTTGGAGCCAGACCATGATAGAAATGCCACGAGCACATTATGCCCGAGGGCTATCTGTCCTCGATCCGATGAGGAAGTGTCGGCCAGAATGTCCCCGCGCTTTACTTTTTGCCCCGGAGATACAAGCGGCCTCTGATGGAAGGCGGTAAATCCGTTCGTTCGCGAATATGAAATAAGATTCCATGATTTTTCTTGGCCTTTATTCGGTTTCAAGGTGATTTTTCTGGCATCTGCGTTGACGATGGTTCCGTCTTCCTGTGCGGCTATTACTCTTCCGGAATCTCGCGCCGCGACTTCCTCAATGCCGGTTGCAACAAGTGGAGCTTCCGGAACAATCGAAGGCGTGGCCTGTTTCTGCATGTTCGATCCCATGAGTGCTCTATTGGCATCATCATGATTTAGGAATGGAATCATCGTAGTCGCAACTGAAAAAGCCTGGCTTGTGCCGACGTCGATAAAATCAACTGCTTCAGGAGCGGAGACCGATGGCTTGCCGCCCGTGCGAACTTCCGCTGTAATCGCCGTAATTTTCCCGGAGTCATCGGTCTCCGTTGCCGCATGAGCGATCTTGTACTGCTCTTCTTCGAGCGCGTTCAAGAAGACGATTTCATCAGTTACTATCCCATTTTTGACTTTCGCGTACGGAGTTTCAATCATTCCGAAGTCGTTAATGCGCGCAAATGTCGCTAGCCTCAATATAAGACCGATGTTCGGGCCTTCCGGAGTGTGAATTGGACAAAGCCGTCCGTAGTGGGATGGGTGGACATCTCTCACTTCAAAGCCCGCTCTTTCTCGGGTTAAACCTCCCGGACCAAGCGCGGAGAGAGTGCGCAAATGCTCAAGTTCTGTCAGAATATTCTCCTGTTGCATAAACTGCGACAGCTGATTTGTCGTAAAAAATTCTTTTATTCTGGCCTGAAGCGGCTTCGGCGATACGAACTGAAGGGGCTGTGTGATATCCGGTTCGACGGTTGACATCCTGTCCTGCACATTTCTTTTAATCTGTGTCATTCCCACGCGCAATTTCTGTTGTAAAAGCTCGCCGACATAGCGGACACGGCGCGAACCCAGGTGATCAATGTCGTCAGCAATCGCTCCCGTTTCACTGTTTAGAGACATGATGTGTGAAATAATAGTCGCAACGTCGTCCAGATTGATTGTCCGCCGTTCAGAATCCTTGCCGGTCAAAACTTTGTTAAAACGGCGATTAAAACGAAAACGGCCGACTTTTGAAATGTCGTATCTCTCCGGACTAAAAAGATTGCCGATAAATTCTTTTGCATTCTCAACGGTTCCCATGTCGCCATCGCGAAGACGTTTGTGGATTTCGAGAAAAGATTCATCAACATTCTTCGCATGATCTTTTGCAAGAGTATTTTCGATATACGGTTCCGCTTGAGTTACACCCTTAAAGAGGGCACGAATCGCCTCGTCGCTCGTCGCGCCAAGGACGCGAAGAAGGGATGTGGCCGCAAATTTTCTCTTTCGATCAATCCGAACATAAATTGCGCCGTCAGATTCGGTGTCAATTTCAATCCAGACGCCTCGCGCAGGAATGATTTTTCCACCGAAATAAGTCTTGCCGCGGAGTTCTTGTTCAGTAAAAAAAACACCGAACGATCGAGCAAGCTGGGGAACGATAACACGCTCGATTCCGCTTATAATGAATGTTCCGTGATCGGTCATCATAGGCAATTCCGAAAGGAAGATTTCCTGCTCCTTCTCCACGTTCAGCATTTTATTCTTGAGCTTGATAGTCGCCTTCAATGATCCTTCGTAGGAAAGCTTGTTGTCCTTTGCGTAGTATTCGTCATATTTTGGCTCTGCAAGTTTGAAGTCGGTAAACTCGAGGTCAAATTTTTTTCCGGAATAGTCCTTGATCATAGAGTACTCCTTAAAGACCTCGGCGATTCCCTCTTTAA
>MHRX01000017.1:0-1422 GCA_001822655.1 Candidatus Taylorbacteria bacterium RIFCSPLOWO2_01_FULL_45_15b
TCTCAACCCAGTAAAAATAATAGAACCGCATTGGAAGGAAAAAGGAATCATTGACGCGGAGCGCGCGAAGCGATTTTTATCTAATTATGGACCTTCGAGTTATCTTGATTTCACGGGATTGGAGAGAATCGAGGGGCAAATAATTGATAAAAATGGATTGCCGAAGTATTTTGATACACCTCGAGATTATGAAGCGTGTTTGAATTCATGGCTCAATTACAGGGCAAATTAATACAAAGGTCGAACCTTTGTGGTGGGTGTGGTTTTACTTTCGTCTTTTCAGTCTAGAGACAAACGGCAGAAGCAAGCTTGTCGCCTTCCCGAAGCTTCATAATGCGCACTCCCTGGGTTTGGCGGCCAAGAAGTGGCACTTCCTTTATGTCGAGGCGTATGACCTGGCTCTTCTTTGAAATCGCGACCAGTTCTTCCGATTCGGCATCCAACACAACGCGCGACGCCATAACATCACCCGTCTTTGCCGTAACCTTAGCGGTCTTAATTCCCGAACCACCGCGACCTTGAGTCTTGTACTCGGAAAGCGCAGTCCTTTTGCCGTATCCGTTCGCCATAACGACGAGAAACGAGCAGTCTTTATTCTCTTTTTTTATAACATCTGCGCCGACAATGTAATCGCCCTTCGAAAGCCTCATCGCTCTTACACCTGCCGCATTTCTGCCCATTTCCCTTATTCCGTCAGCTTTAAAGCGTATAGCCTGTCCCATCTTGCTTGCGACGATGATATCATCTCCGCGGTCAACAAAATTAACTGTCATAAGTTCGTCTCCTTCATCAAGCTTAATTGCGATAAGTCCTGAACGACGAACATCGTGGAAATTTTCCGCGACGACGCGCTTACCGACGCCGTTTTTCGTGATCATCATAAGAGACAATCCCGATTTTTTGACTTCCTTCGGCATCGGCAGAACGGATGTTATTTTTTCTTCCTGCGAGAGCTGGAGAAAATTCATAATGGATTTTCCTTTTGTCGCGCGACGTCCTTCCGGAATCTCGTACATTTTCATCTGGTATGCCTTGCCCGTATCGGAAAAAAACAAAAGATCGCTATGTGCATTTGTCGTTACAAAGTGCTGGACAAAATCTTCTTCTTTGGTATCGAGGTCAACCACTCCGACACCGCCCCGTTTTTGTTTTTTATACTCATCGGGCGCGGTTCGTTTTATATAGCCTCCGGCGGTCAGCACCAAAACGCTTTCGGAGTCAGGAATAACGTCTTCCGGTGAAAAATCTTTGGCACCAGAACGTACGATTTTTGTCTTACGGTCATCACCATATTTATCTTTTATCTCGACAAGTTCGTCTCTGATGACGCCCAGGATCTTCTTCGCGCTCGCAAGAAGCGCTTTCAATTTCTCAATCAGTTCCTGAATGGCCTTCAATTCGTCCTCAATCTTCTTGCGCTCG
>MHRX01000017.1:1435-10111 GCA_001822655.1 Candidatus Taylorbacteria bacterium RIFCSPLOWO2_01_FULL_45_15b
GCTGAAGCTTCATGTCGAGAATCGCTTGGGCCTGTTTATCAGAAAACCGAAACTGCTTCATCAAATTCGCGTGCGCTTCGGGCGCGTCTTTCGATTTTTTTATAAGTTTTATGATCTCGTCAATATGATCAAGCGCTTTCTTGAGTCCAAGCAAAATATGCTCGCGCTCCTCGGCCTTGCGAAGATCATATTCCGTCCTGCGACGGACGACAGTCTGGCGATGCTTTACAAATTCCGAAAGCACGCTCTTCAACGACAGCGTCTGCGGCACACCGTCAACAAGCGCCACTGTATTGAAATGAAATGTCTCTTCGAGCTGTGTGTGCTTGTATAAATAATTTAGAACGCTCTGCGGATAGCTACCGGATTTCAAATCAATTACAACCCGAATGTCGCGAGTTGACTCGTCACGAAGCCCTTTGATACCCTCTATTTTTTTCTCGCGAACCAGCTCCGCAATGGCCATAATGAGATCGGCTTTATTCACACGATACGGAATGGAGGTAATGACGATCTGATAAGTGTCAGACTTCGTTTCAACAATCTCCGCGTCTCCCCTCACGACGACGCCGCCGCGTCCTGACGCATATGCGTGATGAATATCCTGTTCGCCAAACATAGTCCCGCCGGTTGGGAAATCGGGTCCTTTTACGAATTTCAGAAGGTCTTCCGTGGTAGCGTCGCTGTTTTCAATAAGGTGCACCGTCGCGTCCACGACTTCGCGCAAATTGTGCGGAGGAATATTGGTTGCCATCCCGACGGCAATTCCCAAAGTTCCATTCAATAAAAGATTCGGGACAGCGGCTGGCAAGACGGTAGGTTCTTTTCTGGTGCCGTCATAATTTGCACGCCACTCCACTGTTTCCTTTTCAATATCGCGCAAAAGCTCTGCGGAAAGTTTGGACATTTTTGCTTCCGTGTAACGCATAGCGGCAGGAGGATCACCATCGACATTTCCAAAGTTTCCCTGTCCCAAAACCAGCTGGTAACGCATCGAAAAATCCTGAGCCATCTTGACCATGGAGTCATACACTGCCACATCGCCGTGGGGGTGAAAATTACCGAGCACATCTCCGACCACCACAGCGGACTTTCGGAATTTTGCGCTCGCCGTCAGTCCCTTTTCATGCATTGCAAAAAGAATTCGGCGGTGCACCGGTTTCAGTCCGTCACGCACATCCGGAAGAGCGCGCGCGGTAATCACCGACATCGCGTAATCAAGATACGATTCGCGCATTTCCGTACTGATATTTCGCGCTACAACATTTTGATGTGGCGGCGGCACAGCGGGAACACCCTCAGAATCAGGTTTCTTTTTGTCAGCCATACGTGCTTCTTATTGTAACAAAATATCAGGGTAGCCGCCACCTTCCTTCTCAATGCACGTCAAAAACTATCTCCTATCAAAATGCTGAATTTTCATCCTCCAAAATGACGGCATCGGATGAAGTCGCCTCGTCCTCTGAACTATAAGAATCGTTAAAATCACCTGATGTGCCGGCAGATTGCGAGAAACCATCACGTATACTCTGAAATCCATCCTTAACGCTTGCGCGAAGATTTTGGAGAGGAGATTCCCCTTCGACGATAGCGGGCGCCGAACCGTTAATCCTCGCTATCCGCCCGGGCACGGTAGCCACCCATGCCCCAAGAATTAAAAGAAAAATAGCGACCGAAGAGATTCCGGCAATACGCCGTCTCGTATGCTCTGGTTTTTTGTGAATATTTTGAATAAACTTATGCATTGTCTTAAGCGGGATCTATGACAATTATTTCGGCTTCTTTACCTTCGATGTCTTTCTTTTTAACGGTCAGTTTTTCGACATGTTGCGCTTTCTCACTTCCTCCTTCCTTGAGAAAACGCTTCAGCGCATCGCCTCCGCCAATCTCGCCATAGTGCATTGGAATAACTATTTTCGGCTCCAATTGTAAAACGGTCTTGTATGCAGACGCAGGATCAAGCACCCCCTCTCCCCCAATCGGAACAAACAAGATATCCACTGTATCGAGATCCTCGATTATTTTTTTGTCAATTTCTCCGGAAAGCGCGCCGAGAAAACAAATTTCCATCCCATCTAGCGTCAGACGATATATCGTGTTGATCCTCTTCTTACCGCCGTACATTGATTCGGAAATAAATCCGTTTATAAAAATCCCTTTGACCTCATATTCACCGGGACCGTCCACCAAAAAGCCCTGCCTGTCCCCGAATCCGAGGGTGTCGCTTCCGTTCATGTCAGAATCATGTAACGTAACAAAAACAACGTCAGCCCCAAATCTTGAAGATTTGAGTTTTGATTCCTTAGACGGCGGATTAAAAGCGACAACCGTTTCGCCGTGTTGCAGTTTAAAAAATTCCGCTCCTAAATAGGTTGCGATCATGACAGAAATCATACCAAATTTTAATGGATCACAATAGTCCACTCGAAACCGGAGGTAATTGCGCTTTCAATAAAAATCCATATACTACGAGAAATACCTGCCAAGCACCTGTCCCCGCACAGTTAGTTAGAGATTGAATTTTACTAATCTCATTATTTTTCATCAGAATTGAGAAATGAAGCGGCGAGAGATGCTCGGTTTCAAGGTAATTAACAACCAGGGCGGAATTAACCCGTTTTCGGCTTCGGCTGAATGCAAAATTTCGCCCGCATTGATGAAGAAGCGCTTCGAATTAGAAAGCGACAGCATTTCTTTGTCCCATTACGTTTATTATGAAATTATTTAAACTCCGAAGAGACCCTTCCCCCGTAAAAAAAGAAGAAGTGGCCACAAAAGACGCCCTTCAGACCAGCGACAAAGATATCTCTCCCGCTACGATTACAGAACAGTTGCCGATTTCCGCTCCCCCGTCTAAGCTCATAAATCCCACACCGACCCCCGCAGTGGTCGAGAAACCAAAAAAAATAAAGACAAAAAATAAAGAACTCTCCGGTGATGAGGCGCACCCGCTCCACCAGATGTTTCAAGGAAGTCCCGTGCCTCCGTCTCTCGGCGATATCGTCGAAGGAAAAGTTATCACGATCGACAAGTCGGGTGTTTACATTGATCTCTCTCCTATAGGAACCGGAATTATTTACGGCCGAGAATATCAAAACGCAAAAGACGTAATAAAGAAGATGAACCAGGGCGACATTATCGCCGCCAAGGTCGTAGACACGAACCACCCGCAAGGATACTTCGAATTGTCGCTAAAGGAAGCTCGTCAGGCGCTCATCTGGTCCGAGGCGGAAGATGCGATCAAACAGAAAAAAGTCCTTGAGCTCCCTGTTACCGAGGCGAACAAAGGCGGGCTGATTATAGAGTGGCAGGGAATCCAGGGATTTCTGCCTGCTTCGCAACTGAAGACCGAACACTACCCGCGCGTTGAAGACGGCGATAAGGACCGAATACTCGAAGAATTAAAAAAACTTATCGGCCAGAAAATTTCGGTATCTATCATTTCTGCATCTCCTAAGGAAGGAAAACTTATTTTCTCTGAAAAAAATCCTGTAGAAAAAGATAAGGAAAAAATAATCGAAAAATACGTGGTCGGCGGCATACTTGAGGGTGAAGTTACCGGTATTGTCGATTTCGGTATCTTCGTAAAACTTGAGGAGGGTCTTGAGGGGCTTGTGCACATCTCCGAACTCGATTGGGCGCTTGTCGAAAATCCTAAAACCCTTTTCAAAGTGAAGGACAATGTCCGCGTGAAGGTCATTGAGATCAAGGACGGTAAAATTTCACTTTCAGTAAAAGCACTTAAGCCGAATCCGTGGGTTGAAGGAGCAAAAAAATATAAAAAAGATGACGTGGTTTCGGGCGTGATAATAAAATACAACAAACACGGCGCACTCGCTTCAATAGAAGAAGGAATTGCTGGTCTCGTACACGTATCCGAATTCGGAGGTGATGACAAACTCCGTGAAAAATTGGAACTTGGCAAATCGTACCAATTCAAAATAACACTCTTTGATCCCAAAGAGCAAAAAATGGCACTTTCTGTTCCGGACATCCCAAAACAATAGTCGGCAAACGCCGTCTTCTTGCAATAAAAGGTATTAAACCCCAGGGCACCCGCCCGAACGCCAGCCCGATCAGGATCATTCTGGCGGGTACTGTTCGGTACGGGCGGGAGCCCTGGACCCATGTGGATCTCGAAGACTCGCTCACACCGCCCCAGCCTACCCCTGCCGCAGGGCGGCCTAGGGAGGGGAGGGGCTTTAAACGTTACACGTTCAGTACACCTTTCGCTCCGATGGTCATCGGGCTCAAGGTCTTTCGGTGCCCGCCCGAAACGTATCGTTTCGATACGGGCGGGCTCCAAGTGTTCGCACCTCAACCTTTTGTTGTCGTCGCTCACTCGGAAATGAAAATAGGAATTTTTCATTTCTCTCGTATCGCTAGACAATAAAAAGCCTGTTTGGGGCTTTTTATTTACTAACCTTCGCTAGCATAACCGGCGCAATACTCAAAGACGTCGAGTGTGGCGAGGTTTTGAAAAAAGTCAGCTCTAGCGTGTATTCGCTACGGCAATCGCCTGATCGCGTCCGCGTTCGAGAAATGTCTCCACTACGGAAAATATTTTTTTTGACGCAAGTAAAAGCGCTTTTTCCTCAAGCGGTTTAAATTTACCGAGAATAAAATCGCCCACGTCCTTCTCGCCCTGCGGTTTTTTGACTCCCCCTTTTGCCGCGGCCTTTGAAATTCCTATTCGAAGTCGGGAAAAGCCTTCGGTTTTTACGGCACGTTTTACCGATTCGACACCCCTGTGACCCCCGGACCCTCTGTTCCAGCTCATTTTTATCGTACCGATGGGAAGATCGAGGTCATCATGGATGACAATCAGCGTCTCAGCTTTTTTTGGCGAAGAAATGACCGAGGATACCGCGGCGCCTGATTTATTCATGAACGTGTCGGGCTTCAGAAAAATAATTTCATTTTTTTTATCCTTGTACACGCTTGCCCATGTTTTTGTTTTGGCATCAAACGACCAATCTGCGGATTTCATTTTTTTTGCGAGTACATCAACAAGCATCCGGCCGGTATTATGACGAGTTCCTTCGTACTCCTCGCCGGGATTTCCAAGACCTAAGATGATGAGTTTCATAGGAAAGATTATATAGGAAACAAGGAAATAAAAAAGACGATTTCTGAATCGTCTTTTACCGCCTCATTTTTTAAAATCGGAGGGAGGTGTCACGGGAGGGCACACCCCGTGCTTCTTCGCGTCGAAGTATGCTTCGATCGTATCGAACACTCTGCCAATCTTCCTATAAACGTTCGGGAAAAAAATCCCAAGAACGGTCATGAGAAATCCGAGGAATACGAGCGATGAAACGACGTACGCAGAGGAGACAATGAATGGTCCGTGGCTCTCCCAGTACCTCTGCCAATGACCTGTGTCGAAAGCGAACGGCACTATAGAGAGCGACTAATCCCAGAAGGACGAGGAGGAAAACAAGAACTTGCAACCGGGGATTCTGCCGAACCTTCTGCTTGATTTTCTCGAGTAATCTCATCGTGCTCGCAACCACAGCGGCGGACAAGAGAATCCCGAGAATTCCTCCGAGAGTCATAATAACGATCCTGGCGACTTGCCCCGGCTCCTGTCCTGACTGATGAGGGAAAAGGCTTACAGATCCGAGCACTATGATCGCCGCCAAGCAAAAATAGCCCCACAACAGCCTCAATTTCACCTCCTTGGCGAACCACTGAATTATTCCTGCGATTGCTGTCCAGAAATAATTGCAGAGATTCTTCGGCTCCTGAATTTCTTTCCCATTCACTGTGAAATTCTTGCAGTAAAACCTCCACAAGAAGTCGCTCCGTTTGATTACGATTTCTTTTTTCATGGGTACCTTTTTTCAATGACCAAATCCTGCCATTCATGATAGGACGTGAGAATTGGAAGTCAAATTCTTTTTCCTTTATATTGAAATGCTCGTTACATCTCTCCAAGTAAGCCCATCCTTTAGAGAAAATTAGAAGAACACTCTTATTTATCTTGTGTCAATGTATCCTTTGTACTACAATTCGTGCATTAGTTTCTTCTCAAAAATGCAAAACGAATCAACCAATCAGAAAAAAGAGTTTGACCTGTATGAAATGATTCGTTTTATCGTGATAGCTCTCGTAATCGTAGTCCCAATCAGACTGTACATAGCAAAACCATTTATCGTAAGCGGCGAATCAATGGATCCGACTTTCAGAAACGGCGACTACTTAATCATTGATCAAATCTCTTACCGCGTCGGAGAGCCGGAACGCGGAGACGTGGTAATTTTTAGATACCCAAAAGATACGACTAAATTTTTCATTAAACGAATAGTCGGCTTGCCTGGCGAAACAGTGCATTTTGAAGAAGGAAGGATATCGATTTCAAACGAGGGACACCCGAGAGGTATTGTTCTTCAGGAACCTTACCTTACACACCATTCGTTCGAGACATTTAATACAAAAATGGGGCCGAATGAGTATTTTGTGCTTGGCGACAACAGACCAGAAAGCTCGGATTCCAGATTCTGGGGGCCATTGAAAGCAGAATTCATCGTTGGGCGACCCTTTGCCAGGCTTTTTCCGCCAACCTCAATAAGTATTTTCCCCGGAGAATACCAGTCAGCAACTTCTAATGAGTAAAACATTCGCCAAAACTGACATTCGGGTTTCCAAACCTATTTCCAAGCTAGCAAACGTGCGCGTTGGATCGAAAAAGTGTGCCGACATTGCCGTATTTTATGGATTCAAGCCTATCTCCAAACCAAGTATTCAAAAGTCAGATCACCAAAAGACCGAGGAAATCCTGGGAAAAAAAGTTGCGCGAGTATCCGATTCCGGTGTCTCAATCGAAGAAAAAGTTGCGTTGCTCCGCGCGTATGAAGAGGAAAATATGAACTCTTGGCCACAACCTGTACTGACATACTACGAGTGTGATGCGAAAAAGGCGACTCAAAATAAATCAGATAAAATACACGAAATTCATCTCGACATTCTGGGAACCGCAAAGAGCATTGCCGAAGCCACACTAATTAAAGCGACCGAAGAAATCCTGAAATCTGAAGGGTACAAAAATTTCGTATTTTGCCTTAATAGTGTCGGCGACAAGGAATCCAGCGCGAGGTTCGCGCGAGAATTCAATGCTCACGCAAGAAAATTTACGGACGCCATACACGCGCCATGCCGTGAAAGCCTCAAGGCGGAGGAATTCGATATTCTTGTTTGCGATGACGTGAAATGCCGCGAGTTCAGAACCGCCATGCCTGAATCTGTCTCTTTTTTGTCCGAGGCAAGTAGAACACACTTTCGCGAGGTGCTCGAATTTCTAGACAAAATGGCCTTGCCATTTACTATCGATCCGACTCTTCTCGTCTCTCGCAAACTCGTCTCGCATACCATATTTGAATTCAAAAGCTCCGATGGTCGCCGACTTGCAATAGGAGTACGTTATAACGAGCTTTCAAGAAAGCTTGGATTTCGACGCGAGCTGGGAGCGATAGGCGCCACAATATTTCTTGAAAAGTGCGACATAAAAGAAATACAGGTTCGCGACGTTAAGCCGAAAATATATTTCATACAGCTCGGGTATAACGCCAAGCTGAAAAGTATCGAAGTGCTTGACATGCTAAGAAAATACAAACTGCCTGTAACGCAGTCCATCGCGAAAGATAAAATGATCGGCCAGCTTCAGATTGCCGAGTCTTTGAAGATTCCCTTTGCTTTTATTATCGGTCAGAAAGAGGCTATGGAAAATTCAGTTATAGTACGGAGTCTCACATCTCATTCGCAAGAGACTATTTTACTTTCCAATCTGCCAGAGTATTTGAAGAAGATAAAATTGATATAAAGATATAGGCAGAAAAGTCATCCGGCTTTTGATAGGAGTCAGTAGCGAAGAGGTACGGAGAAAATTTCCATTTTTTCGATTTGTATAAAGGGACTGCGATCATATCACCCCAAAATCATCAATCACAATGTAGCGCGTCAAAACTCGTTTTGATATTTCTTAACGCCATGCGCAATCATTTGAGGCTCATTATGTATGGGAGGAGACTCAATCTTGCTTATTATTTTTCTTATGATATATTCTCTCTCCATGATAAACGTAGAAATAACAAAGACAGGCAGTGAAAATAATACCAGCGCCTTGCGGAAATTCACCAAGCGGGTGCAGGGTTCTGGTGTCTTAAATCGCGTCCGCTCTCTCCGTTATAAAGAGCGCCTTCCATCGAAATACACCAAAAAGAAAAAAGCCCTAAAAAAAATGATTCGCAGGGCCGAAATTGATCGCTTGATAAAGCTTGGCAAGATGACGGAAAAAGCCCCTCGATAGTATGAAAGCGCCTCGGGCCGCGTTCCAAATATTTTATGAATCAAAAGGCAGATCCGATTTTTCAGGTCTGCCTTTTCGTAAGATGAAAGATGCGGCACTTGGAAAAAAATACAATCTTAACCTCATTTTTACCACGAGCAGGCAAATAAGAAAGTTTAACCGAACTTATCGCGGACGCGACGAAGCGACAGACATTTTAACTTTTCCGCTCGACCATGCAACCGGCGAAATATACATTTCATTGCGAGAGGCGGAAATTGAGTCAATGAAATTTGCTCGCAAACCAAAAAATTTCGTTCAATTCCTGTTTATCCACGGCCTTATCCATTTGAAAGGGCACGACCACGGTAGTACAATGGAGCACGAAG
>MHRX01000017.1:10126-13408 GCA_001822655.1 Candidatus Taylorbacteria bacterium RIFCSPLOWO2_01_FULL_45_15b
GTAGTACAATGGAGCACGAAGAATCGAAGATCCGAAAAAAATTCGGCATATAATATCGGTCCTCATAATTTATTCCCAATGTCGCGAAGCGTTGCCGTAGGAATTGACGTAGGAAGCTACCAAATAAAAGCTGTAGTAACCGAAGCGCAAAATGCAAAGGAACGCCTTTTTCCGCGTGTGCTTGGAACCGGATTCGCGGAGGCCCGCGGCCTTAGGCACGGATATGTGGTAAGCGCCCCGGAAGTAATCCGTTCGTTGAAGCTAGCCATCCGACAAGCGGAAAAATCCTCGGGACAGAAGATCAAGACCGTCTATCTTTCGATCGGCGGTATCGGCCTCGGTTCAATTGTTTCGATCGGTTCCACCATGATTACGCGCGCTGATTCTGAAATTACAGCGCTCGACATTGAAAAGGTTCACGAGATAGCCGAGAACGACATACCGCGGCCCCTGATGCAAAACAGGAAAATAATCCACTCTGTGCCTATCCAATACAAGATAGACGGTGTCGCGGCGCTTGGATATCCGGAGGGCATGAAGGGTGTGAGGCTTGATGTTAAAATGCTCTTCATCACATGCCTTGAACACCACGTAAATGACCTGATCGAATGTGCGGAAGCGGCCGGTGTAAGGGTTGAGGATGTGATAGCTTCCCCTGTCGCCGCGGGTCTCGTCAGCCTAACAAAAATACAGAAACTTGCCGGATGCATACTCGCAAACATCGGAGCGGAGACCGTTTCCATTATCGTTTATGAGAATAATTTGCCGGTGTCTCTTGACGTCTTCCCAATCGGCTCAAACGACATCACGAATGATATCGCTCTTGGTTTCAAGATCGCTATCGAGGAGGCGGAAGGCCTCAAAGTCGGAAATTTCGCTTCTTCTCCATATCCGCGGAAAAAATTGGAGGAGATTATCGGAGCGCGCTTGAGCGACATTTTTGAGCTCATCGAGTCGCACTTAAAAAAAATAGGCCGAAACGGACTATTGCCCGCCGGTATAATTTTGACGGGCGGCGGCGCCCGCATCAGCGATATAGAAGATTTTGCGAAAATCAGTCTCCGACTTCCCTCAAAAATTGCGATCGTTCAGAATCCTGCACAAAAACCAACCGTGCAGGATTCGACATGGACTGTTGCTTACGGCCTTACCGTCATTGGCCACACTGGCTCCGCGGAAGAATCCATCGGCATTAAACCGGAAAACAACATAAAAGAAAAAATTATTCGATGGCTGAAGCAATTCCTACCTTAAATCTTGGACGCACATATCTCACAGTTCTCACAATAAAAAACACATCACTAGATGTGTTTTATTTACGATGTTCTCACGCGCTTTCAGAAACTGTTTGCTTGCCAGAGGTCGTCTATACCATATTCATCGTAGACCAAGAGCGATCTGCACCAACAAGTTCCGAAATCGATCTTTGAGGCGCAGTATGTTCAGTCTCTCTGATATCCTCCGAATGATGCGCACCTTTTCCTTTTCGTATCCTAGCAAATTCGCTCACGTAGAGAGTGGTAGAGATAGACTGATTGATCCCGCTGATCCCCTGACTGATGTGCCCTCTCACTCTCTCCACCTTCAGATCGACATCATGTCCGTCAATCTTCAAAGTGAGCACCACTCCCTCCTGAATCAAATGTCGATAAAGATGTACATACTTGCCGGGGCCATATTTGAGACAGTCAGTCCCGTCACATTGAAACTGAAGACGCACCATGATCAACCGATCTTGTTCATCCATAATTTGACTCCTTGTTTTAGCGGATCTTTCTATGGTCATTTATACTACAATGCCAAAGTACGGTCAAGTATTTCCTTTTTAAAAAACCTTTTGGTATGATGAGACAAATTAGCCCAAAGCGAGCCGATGCTCAAGGTTTTTTAGCACTGCCAAAAAATTAAAATTATAAAATCATGCCACAAGTAACACCAGAAGTTGAAGCTTTCGCACGCATTAAAGTAGTCGGTGTAGGAGGCTCCGGTAAGAACGCGGTAAATCACATGGTCAACTCCAAGGTGAAAGGGGTTGAATTCATTGTGGTAAATACAGACGCGCAGGATCTGCACAACTCCATGGCAAAGCGAAAGATTCATATCGGCAAAAATCTCACCAAAGGTTTGGGGACAGGCATGAACCCGGAGCTTGGTAAGCGTGCGGCCGAAGAAACCAAGGAGGAAATCCAAGAAGCACTGAAAGGTTCGGACATGATCTTCATTGCCTGCGGAAAAGGTGGAGGAACGGGAACAGGAGCCGCGCCGGTCGTCGCAAAAATCGCCAAAGAAATGGGAGTACTAACCGTTGGGGTTGTGACGAAACCCTTCTTCTTCGAAGGACAGCAGAGACTGAAGTTTGCGGAGCAAGGCCTTGAGGAACTTCGAAAATCGGTAGACGCGCTTATAGTCATTCCAAACGACAGGATTTTGAACACTGTTTCAAAAGACACGACGGCGCGACAAGCGTTTGCGCTTTGCGACGAAGTATTGAAGCAGGCCGTAGAGGGTATTTCGGATCTCATCACAACACCGGGTATCATCAACGTAGATTTCGCTGACGTTCGTTCAGTTCTCGAAAACGCGGGATCGGCTCTCATGGGAATAGGCATTGCATCGGGCGAGAAGCGAGCGGAGGATGCCGCAAAAATGGCGATCAACTCTCCCCTCCTCGATCTTTCCATCAATGGGGCAAAAGGAGTTCTCTTCTCGATCGCGGGCGGCGACGACCTTACCATGTTCGAGATACAGGATGCCGCGAAGATAATTACCGAATCAATCGATCCGAATGCAAAAGTAATCTTTGGAACAGTTCGCGACGACAAGCTAAAGAAAAATGAGATAAAAATTACGGTTATCGCTTCCGGATTTCCCGAAGCGATGCTGAAAAAAGCTATCTTCCAAATGGACAAGAGTGAAAATGGTGACGACAGAAAAGGAAGAGGGTATGCGTCGTTTTTGACAAAGCAGACAACGCCTTCGGCGACTGAAGTTGAGTCGGAAAAACACCGAGGCGCTCCGCAAATTCACCACCAGCCGCCGGAAGAAAAAAAGACGATCCCGATTGTTGAAGACACTGATGATGATTGGAGCGCGGTACCGGCATTTCTTCGACGCTCAAAGCAGAAATAGTCGTTCGCATTGATGACGTGAACGGTTCAGGCAGAGTATAAAAAATTCCGCTGTTTGGCGGAATTTTGTTTTCGTGGGATTATTCATCCATGCGTCCTCCACCATCACAATCTCCTTTCTTTCTTTACTGCGGTAAATTGACAGTCAATAGAG